>JAXDFO010000029.1:0-3875 GCA_034665545.1 Blastocatellia bacterium
ACTTCAAACTATTAAACTTCGCCTCCGCGATGCTGGCCTTCGGCTGCGCCTTCGTGCTCATCAAGCGAAGGGCTTGGGCCTTCGCACTGTTCACACTGTTGTCAGTGATAGTGCCTCTCTCATCGCTCAGCTTGCAGGGCGTTGACCGCTACGTGATGCTCATCTTCCCTGTATTCCTGGTCCTCTCCGTCGCCGGTCGCCGCCCGCGATTGGACCAGACCATCCGCGCCGTCTTCATCGCGCTGCTCGCCCTCATGGCCGCCCTCTTCGCTGCCCGCTTCAGCATCGCTATGGTGTGAGAGAGCAAGTCGGAAGTGGTTGAGATGAAGGATGAGAGGAGAGCTATTCAACCGTTCAATAGCTCGTCTCTCATCCTTCATCTCTTCTACTTCATGACTGCTTTTTGCGGGTCGAGTTGGTCTTTGATGACGCGGGTGGGGATGAACTCTCTGCTGAAGAAGGCGACGGCGTGGGGCAAGTCGAAGTAGACGAGGATGCCACGGCGCGTCATGGTCCAGCCGGTCCAGTCGGATAATTGGTCCTGCGAGAAAAGCTCATCCGTTTGCTGGTCGGGCGGGAGGTGTTCCTGCTCTGCCTCCTTTTTGGCGCGCGCGTTGATGTCCTTGAGCGCGTATTGCCGGATGGCTTTCTTGTAATCGGCGTTGGGCTTGAACATCTCCTTGAGTTGTAGCTCGCGGCTCGCGCGCAGGTCGTAGTTTAAAGTGTAGTAGGTCGAGTCCGGGTGCGCGCCGCCCGCGTAAGAGTCTTCCAGAAACTCAACGCTGATGAGGTCGTCTGTGGCGAGCATGACGTTATAGTTAATCGAGAGGTCGCTGCGCTCCGGGTCAGGCTCTCCCTCCTTAAATTCTTTGATGGCTTTGGTGATGATGGCCTGCGCGCGCTCGTTGAATTTGGCGATGGCCGGGTCGTTGCCGCCGGTAAGCTGCGGGTAAGAGGCATTGATGGAGGGCTTGCGCTCTTTGATGGTTTTGGAGACGACGTGCGAGGGGCCGTTGAACTCTACGTGCTGCTCCGTGAGGGAGACGTGATTGACCGCGCTGCCGTCCGGCTTGGACCAGTCACCTTCAATCTTGGCGGCGGGTTCCTGGTCCGATTCATTCGTCAGCTTGCAAGCGAACTTTCCGGTCTGCTTACCGCTCGCGTCGAATTCCTGTAACGAGAGCGTGCCGCGCGAATCAACGCGCCCCTTGAGCGTGAGGTCTTGCCCGATGCCTTCGTAGAAATATGTCCCGGAAAGATTCTCGCCATCGCGTCGCAGCTTCATCTCTATGGAATTTTTGCCGAGGATGCCGCGATAGGTTTGCCCTTCAACACGCGCGCCGCTCTCCGCGCCCGCGTTGCTCGCCGTGCTTGATGCTGTTGCGGATGCCCCGCCGTCCGCTTGCGCGTTTTCGCTCGCGTTGGCCTGTGCCTGCTGAGGCTTGCTCGCGGAACATGCGCTGAAACTGAGGGCCAGTAACAGGACCAGTAATGTGCGTGAGATTATTTTCATTCAAATGGCTTTCATGGAAATTGTCGGATGTGATGCTCGCTTAAAGAACTTCTAGCGCGAGGCGAACTTGCTGCGAGCCGTTGAGGGCGAACCAGCACACGTCGTTGCTGACCATGTCGAACTCAAGAAGATAATGGCCCTTCGGCAGCGCGGGGATGTGGACTTCCGTTTCTATCGTTTCATGCGGGAGGATAGGGCGGCCCTCGCCAGGGGTGAGGGCTTCCCAGTGATAGCTGTGGCGAAAGAGTTTGCCGTCGCTCGCGTAGACGTGGCAGCCCAGATGGACCGCGCCGAGGCCCGCGCTTCTGGGCAGCCAGACGGACGGGCTGTTGTTAGTGATGACGGCGTGCGCCGTGATGGTCTCGCCCTCTCGCGCGTGGATGAAGGGCGGCGTGATGCTGATGGCCGCGCTGAGTCCGTTGCGAAAGCGGCTGTCGGTCGTCGCGGGTTCTCCCTTGTAGAGAAAAAAGTTTCGCTGGCTCTGCATATAGCCTGAGACGGCTTCGGCGTAACGCTGGCTCGCCGCCCCGTTTTGCAGAAAGTCATCGAACTCTTCCATCTCAAGATGAAAGGGCGGGACGTTGAAGATTGCGAGCTTCATCTTTGTGAAACCTGCGGCCTGCGCGTCCATCCAGATTTCATGAACGTTGACATCATTCTCGACGACCTTGAAGGTCTTCATCTCGTATTGCGACTGCGGCGATTTGGAATGCTCCGGCCCAGGCTCCGCGAAGCCCGCGATGCCTCCGTCCTTCAGCACGCGGCTCAACTCAGCGAGCACGCGCGACGGGTTCGGGACGTGATGAAAAGCGTCGAGGCACATGATGCGGTCCACGCTCTTGTCCGGGAGGTTCAATTGATGGCCGTCGAATTTGAGAAAGAGCGGGGCGGGCTTGTCTCCGATGACGGGCAGGCGTTTGTAATGTTCTGCGGCGATGCGCAGGGCCGTCTCGGACACGTCAACGGAGATGACGCGGCATCCCAACTGGCTCAGGAAACGAGAGGCCCAGCCGGTCCCCGCGCCGAACTCAAGAACGGTCATCCCCTGACAGAGCGAGAGACCTTGAAGGATGACGGCGAAGTTGATGAGCAGTTGGGGCGTCTCGTCCAGCGAGCCGAAGGGTTTCGATAGATGATAATTCCAGTCAGCCAGGCGCGAAAAGTATTCTTCCGCCAGGTGGTTCAATTCCTCGATTGACGACTGGGCCATTAATTGCCGCACGTCAATCAACTCTTCACTGGCTGGCTGCTCCTGATTTTCGGAAAGCTTGGTTGACATTGACGTTTTATAGAACAAAGCGTTCACCACAGAGGCACAGAGGACGCGGAGTTGGCACAGAGCAGCAGCAAGCCTCTGTGCCAACTCCGTGTTCTCCGTGTCTCTGTGGTGAATACCATTTTGTTATAGATTCAAACTGACGTTGTTGCTGGCTCGCTTTCGATAATCTTCTCAGACCGCGCGCATCTATGCAAACCGGCCTCTCGCGCATCACTCCTTTTCCCTTCGCCACTGCTTTATGTTAGCATCGGCGTCGGTTTGAAATCACAACGGCGTGGTCGTTTGACAGGCCCCGAAAGGGTTTGCGAGAGGGCACGCTTCTGCTCGGCCTCTGGAGGTCTTCGGCTCGTCTTTGCGCATCCCTTTTCTCGCTCTCAACGGTTATGCCTCAACGGCGTTCGCGTGTGCGGCGCTCCTGCTTCTGCTTGCCTCTGGACCGGGAACGGCGTTGGCCCAACAGCCGAACCCGGTTGAAAGACAGATTGCCAATCCCATCACGGACACGCCCAACGTCAATCCACTGACGCAGGACCAACCCATTCGCCCGCGCCTGCCCGTGACGAAGGCGGACGCCTCTCTCTCGACCGAAGAGTTGCGGATTGACGCGGACAAGCAGACCGCGACGGGGCCGAAGGAGGCGCGCATCTTTACTTACGAGGGCAACGTTGACGCGCGCATCGGGACGTACCGCTTGCAGGCGGACAAGGTGACGGTCTACGAGGCGACGAACAAGGTCATCGCGGAGGGCAGCGTCGTCTTCGACCAGGGCGACGAGCAACGCATCACGGGCTCTCGCTCGGAGTGGAATTACAGGACCAAGACCGGCTTCTTCCTCAACTCGACGGGCTTCACCAACCGCACGCAGGACGGCACGCGCATCTACTTCACAGCCGACCGCGTCGAACGCGTGAGCCTCACGACCATCGTCGCGGACAACGCGGAGATTACCGCTTGCGAAGACGACGTGCCGAAGTGGAGTTTCAGGTCCAGGCGGGTGGAGGTCAAGACGGGCGACCGCGTGCGTGTTAAAGGCCCGACGTTTCGCGTCAAGGGCAAGCCGATTATTTACCTGCCCTATGCTTC
>JAXDFO010000030.1:0-2835 GCA_034665545.1 Blastocatellia bacterium
GCTATTCTTGCCAGGCAGGTCGAACGGGAGAGCGAGACGGACCTTGCGCAGATGCTCAGGCAACTGAAGCAACTCTCGCCGCATGAAGTCAAGAGCATGCTGGAGAAGAGGGGCAACTCTCAATGAAGATTCTATTGACCATGAACCTGCCCTACTTTCCCATCCTGGGCGGGGCCAACAAACTGAATCGCGCGCTCGCAGAGGGACTCGCGGAGAAGGGACACGACATGCAGGTCATCGTGCCCGCGCTCGGCGTTCCCAGCCCCGTCACGCATGAAGAGTTTGTAGAGGGCATGGCCGCGCAAGGGGCGCACGTCTCTTCGGATGAGCGGGCAGACATCTTCAAAGTGAACGGCGTGACGGTCCATGCCATCAAGGAGCCTTCGCGTTTGCGAAACTACCTGATGGAGCGCATAGAAGAGTTCACGCCTGATTGGGTGTTGCTCTCGTCCGAAGACCCTTCGCATAATTTGCTGGATGCCGTCCTCAAAATCTATCCGGGCAAGGTCGTCTATCTGGTCTACACCGTCTCGTTTCTGCCCTTTGGCCCACAGGCGTTCTTCCCCAGCCATTCCAGGACCAGGCTCATCGAACAGGTCGCGGGCATCGTCTCCATCAGCGACTACACGGCCCGCTACATACGCAAATGGTCGGGCCTCGAATCCACTCCGATCTATTTTCCCTGTTACGGCCAGGGACCGTTTCCAGACTTCGGTCGCTTCGCGGACGGTCTCATCACGATGATTAATCCATGCGCCATCAAGGGCATCAACATATTTCTGGACCTGGCGCGAACGATGCTCGATGTGGAGTTCGGCGCGGTCTTGACCTGGGGCACTGTGGAGGAAGACCGCCGCGCGCTAGAAGACTTGCCCAACGTGCGCCTGCTCGAACCCTCGCCGGAGATAGACAAAATTCTGGCGCGCACGCGCGTGCTGCTGATGCCTTCGTTGTGGGAAGAGTCTTTCGGTTTGACGGCGGTCGAAGCGATGCTGCGCGGCATTCCAGTGCTGGCGAGCAACGTCGGCGGACTGCCGGAAGCCAAACTCGGAACCGATTTTCTCTTGCCCGTGCGGCCCATAGAGCAGTTCGGCGAGCGATTGAATGAGAACATGCTGCCGCTGCCCATCGTGCCCGCGCAGGACATCAAGCCCTGGCGCGACGCTCTCTCAAGCTTGCTCTCTGATAGAGAGTTGTACGAGAGGCAATCCGCGACGGCGCGCGAGACCGCCAGGAATTTCATCGAGCGGCTGAGCTTCGATTCGTTTGAAGATTTTCTTAAAAGTCTGGACCAACAATCGAAGACGAGCCAGCCCTCCTTTCTTGATGCCGGGCCTCAATCGTCGCATGACGCAGCCGCGAGCCGTAGTGCGGCGGACGGCCTGGCGGGGCTTGAAGACCTGACGCCCGAACAGCAATCGCTGCTCATGCTCTGGCTTCGTGAAAAGGCATCGGCCCAGGCCACGGAGCAGGCTTTGGAATCCGCGCCCCTTAAACGCGCCCCAAGAGACGTTGAGTTGCCGCTCTCCTTCGCCCAACAACGGCTCTGGTTTCTGGACCAGTTAGAACCCGGTAGCTCTGTCTACAACATTCCGGCGGCAGTCCGCCTCACCGGCGCGCTCAACGTCAAGGCGTTGAAGGAGAGTTTCCTTGAACTAATCAATCGTCATGAAGTCTTACGCACGAGCTTCGCGGCGGTCGAAGGGCAGCCCGTGCAGCGTATCGCCGCGACTCTGGATTTCAAATTAAGCGGGATAGAGTTGGCCCATCTTCCGCCCGACGAGCTAGAGAGGGAAGTGTCGCGCCTGGCCTTTGAAGAGAGCCTGCGACCATTCGACCTCGCCGCAGGACCATTATTGAGAGCGAGCCTGCTTCGCCTGTCCGAGAGGGAACACGTGCTGCTCCTCAACATGCATCACATCATCAGTGATGCATGGTCCATAGGCATCCTGATACGAGAAGTCGCCGCGCTCTACGGGTCATTCGCGGCGGGCGGCGTGTCACCGCTTCCAGCGTTGCCGATTCAATACGCGGACTTCGCTTACTGGCAGCGCGAGCGGCTTCAGGGAGAAGTCCTGGAACAGCAACTCGCCTATTGGAAGGAGCAATTGAGGGACGCTCCGGCCCTTCTTGAATTGCCCACGGATTACCCGCGCCCGCCCGTCAAAACTTACAGGGGCGCGGCCCGCTCCATGTTCCTGCCGCAGAGCCTCATGGAGTCTCTGCGCGCATTGAGCCAGCGCGAGGGCGCGACGTTGTTCATGACTCTGCTGGCCGCCTTTCAAACTCTGCTCTATCGTTACACGGGGCAGGAAGACATCCTCACGGGTTCGCCCATCGCCAACCGCAACCGCGCGGAGTTGGAAAGCCTCATAGGCTTCTTCATCAACACGCTGGTCCTGCGCACGAACATGTCCGGCGACCCCACATTCCTGGACCTGCTCGAACGCGTGCGCGAGGTCTGCCTCGGAGCCTATGCGCATCAAGACTTGCCGTTCGAGAAGCTTGTCGAAGAGATGCAGCCTGAACGGAACATGAGCCACTCGCCGCTCTTTCAAGTGATGTTCGTTCTGCAAAACGCTCCCCGGCCATCGCTCGAATTGCAAGACCTGCGACTGAGCCATGTAGCGGCTGATGCCGGAACGGCGATGTTCGATATCTCGCTCTCCATGGAAGAGACGCAGGATGGCCTGTTTGGAACATGGGAGTACAGCACGGACCTGTTCGAGGCTGAGACCATCCAGCGAATGAGCACTCACTTCCAGACCTTACTCGCGGCCATCATCCGAGAGCCTCAAGCGCGTCTTCACCAACTGCCTTTGTTGACCGAGGATG
>JAXDFO010000031.1:0-3499 GCA_034665545.1 Blastocatellia bacterium
CATGCGCCTCCGCCCTGTAAGCGATAATCACTCCGGCGAAAAAGAGCACTGCCATAGCGGCGAACACAGCCCAGCCGTGTTTCTGCGAACCGGTCATGCGACCGAGCGTGTAGGTCAACCCGGCTGAGACGGCGAAGATGGCAAACATCTCTATGAGGTTTGAGAAGGGCGTCGGATTCTCAAACGGGTGCGCGCTGTTGGCGTTGAAGAAGCCGCCGCCGTTCGTGCCCCACATCTTGATGGCTTCCTGCGAAGCGACCGGCCCTTGCGCGATGGTCTGTGTAGTAACTACCTGCGACTCTTTGACGGTTGTGCCATCCGCGCTCTTGATGACGTTACCGCTCGCGTCCCTTTTATCAACTTCAACAGTCTGCTTATCCACTAACAGTGCCGTGTCATAGAGCCTCAAGTTCTGCACCACGCCCTGCGAGACGAGCAGGAGCGTGCCGACGATACAGAAGGGCAGTAAGACCCAGAGCAGAGCGCGCGTCAGGTCCACCCAGAAGTTGCCGATTGATTGCCTCTCGCGTCGCGCGATGCCGCGTATGAAAGCGATGGCGAGCGTGATGCCAACTGCCGCCGAAGCGAAGTTGTGAAAGGCCAGCCCGGCCATCTGCGTCAGGTAACTCATCGTCACTTCCGGCACGTAAGCTTGCCAGTTCGTGTTGGTCGTGAAACTGGCCGCAGTGTTGAAGGACGAACCCGGCTCGATTGCGCCGAGAGCCTGCGGATTGAACGGTAAGACGCTCTGAAGCCGCTGCATCGCATAGAGCGCGACCATCGTCACCAGATTGAACAGCAACATCGTGATGGCATACTCGGTCCAATGCATCTCGCGCGTCTCATCCACGCGGGTCAATCTATAGATGAGCTTCTCAACGGGACGCAACGCCGGGTCGAGAAACGTGCGCTCGCCGTTGAAGACGTGCGCCATGAAGAGACCCAGAGGCTTTGTGACCGCGAGAATGAGCGCGAAGAAGAACAGAATTTGGAGCCAGCCGTTGATAGTCATCTCAGAATTTCTCCGGGCGCAAGAGCGCGTCAGCCAGATAGACGAGCAGCAATGCGGAGACTATTAGTCCGACAACGGATTCGAGATTCATCCGGCTTTCCCCTTACTGCAATTTTTCACATCCGCGCACGTAGGCGACTGCTAATCCGAAGAACGCTACAGTCGCCGCGATAAAAATCAGATCAAGCATCAAAGAGCGTCCTCCCCTCAATTAAAGTTGTAGCCGAGTTCCAGCAGAAAGAAGTGATTGCCGCGCGCCAGATTAGTATTGCCGAGCGAATAACCGACATAACCCGTCAGCTTCGGGCTGAGCTTGAAGACCGCGCCCGGCGTGAAGTAACCGGCAGAGTGTTTACCTGTAAACCAATCTGCGGCGAGCGTCAGCCGTTTATTGACGGGTTGCTCGAAACCGAACTGCCCGCCCGCCCGATTGCTCGCCGCCACCACATTCTTTGTGAAGTCGTAGCCGCCCGCCGTCAGGCGCGTGCCCGCTTTGAAGGTCTTGCTAATCTCGACATAGAGATAATTGCCGACGTTGTAGGCGCGATGGCGCACGGGGACGAAGAGGTGATCGCCAGCAGCGAGGGCGATGCCGTTCTCTGTGCCTTGATAGAATTTCCACTTAACGGCAGGTACGAGCGTCGTCGTGTCCGGTCCCGGCTGGATATTGCCTGTGAGATTCAAGCCGACTTCGACGTGCCCGCCAGCGCCAACCACGACGCGCGGAACGAACGAAGAGAAACGCTTGACGGCCTCAGAATCGTTTGGCTTAAAGCTCGCGTCCAACTCTCCGTACACCTTGCCTTCGTCGAGTACGTCAGTGGTTGGCACGTTGAAGATAGTCTGTTGTGCCTGTGTCCTTAAATGTATCCCGCCAAGCAGCACAACGAGCACAGCGATTGCTATGACGCGCGCCCGCGCATGACCGCTCCGCCCCACCGCTTTGATGACATCAACTGAACTGACTTGTTCGCTCGTCCCCATCCGCGTTTCCAGAAGGTCCAGACAGCACGCGCCGAGAATTAACAGTGGAATGGTCGAGAGGAGAAGAAGGCTTCCCGCGCCATGCAGGGAGAGGCCGACGACCGTCTCAGCCCCCGGCATCCAGGCCCAGGCCGACAGCAGCGTTCCCAGGATGGCCGCGATGATTCCACTGGCCAGGCCCGACACCGCGCCCACGGCTTGCCACCTCCACCCGCCATGCCGCGTGGCGAGATATAGTTCTTTCAGGCGGGCCTCAGTCTCTTTCATTTCCTTCAGCGATTCGTTATCTCTCTTCAATGTTTCACCTCGTCCTGCGACAAAAAGAGAGCGCGCGAAGCACAAGCTGCGCGCGCTCTCTCTACGACCGCGAGACCTTTTCGTGCCCTTCTCACAAAGCCTACGAGGTTAGCTGACGGGCTGGGACAGAGAAGTGTCCTCCGCGAAGGTTTCCTGACGGCAACCTTCCTGCGATACGCCCCATGTCCCGCGAGCGATGACGCTCGTAAGAACATTGGTTCCCCCGCGTTGTTCGCCGGACACCCTTTCAGGCGCGGCGAATAACTTCGGCAGACAAATTTTCAATCACGGGATGCCGCTCTGAACCCGTTCAAAAGAGATGCTACTCCCGCGCGTATAAGAAGGGGATAAAATGTTCGTAAATGTTTTATAAGGAGGATTGTGAGGCTCGAAAGGATATTCTACGCGCCCGGATCAAAGCGGTAGCCGATCCACGGCTCTGTCAGAATGTGACGCGGCGTGGCTGGCTCCGGCTCGACCTTCTTTCGCAATTGACCGATGAAGACGCGCAGATACTCCGTCTGTTCCGCAGACTCTCCGCCCCAAATAGAAGTCAGCAGTGTGCGGTGTGTCAGCGCCTTGCCGGGATGGCTGACGAGGTAGACCATCAGGTCATACTCCTTCGGCGTCAGATGCACCTCAGAGCCTTTGACGGTGACGCTGCGGTTTTCCAGATCAATACGGAAATCTCCGACTTCCAGAACGGGTGAAATGGCATCATCCGTTTTCGCCGCCTGCACTCGTCTGAGCGCGGCACGGAGGCGCGCCAGCAGTTCGTCCATCCCGAAAGGCTTGGGCACGTAGTCGTCCGCGCCCGCGTCGAGCGCCTCAACTTTCGTTCTCTCCTCGCCCCTCACGGAGAGCACTATGATTGGCAGTTGCGAAATCGAGCGCAGGTTGCGGCAAAGTTTTACGTTATTGAAGGAGATGAATCGGCTGGCTGCCATGCTCTTGGCTGCATAACGTCCTGGAAGGGGCGTAGAAGGCTGGCATCAATGATTGATGATGAGGGGCGTATGTTTTATGGAGAAGGAGAGATCGCCGACGTTGGTAGTCTAGCAATTGCTGTCGCACAGTAACATTGGACCGAAACCATAAGCCATGTCAAAGACTGGCAGCATGATTTTCTAAGGGTTAATTCTCATTAATGCGTTCCTCAAAATCATTTTATGGATTCTGCAAAATCCGTATTAAAGTAAGCGAGCA
>JAXDFO010000032.1:0-29494 GCA_034665545.1 Blastocatellia bacterium
ACCGAGTGCCGACGGCGGTGCGTTGAAGACCGCTCGCAAGGGCACCGGCACGTTCGAAGTTCTCGTTCACGGTCGAGCCGCGCACGCGGGGTTGGAGCCGGAGAAGGGCGCGAGCGCGATTCTGGAAATGGCGCGGCAAATTCAGAGCCTGCACGCGCTGGGCGAGACGGCTCGCGGCACGACTGTTAATGTCGGGGTGGTGCGTGGCGGCACGAGTTCCAACGTGGTCGCGGCGGAGGCGTTCGCGGAGGTTGACGTGCGCTTCAGCACGCTTGAAGAGGCGCGGCGGATTGAGGGAGAGATACGAAGTTTGAAACCTTTCGATGAGCGCGTGCGGCTCTCTATAGAGGGCGGCATCAATCGCCCGCCGCTTGAACGTACAGGGAAGGTTGCAGAGTTGTATGAACATGCGCGGCGGCTGGCGTCGCTGCTCGATTTTGAGCTTGGCGAAGCGAGCGTCGGCGGCGCGTCAGATGGAAACTTTATCGCGGCGCGGGGCACGCCCGTGCTGGACGGACTCGGCATAGAGGGAGACGGGGCACATGCTGTTCACGAGCACATCATCGTTGACGGCATCGCGCGGCGCGGCGCGCTCCTGGCTTCTCTCATCGCTACACTGTGAAGGGTATTTTCAAAAGTTATGAAAGTTGCGACCTGGAATGTGAACTCTGTGGGGGCGCGCTTGCCGCTGGTCCTGAAATGGTTGGAGACGGCGAGGCCGGATGCTCTGTGCTTGCAGGAGACGAAATGCACTGATGATAAGTTTCCGGCGGAGGCGTTCGCGGAGTTGGGATACAGGGCCGAAGTTTACGGGCAGCGCACTTATAACGGAGTGGCTATCCTGTCGCGGGTCGAAGCGCAGGATGTGCGGCGCGGGTTTGAGGATGATGAAGAGGGAGCGCACGCGCGTCTCTTAGCGGCGACGGTGAAGGGCGTGAGAATCGTCAACGTGTATGTGCCGAACGGGCAGGCGGTGGGCACTGATAAGTATCGCTTCAAACTCGAATGGATGAAGCGGCTGCGCGCGCTCTTCGATAAGAATTATAAGGAGAGCGAGCAGGTTCTGTTGTGCGGCGATTTTAACGTCGCGCCGGAAGAGCTTGATGTGCATGACCCGGACCTGTGGCAGGGACGTATCCTTTTCAGTAAGAGGGAACGCGCCGCGCTCGATGAGATTAAGGGATGGGGCTTCACTGATGCCTTCAGGATGCACACGGAAGAGGGCGGGCACTTTTCCTGGTGGGATTACAGGCAAGGCTCTTTTCGTCGCAACGCGGGACTGCGTATAGACCATATCTGGGTTTCAACTCCGCTCGCCGCGCGCTGCACGGGAGCATGGATAGACAAGGAGCCGCGCGGCTGGGAAAGACCTTCGGACCACACGCCGGTCGTGGCCGAATTCAAATGAGCAGATTGTTAAAGGGGGAGCGATGAGTAATCAAGGGCGGGATGGATTGTTGCTGGCGGCGGCGGGCATGGGGGCTTTGCTGGCTGCGCGTGCGTTGTTGAAGAAATGGCAGGAGTATGACTTGCGCGGTAAGACCGTGTTGATTACCGGAGGCTCGCGCGGGCTGGGCCTGGTGATGGCGCGCGAGTTTGCCAACGAGGGCGCGCGCGTGGCGATTTGCGCGCGTGATGCGGATGAGCTTGGAAGAGCGCAGGCGGATTTGGTCAAGCATGGCGCGGAGGTCTTTTCGCTCACATGCGATGTGACAGATAGAGAGCAGGTCGGGCGCATGGTAGAGGCCATCAGTTCTCACTTCGGCAAAATTGATGTGCTGGTCAATAACGCGGGCGTGATACAGGTTGGACCAGTCGAGGTGATGACGATTGAAGATTACGAAGAGGCGATGCGTGTGCATTTCTGGGGACCGCTCTACACGACGCTCGCCGTGCTGCCGCAGATGCGCGAGCGCGGCGACGGGCGCATCGTCAACATCTCTTCCATCGGCGGCAAGATAAGCGTCCCGCATCTGCTCCCTTACTCGGCGAGCAAGTTCGCGTTGGTCGGTCTCTCCGAAGGGTTGCGTTCGGAGTTGGCGAAGGACGGCATCGCCGTCACGACCGTGTGCCCTGGGTTGATGCGAACGGGCAGCCCGCGCAACGCGATTTTTAAAGGACAGCATCGCGCGGAGTACGCGTGGTTCAGTATCAGCGACGCGCTGCCGGTCTCTTCTATGCAGGCGGAGCGAGCGGCGCGACAGATTATCAGCGCGTGCAAGCGCGGCGAGGCCGAGATTGTGCTTTCGATTCAGGCCCAGTTGGCCGTCAAGTTCCATGGACTCTTTCCGGGCCTCACGCAAGACATGCTCGGCCTCGTCAATAAACTGCTGCCCGGCCCCGGCGGCATAGGCCGCCATCGCCTCAAAGGCAAAGAGAGCGTTTCGCCAGCTTCGCCCTCCTGGCTCACCGCTTTGAATGAAGAGGCCGCCGCGCGGAATAACGAGGTCGGATGAGCAAGAGGGTGAAGGACCGTGTTCCTCTCTTAACTTTTACCTGGCGGAGACGATGGCATGAATGTGCATGAGCAGAAATGGCCGGACGCGATATGGGTCGTGCGACATGGCGAGAGCGCGGGCAACGTGGCGCGCAATGCGGCGGAGGAGGCGGGGCTGCCCGTGATAGATATTGCGACGCGAGATGTTGATGTGCCGCTTTCGCCGCTCGGCGAAAGACAGGCGCGCGCGCTCGGTCGCTGGTACGCGGAGATGTCTCCGAAGGAATGGCCCAACGTCGTCCTCGTTTCGCCATACACGCGCGCCAGAGAGACCGCCAAGCTGGTCCTGGAATCGGCAGGGATTGACCGTCAAGACATCACGTTCCTGGTTGACGAGCGATTGCGTGAGAAGGAGTTCGGTATCTTTGACCGCCTGACGCGCGTTGGCATTCAGGCGAAGTACCCGGAGCAGGCTGCGGCGCGAACCGCGCTCGGCAAATTTTATCATCGCCCGCCCGGCGGCGAGAGTTGGTGCGATGTCATCCTGCGCCTGCGCAGCGTGATTGATACCATCACGCGCGATTACCGCCGCGAGCGCGTCCTCATCATCAGCCATCAAGTCGTCGTCCTCTGCCTGCGCTACCTGCTCGAACGCATGACCGAAGAGCAGATACTCGGCATTGATAAAGCACAGGAAGTGGCGAACTGCTCCGTCACCTCCTACGAGTTCGCGCCGAACCTCGGCAAGCGAGGCAAACTCGCGCTCTGTCACTTCAACTTCGTCGCGCCCCTCGAAGATTCCGGCGCAGAGGTGACGACGAAACCAGATGTCCCCGTCGCTCCGAAATAGAAATGAGAATGAGATGCCGAGTGCCTTAGAAAAATCAGGAGCGCGCAGAACCAAAAAATCAAGGAGCCGGATGAGAGACACGCGTTCTCTCATCATCACGCCGTCCGTCTTGAAACGTTTCGCGTTGCCGCAGCCGGAAGATAGTGATGATAAGGATGAGCGCGGGCGCGTGCTCGTAGTCGGCGGAGCGTCGGAGATGCCGGGCGCGGTGATACTGGCGGCGACGGCGGCCCTGAGGGCCGGGGCCGGAAAATTGCAGATTGCGACGGCGCGCAGTATCTCTCAATTGGTGGCGACGGCGATTCCGGAGGCGCGCGTCTTCGCCCTGCCCGAAACGAAGAAGGGCGCGCTCGCGCTCTCCGCCGCCAGCATCATCGCGGAGCACGCGAGCAGAGTGCAGGCGGTGGTTATTGGACCTGGAATGATTGAAGAAGAGGCGGTCGTGCGTTTGTTGAAAGAGTTGTTGCCGGAGATTAATGGGCCAACAATGATTCTGGATGCGGCGGCCCTCGCATGCGTCTCTGCCGACGCGAAGTGTTTGCATCATCTCAAGGGCGAAGTCGTGCTGACGCCGCACGCGGGCGAGATGGCGCGCATGCTCGGAGAAGATAAGTCGTCAATCGTGAGAGACCCGCTATTGACGGCGAGGCGGGCGTCGCGTAGTTTGCGCGCGGTGGTCGCCCTGAAGGGCGCGCAGACGCACATCGCCGCGCCCGGCGTCGAAGAGAGTTATTGCAACCGGACGGGCAACGTCGGGCTGGCGACATCGGGTTCGGGCGATACGCTGTCGGGCATCATCGCGGGGCTGGCGGCGCGCGGCGCGAGACCTTTGCAGGCGACCATCTGGGGCGTCTACCTGCACGGCAGCGCGGGCGATAGGCTGGCGAAGCGAGTGGGCCCAATAGGATTTCTCGCGCGCGAACTCCTGGCGGAAGTGCCCGCCCTGATGTTCAAACTAGACGGCCCGCATAAGAGATGAGCATCCAATAATGCTTGAATCAAGCGATGGAAAAAGAGTGGTCATCGCCACCTGGGGTTCGTTCGGAGACTTGCATCCGTACATGGCCCTCGCGCTTGAGTTGAAGGCGCGCGGCCATCGCCCGGTCATCGCCACCTCGCCCTTCTACCGCGAGAAGATAGAGGACGCCGGAATCTGTTTTCACAAGATGAGACCGGACCTGCCGCAGCCGGATAGTAAGGAGGCGGACGAGATGGTTCGTCGCGCGACCAACATGCGCGATGGTCCGCGCTATGTCTTTCGTGAACTCTTGATAGCACACATCCGAGAGACGTATGAGGATGCGATGAATGCTATTGAAGCGGACGGCGGGGCGGACCTTCTGCTCACACATTCTGTGCCTCCCATCGGCGCGCTCATCGCGGAGAAGACGGGCGTCAAGTGGGTCTCGACCGTGCTCGCGCCGATTCCGTTCGTCTCCGCTTACGACCCGCCGACCGTTCCGCAGTATCCTTATCTCAGAAGCGTGGTCAATCTCCACCCGACAATCTCAAAGCTCGTGATAGGGCTAGGGAAGAGAACAACCTGGTCCTGGTGGGAACCTATCCGACGACTGCGCAGGGAACTGGGAATGCCCGTAGGCAAGAACCCTATCTTCGAGGGACAGCATTCGCCCACCTTAGTGCTCGCGCTCTTCTCATCCGTGCTCGCGCAGGTCCAGCCGGATTTCCCGCCGCACACAATCATCACGGGCTTTCCCGTGTACGACCGCAAGGATGAAGAGCCGCCCGCGCCCGAACTCCTGCGCTTTCTGGATGAAGGCGAGCCGCCGATTCTGTTCACGCTAGGTTCTTCGGCGGTCTGGATTGCGCAGGACTTTTACGACATCAGCATCGAAGCCGCGCGCCAGTTAAAGCAACGCGCCCTGCTCCTCATAGGCGACGCGCGCAATCGCCCGCAGATGAGTTTGCCGCCAAGCATCGCCGCCTTCGATTACGCACCGCACAGCCTGGTGATGCCGCGCGCCTCTCTCATCGTTCATCAAGGCGGCATAGGCACGACGGGCCAGGCGTTGAGAGCCGGAAAGCCCATGCTCGTCGTTCCCTACGGCCAGGACCAGCCGGACAATGCGCGACGCTGCGCGGAACTCGGCGTCGGGCGCGTGCTCCCGCGCAGCCGTTATACGCTCCCTAACGTTCTGGACCAATTATCCGAGTTGCTTGCCAAACCTGATTATCAAACGAGGGCCGCGCAGGTCGGCCAACGAGTCCGCGAAGAGAACGGAGCGAGCACGGCTTGTGATGCCATCGAAGATGTACTAACGTCCCGCCAGCCTCTTAAAGCTTCAACATGAACCATGACCTTTATGTTTAATAGCATCATTCTCATGCTCTGTTTCACTCTCCATGCAGGTCTCGCAACGGCACAGTGGGCGGCGCAATCCAGTGGGACCACCGTTCGCTTTCGCGGCGTCAGCGCGGTCAACAAAAACGTCGCATGGGCCAGCGGCGATAAGGGAACTTACGCGCGCACGATTGACGGCGGCGCGACCTGGAAGGCTGGCACAGTCGCGGGCGCATCCGAACTCGATTTCCGCGACGTTGATGCTTTCGATGCCATGACCGCTTACCTGCTCTCCATCGGTGAAGGCGAGAAGTCTAGGATTTACAAGACCACGGATGGCGGCGCGCACTGGACCTTGCAGTTTAAGAACAGTAGGCCCACGGCCTTCTTCGACGCGATGGCCTTCTGGGATAGCCAGCACGGCATCGCCGTCAGCGACCCTGTTGACGGTCGCTTTCTCATCATAACGACCGAGGACGGCGGTCTGACATGGAAAGAGATGCCCGCCGCGAATATGCCAAAGGCCCTTCAAGGCGAGGGCGCGTTTGCCGCGAGCGGTACTTGCATCACCGTGCAGGGCAAAGGGAACGCCTGGTTCGGCACGGGTGGACCGGAGGGCGCGCGCGTCTTCCGTTCAAACGATGGAGGCCGCACATGGAAGGTCGCTGCGACTCGCCTGATAAGCGGCAAGGCGGCGGGTATCTTCTCCATCGCGTTCAGGGACGCGAAGCACGGCGTCGTGGTCGGCGGCGACTACACTAAAGAGCGCGAGGCGAAGGACAACGTGGCGGTCACGAATGACGGCGGCGCAACATGGTCGCTCATTAAAGGACCGGGACCGAACGGTTATAGATCATGCGTGGCTTACGTGCCGGGCACAGTTGGCCCAACGCTCATGACGGTCGGGCCTTCGGGTTCGGACTATTCGCTCGACGGTGGAAATAGCTGGACCAGTATCAACGCTGAAGGCTATCATACAGCGAGCTTCGCCGGACCACTCGACGCGGGCTGGGCCGCAGGCGAGGGCGGAAAAATCGCCAAATATGTTGGGCCAATGTTCGGTAGTCGAAGAGGCCGCTAGATAACTCTCACCAGACAGGAAATGCGGGTGTGAGCGTGGCCGGTGGCTGCTCGCCTTTGTACAAAACGCGCTCCAGGAAAAGGCCGGATGGCGGGGCCGTCCACGCCGCAGGCTCGTTGGAATATTCTTCGAGCAATCTTTGCATCCCGGCCTGCGACAAATTTCCACGGCCCAACTCGACGAGCGCGCCGACAATCCGCCGCACCATCTTCCATAAAAAATGGCTCGCGCCGATGCGAAAGAGAATGAGGCCGCCGCAGGCCGCAACCTCCGTCGTCGAGACATGCACGAGAGTGGAAGCCTGCGCGTCCGTGCTCTCACAGAAAGAGCGGAAATCGTGTCGCCCCAAGAGCGAGCGGCAGGCCCGCTTCATCGCTTCCACATTCAAACGGTCTCTCACCCACCAGACGAAGGACTTCCCGAACGCCGTGCGCCGGGTGGCGATTTGGTAAAGGTAGTAACGAGAGACGGCATCATGGCGCGCATGAAAATTCGCGTGCGCATGTTCGACTTGCAGGATGTTGATGTCGTGCGGGAGAAGTTTGTTGATGCTCGATAGTAGCTCTTTGGGCGTTGGAGACTTGCCGCCTGATTTCAACTTCAGATGCGCGACCTGTTGGAGCGCATGCACGCCCGCATCCGTTCGACCGGAGCCGCCGATTTCGACTTTCGCAGCGAGGACGGCTTCAGCGGCCTTGAGTAGTTCGCCCTGAACGGTGCGCGCGTGCGGCTGCTTCTGCCATCCAGAATAGCGAGTGCCTTCATATTCCAGGACCAGTTTCCAAGTTGGCATCCTTCAAACTCTCCCGTCCGTCCTTCACGATTCAATTGAAAGCGCAGGCAGGCCCGCTTGACGAAGCTGCTCGTTGATGGTCTTGACCTCCCGGCCTTTAATCTCGTTCCAGCGTGAGAGCAATTCCGAGAGCTTGCGTTGAAGCTCTGCCGATGCCGTCACGGCCTGCGTCGTCGGCGCGGCGTCGGCTGACTGTAACAGGTCCAATAAAGAACCTAGAGAGGCGTTGACCCTGGTGAGATTAGTCTCGCCAGCATTAGCCGCGACGCCCGCCGGGCGCGCGTCGCTGTCAGTCTCCAGCGCGGCCATTTTCTGGTCCAATGAGAGGAGCGCGTCCGCGACCGCGCCCTGGCCCGCGCGCACGCGTAGCTCTTTAACCTGCGCTCTCAACTTGCGTATCCCGTCCAGGGCTTCGCGGCTCTGCTCCATGCCCTCGTAGGCTTGCATGGAGAGCTTGAATTGCTGGTCCAGCCCGGCGCGAGCCGTCTTCACGCGCGGGTCTATCCTGACGTTCAAAGGCTGCGTCAGGGTGCGCCCGCCCGCCGTTAATTTGACGCTGTATTTTCCGGGCGGGACGAATGGCCCGACGGGATAAGGGGGCGTGTCCTTGTAAATAGCTGAGATCGGATAGACGCGCGGCGTGACGCGCGGCGGCGGGTAGCGCAAGTCCCAGACGAACCTTTTCATGCCAGCCTTCGCGTTGAGAATTTGCGGGGGGCGAAACCAGTAGGTGGGCACATCGTAATCTTTATCGTTGACGGGTTCGGGTTGGTCCGTGCTCGCAAAGCGGCGGACGAGTTTGCCCGACCCGTCGAAAACTTCCAGCGTGACTGGTCCAGAAATGTCCGACCCTAAGTAGTAGTTGATGATGGCTCCGTCGGGTGGATTCTGTCCGGCAGGCTCTTCGGGCGGGAGCGGCGTGTCCGTGTTGACGTTGCGCTGGACGCGCGTGGCGAGTTGCAGCTCGAAGAGAAAGGCCATAGATGAAGCGACCTGCGCGTTGATTTGGCGGAGCGGGGTGATGTCGTCGAGTATCCAGAAGGAGCGACCGTGAGTGCCGACGACGACATCGTCCTCGTGTATGACGAGGTCACGAATCGAGGTCGCGGGCATGTTGAGGCGCAGGGGTTGCCAGTCGTCGCCGTCGTTGAAAGAGACATAGACGGCGCGCTCCGTGCCCGCGAAGAGCAAGCCCTGACGCGTGGGGTCTTCGCGCACGACGTTGACGGGAGCGTTGTCGGGCAGGCCGCGCGTTATCTCTTTCCAGTTCGCGCCCGCGTCGTGCGTGCGGTAGATGTGCGGTCGCTGGTCGTCCAGGCGTATGCGATTGATGGCCGCGTAGGCGGTCGCGGCGTCGAAGTGTCCGGCGTCAATGATGGAAATTTTGCTCCATGAAGTTATCTCTGCGGGCGTTACGTTCTTCCATGTCTTGCCGCCGTCGCGTGTGATGTGAATGAGGCCGTCATCGGTTCCGGCCCAGATGACGTTGATGTTCTTGTGCGAAGGCGCGACGGTGTAGATGACGCCGCGACGCGGTTGAGTCGCCATCTCAGGCTTGCGATAGACGCCTATGCTGGTCGGGACTTCGGGGGCTTCGCGCGAGAGGTCCGGGCTGATGATCTCCCAACTGTTGCCGCCGTTCGTCGTTTTGAAGAGGACGTTGGAACCTAAGAAAAGCACGTGCGGGTCAATTGTTGAGAAGATGATGGGAGCGGTGCGAACGAATCTATACTTGCCGCTACGGACGGCTTCTGGCGCGATATTCTGGACCTGTCCGGTCGTCTTATCAAAGCGCGTGGCCTTGCCGCCGTAGATGAGATTCGGGTTGAGCGGGTCGGGCGCGACATAGCCGTACTCTTCGACGCCGACGATGCGCCAGTCGCGGAAGGTAATCGCGCCGTTGTCGCCCCGGCTGCTCGTGCCGACGGAGCCGCTTTCCTGCTGCGCGCCGTAGACCCAATAAGGGTATTGATTGTCCGTGATGACGTGAAAGAATTGCGCGGTCGGCTGGTTGTACCAACTGCTCCACGTCTGCCCGCCGTTGACGGTGAGCGTCGCGCCCTGGTCGCTCGCCAGTAAAATGATTTGCGGGTTCAAAGGATTAATCCAGATGGTGTGGTAATCATCGCCGCCGGGCGCGCCCTTCCAGGCGACGAAGGTCTTGCCGCCGTCGGTCGAGCGATAGGTCGAAGTGTTGGCAGCATAGACAGTGTCTTTGTTATTCGGGTCAACCTTGACTTCCGCGAAGTCGCTGCCGCGTCCCCAGACGCGCCGCTCGGAATTAACGCGCGTCCAACTCTCGCCCGCGTCATCCGAACGATAGACGCCGCCGAGTTGCGGCGCATCAACATTCGCATAGAGACGATTTGAATCGTTCGGCGCGACCGTCATGCCGATGCGTCCCAAGCCTTGTTCAAAAGTGGGCAAGCCCTTCGTCAACTGCCGCCAGGTCGTGCCGCCGTCCGTTGATTTATAAAGCCCGCTGCCCGGTCCCTGCCACGCGCCGTTCTCCCACGGCCCTTGCCTTGAGGCCCACAAATCCGCGTAGATGATTTGACGATTGTCCGGGTCGAAGACGAGCGCGATGGCTCCAGTGTTCTCATCTTTGTAAAGCACTTTTTGAAATGAACGCCCGCCATCGGTCGAACGAAAAACTCCGCGCTCTTCGTTGGGGCCGTAAGGATGGCCCAAGACCGCGACGAAGAGACGATCCGGGTTGCGCGGGTCAACGATAATCGCGCCTATCTGTTGCGCGTCGCGCAGGCCCAGATGCTGCCAGGTCTTTCCGGCATCAGTTGATTTGTAGATGCCGTCGCCGGTCGAGAGGTCCGGGCGTTGCAAGCCTTCGCCACTGCCAACGTAAATGATGTCCGGGTTGGATGGAGCGACGGCGAGCGCGCCGATCGAACCCGTCGGTTGCTCATCGAAGATGGGCGTCCAGGTGCGACCGTAATCCGTAGTCTTCCAGACTCCGCCGTTGTTGACGCCGACGTAGAAGACGTTGGGCTGGTTCGGGATGCCAGCAGCCCCGACGGTGCGGCCTCCGCGAAATGGTCCAATCATGCGCCAGCGCATGTTCTGGTAAAGATTAGGATTGACAGCTTGCGCGGCTGCTGATAAAGAGAGCGCGGCCAGCACGCAGAGAGCGAAGAGACACAGCACAGAGCGGCGTACAGGAATCACCTTCTACCTCCGAAGATGCGAAGATTCAATTAACACTAAGGTGATAAACAACAGGGCGCAGAAAAGCAAGTCTGAAGTCGGCAATGTGAAGGATGAAAGAAAAACTATTCAACCGTTCGATAGCTCGTCTCTCATCATTCAGCCTTACTAATTCCTGCTTGCTCTTAAGGCTCAGAGTGAATATGCTTAGGCGGTCCATGCACACAGTATGCGGTTGATGATTCGATGCGCCGAACGCGAAGGAGCTTGTCATGTCAAGACAAAGGGATGTGCGCTTGTTGTCGGGTTGGTCTCTTCGATTCGGTCTCGCTGCGGTCTGTTTGTCGTTGCTCTTGAGCGGCGAGTCTTTGCAGAAGACGCGGGCGCAGTCTGCGAAAGAGTTGACCGTCAAGCAAGTGTTGGACAATGTGCGGAAGGCGGTCGGCTACGCGAAGTTGAAGAGTTTGAAGCGCGGCTTCATCATTCAAGAGTCTTACGCGGAGAGCGGGGACGATGGCGCGGCCATGTGGTTCGGCACGAATGGAGAATACAGGCAGGGAACGAAGTCGGCTGACGACAGGCCGCTTGGCTACGATGGAAAATTCGGCTGGCAAGTTGACCGTACGGGTGTGGCCGCGCCGCTGTCGCAACGCCTGCGTGAGAAGCTTCTCATCCCCGCCTGGGTCAGAGGCGGTTGGTGGTTGAACGAACGCGCGCCCTTCGTCTACTCCCTGTTGCCCGCAGAGACGAACGACAAGCAGGTCGCGCTCAACATGAAACTCGAAGGCGGGTTGGTCGGGGCGAAGGTTGTTGTGGACCGCGCGACGTGGTTGCCTTCGACGCTCGTTGTGGAGTACGAGCGCGGGCCGTACACGATGACGCTCAAGGATTATCAAGAGCCGTTGGGTTTTCGGCTTCCGCAACGGACGAGCGTCAACTATCGCGGCAAGGACACGGAGTACAAGGTCAAGTCCGTCGCGGAGATTGCGAAGGATGCCAACGCGCCGTTCGCGGTCCCACCGCTTCCCGCAGACACCAGCTTCGACAACAGCGTGCCCGCCGAACTCAAGGTCGCGCAGGGCGTCCCTTTCTCCGATGGCGCGCAGGGCCATTTCTACGTGCGCGCGTCCGTTGACGGCAGGGATGTCGGGTGGTTTCATTTCGACACCGGCTCGGACTCGATGCAGATTGATACGAAGCTGGCAGATGAACTCAAGCTGCCCATCATCGGCAGGTCGCAGACGCGCGGCGCGGACGGCAAGCCGCAGGAAGTGACGATTCGTCAGGGCAAGACTTTTCAACTCGGCAGGGTGACGTACAGAAATCCGATTTTCCTCGCCACGGACATGACAGGCCGCAACGCGCCGCCGGGAGAAAAAAGGGCGGGCTACGTGGGCTATCCTTTGATGGCGCGCGTCGTCGCGGAGGTCACGGGCGGGGGCAAGAGCATCGCGCTCTATGACCCGAAGAGTTACAAGCTAAGTGGCGGTGGCAAGTGGCAGGAGCTTTCCTTTATTGACGTGACGCCCGCCGTCAACTGCCGCTTCGAGGGCAATCGTGAGGGACTCTTTCAACTCGATACAGGGACCGCCGGGACCGTCACCTTCTATGAGAAATATTTGAAGGACCAGAAACTGCTGGAAGGTCGCAAGGTCAAGGAAGAGACCAACCTCGGAGCGGGCGGGGCATACCAGGAGTTGATGGGCACAATCGAATGGTTCGAGCTTGCCGGGTATAGATTCAAAAATCCCGAAGCCGGATTCAGGGTCGCGGGCCTCAGCCGCGAAGGCGGGGCCGGTGTCGTCGGCAGAGAATTCTTATCAGTCTTCAAAATCGTCTTCGATTACCCGGACAGGCGCGTCGCGTTCGTTCGATAATCGTTGTCAACCATCTATACAATTTGCTGAAGGAGATACTGGATGCGCCAGACGCGGAATATCCTTGCCGTTGTGATGCTCATCTTCGCCCTGGTCCAGAATGCGAGCGCGGCTGAACGAGACCGGCTCGGCGTAGAGCTTTTTCTGGACTGGGAATATGTCTCGTCCCCGCAGATTTCGCCGGACGGCAGCCAGATCGTTTACACCCGTCGTTGGACAGACAAAATCAACGACCGCTACGAAAGCGAAATCTGGACCATGAATTCGGACGGAAGCCGCAACCGCTTCCTGGTCAAAGGCTCTGCGCCGCGTTGGTCGCCGGACGGAAAGCGGCTCGCCTACGTCGCGCCGGGCCAACCGGCGGGCGCGCAGATTTTCGTCAAGTGGATGGACACGGCCTCGGACCCCGGCACGCAACTGACTTTCCTTGAACGCCCCCCCACAAATCTGGAATGGTCGCCCGACGGCAAACGCATAGCCTTTAACATGCTGGTCCAGGCGAAGAACAGTTTTCACGTCAACATGCCCGCGCGCCCGGAAGGCGCGAAGTGGGTCGAGCCGCCGCGCGTCGTTGACCGTCTCAACTATCGCTCGGACGGCACGGGCTACAGGCCCGAAGGCTTCATGCACATCTTCGTCATACCGGACACGGGCGGGACGGCCAGGCAACTGACCGACGGCGATTATAATCACGACGCGCCGGAGTGGTTGCCGGACTCTGAAACTCTCGTCTTCAGCGCGGTGCGCAAGGCAGATGCCGAGTACCTGCGCGGCGGGCAGGACATCTACTCATTCAACATTCGCACGGGACAATTCAAGTCGCTCACAGACCGCAACGGGCCCGACCTTGAGCCGACCGTCTCGCCAGATGGCCGCTACATCGCCTACACGGGTTACGACCAGACGGACAACACGTACACGGTCTCTCATCTATACTTGATGGACGCTGACGGTCAGCACAAACGCGCGTTGGCCCAGGAATTCGACCGCGCGCCGTTCGGCCTGATGTGGGCCAATGACGATAGCGGCGTCTACTTCACCACGGAAGACAAGGGGACGAACAATCTCTTCTTCATGCCGCTCAAGGGCAACAACGCCCCGCGACAAATCACGGAGGGCAATCATCAATTCATAGCCTCTACGATGGGCCGCAACGGCATCGTGACGGGCATTCTCTCAAGCGCGACCGAGCCGGGCGATGTCTTCGCCTTCAACCTCAAACAGCCCGTCCCGCGCAAACTCACGGCGGTCAACGATGATGTACTCGAAGGTCGCAAGCTGGGCCAGACGGAAGAGATTTGGTACGACTCGGTCGGCAACAAAAAGATACAGGGCTGGATTATCAAGCCGCCCGATTTCGACCCGGCTAAAAAATATCCTTTGATGCTTTACATTCACGGCGGCCCGCATGCGATGTACGGCGTCGGCTTCAACTTTGAGTTTCAGAATCATGCGGCGGAGAATTACGTGGTCCTGTATACGAACCCGCGCGGCTCTACGGGCTACGGGCAGGAGTTCGGCAACGCCATCAATAACAACTATCCGGGCGACGATTACACGGACCTCATGAACGGCGTGGATGCCGTCATCAAGAAGGGTTACATTGACGAGCGCAATCTCTTCGTCACGGGCGGGAGCGGCGGCGGAGTCTTGACGACCTGGATTGTGGGCCACACGGATCGCTTCGCCGCCGCCGTCGCCATGAAGCCAGTCATTAACTGGTATAGCTTCGTCGGCACGACGGACGGCGCGGACTGGTATTACAACTTTAAAAAGTTGCCGTGGGAAGACCCTTCGGAACACTTGCGCCGCTCGCCCATCACCTACGTCGGCAACGTCAAGACGCCGACCATGCTGCTCACGGGCGAACTGGACCTGCGCACGCCTATGGAACAGACGGAGCAGTTTTACCGCGCGCTCAAGATGCGCAAGGTTGACACGTTGATGGTCCGGCTCAACGATGAGTATCACGGCTTCAACGCCATCGGCCTGCGCCACCCCTCGAACAGGGTCCAACAGATACTCTACCTGCGCGGGTGGTTTGAAAAGTACAAGAGGAAGTAAGTTGTCTTTGTCTTTTAAGATAAATGTGGGGCTAAGAAAATTCACCACAGAGACACAGGGGACACAGAGCGAGCACAGAGGCTTGCTGCTTCTCTGTGCTCGCTCTGTGGCTCTGTGGTGAATTGCTACTTCATAAACCTCAAGTCACGATAACTCTGCTCAACAGGGAATGGTCCGATGAAGATTAAGATGTCACGTTTGTTGACTGCGTCTTGCGCGCTCGCGCTCTGCTTGATGATGGCCGTCTTGAGCGGGACGCAGGTGTTGGCCCAGCAAAAGCCGGAGGGGTACGACAAGAGTTTCTTCAAGTCGCTTCAATGGCGCAGTATTGGACCATATCGCGGCGGGCGTGTGACGGCGGTCGCGGGAGTCACCACGCAGCCGCAGGTCTTTTACTTTGGCGCGACGGGCGGCGGGCTGTGGAAGACTACGGACGGCGGGATGAGTTGGCAGGTCGTCTCGGATGAGTTTTTCAAGACGGGTTCGGTCGGCGCGATAGGGATTTGCGAGGCGGACCCGAACGTGATTTATGTTGGCATGGGAGAATCGCCCGTGCGCGGCAACGTCTCGCACGGCGACGGGGTGTATAAATCAATTGACGCGGGGAAGACATGGAAGCGCGTCGGCCTCGATGACACGAGGCAGATAGCGCGCCTGCGAGTTCACCCGCGCAACCCGGACCTCGTCTACGTCGCCGCGCAGGGCCATATCTGGGGGCCGAACGAACAGCGCGGCATCTTCCGCTCGAAGGATGGCGGCAAGACCTGGGAGCGGATTCTTTATCGCAGCGACAAGGCGGGCGCGACCGACCTTATCCTTGACCCGACCAACGCTAACATTCTCTACGCGGCTTTCTGGGACGTGCATCGCACGCCCTGGACCTTGGAAAGCGGCGGGCCCGGAAGCGGCATCTTCAAGTCAACGGACGGCGGCGATAATTGGACCGAAATTACGCGCAATCCGGGCCTCCCCAAAGGCACCATCGGCAACATAGGCATCACCGTCTCTAACATCAATCCTGAACGCGTGTGGGCCATCGTCGAAGCCGAAGAGGGCGGCGTCTTTCGTTCGGACAACGGCGGGAAGACCTGGACCAAAACTAACGACGAGCGACGTTTGCGGCAGCGCGCATGGTATTACACGCGCATCTACGCGGACACGCAGAACGCGGATGCGGTCTACGTTCTCAACACAGGCTTTTACAGGTCGGGCGATGGCGGCAAGACTTTCAATTCCATTGGCGTTCCTCACGGCGATAATCACGACCTCTGGATCGCTCCGAATGATTCCGCGCGCATGATTGAGAGCAACGACGGCGGGGCCAACGTCTCCTTCAACGGCGGCAGGAGTTGGACCGCGCAGGACCGGCAGCCGACCGCGCAGTTCTACCGCGTTGCGGTGGACGAAGATTTTCCTTATCACATTTACGGAGCGCAGCAGGACAACTCGACCGTCAAGATTGTGAGCCGCACGAACGATGCTGGCATCAGCCGCGAAGATTGGTACGATGTCGGCGGCGGCGAGAGCGGCTGGATAGCTCCTTACCCGAAGGATACGGAGATTGTCTTCGCCGGTTCTTACGGCGGCCTCGTGACGCGCTACGATCATCACACGGGCCAACTCAGAGACGTGACGGCCTGGCCCGATAATCCTATGGGCCACGGAGCCTCGGACCTCAAGTATCGTTTTCAGTGGAACTTCCCTCTGCTCTTTTCGCCGCACGACCCGGACACGCTCTACGCGGCGGGCAACGTGCTGTTCAAGACGACCAACCAGGGACAAAGTTGGACCACCATCAGCCCGGACCTCACCCGCAACGACAAATCCAAGCAGGGGCCTTCGGGTGGTCCAATTACTAAAGACAA
The DNA here is from genome assembly GCA_034665545.1 of Blastocatellia bacterium. Taxonomy (GTDB): domain Bacteria; phylum Acidobacteriota; class Blastocatellia; order Pyrinomonadales; family Pyrinomonadaceae; genus DASYML01. Next base: position 16,432 of record JAXDFO010000032.1, read on the forward strand.
CACCAGCATAGAATATTTCGACACCATCTTTACGGTCATGGAATCGCCCGCGCAGAAGGGCGTCATCTGGACCGGCTCCGATGACGGCCTCGTGCAACTGACGCGCGACGGCGGCAAAAACTGGGAGAACGTGACGCCGAAGAACATGCCCGAGTGGATTCAAATCAACTCGATTGAGGCATCGCCTTATGATGCCGCGACAGCTTATGCTGCCGCCACGATGTACAAGTGGGATGACTTCCGGCCCTACCTTTACAAGACGAACGATTACGGCAAGACCTGGAGGAAAATCACGAACGGCATTCCCGACGGAGCCTTCACCAGAGTCGTCCGCGAAGACCCGAATCGTCGCGGCCTGCTCTACGCGGGAACCGAGACAGGCATGTTCGTCTCCTTCGATGACGGCGATAACTGGCAGTCTCTACAACTCAACCTGCCCATCGTCCCTATCACTGATTTAGTGGTCCACAAACGCGAGAAAGATTTGATAGCCGCGACGCAGGGGCGTGCCTTCTGGATTATAGATGACCTGACCGCACTGCATCAGATACCGGACGCCGCGAGGAGCGCGGGCAAACCCTTCCTCTTCAAACCCGAGGATGCTTACTTGATGCGAGGCGGTTCTGTTCCGCCCGACGCGCCTATTGGCAAGAACCCGCCGAGCGGCGCGGTCATCTATTATTACCTGAAGAACAAACCGGCAGGGCAGGTGACGCTCGAATTTCTGGACCAGTCCGGCAAGTCAATCAAAAAGTTTACGACTAAAGCTCCTGAGATTCCGCCGCCGCCGCCCGGCACTGTCACGCAAGTGCCCGCCGCGACCGCTTCGCCAACGGCTTCTCCAACGCCCGCGCCGAACGTGCCGCAGGGCGCACAAACGCAGGTTCCGCCCGAACAACCGCAAGCACCTTCGGGCGAAGAGGTGCTGACATTCGGTGAAGCACGACAGGCTCGCGTTTCGACCGATGCGGGGCTGAATCGTTTCATCTGGGACATGCGATACGAGGATGCGGCCAGGTTTCCGGGCCTCATCCTGTGGTCCGGCGAAGTGCGCGGGCCGCGCATCGTGCCCGGAAGTTATCAGGTCCGTCTGACAGTTGACGGGCAAGTCTTCACGCAGAGTTTTGAAGTTAAGAAGAACCCGCGTCTCTCTACTTCACAGGAAGATTACGCGAAGCAATTGGACCTTTTAATCAAGATAAGAGATAAGCTGAGCGAGACGCACAACGCCATCATAGGCATTCGTGAGGCGCGCAGGCAGATGGATGACCTGGTCAAGCGAATCGGAGACCAGCCGCAAGCGCGCGTCATAGGCGAAGCGGCGAAGGCTCTCAACGCGAAAATGACGGCCATCGAAAACGAGTTGTACCAGACCAGGAACCAGAGCAGCCAGGATCCTTTGAACTATCCTATCCGGCTCAACAACAGGCTCGCCGCGCTGGGCGATGTGGTGGGCAGCGCGGACGCCGCGCCGACCGATCAGTCCTACGTCGTTTATGAAGAGGTCGTAGGGCAGATAGATGCGCAGTTGCAGAAATGGAGGCAGGTTGTGAGTAAGGACGTCCCGGACTTTAATCAACTGGTGCGGGACCAGAATATCCCCGTGGTCATCATCAAGCCTGCGGGCAATCCTTGAGAATTGCTGACCTCTTAAATCTCAGTTGAAGATATGGAAAGGATTATTCACCACAGAGCCACAGAGGACACAGAGCTTGCACAGAGTTTAAATTCATTTCTCTGTGCGTCCTCTGCGCGCTCTGTGGCTCTGTGGTGAATTAATGCGTTGATTGACATGATGCGAATAATCAAAGCGACGCTCTGCTTCCTCTCTCTCTGCTTGATTGTTGGTCCAATTATTGTTGATGGACAACAGACGCCGGGCGCGGCTGTGCCTCCGACTGTGGCCGTGCCCGGCCAGCAGGGCAGGGGCAGCATCTCGAAGGAGAGCATTCTTTACATACTCAGTTTGCAAGGGCTCACGCCTGAGCAGAAGAGGGCGAACGCCAGCATCCTTATCTCCGCGATACAGGTGAGCGGAGTGGAGTTCGAGACCACTCCCATCGTCGAGCAGGAACTGAGGGACGCCGGGGCGACGCCGGAGTTAATCGCCGCGATACGCGCCAACTACAGGCCACAGGCCGTCGCCACAGCTTCGCCTTTATCCGCCGAGCGGCTCGCGGAAAGAGAGAAAGACCCGGCGACGAGCAACGATAAGCCCGTCGTCACTAAACATGAGATTAAAGTCGGCGGGCGCAGTCTCAAGTACACTGTGACCACGGGGATGATGCCGCTCAAGAATGCTGCGGGCGATACGGAGGCGCGCATCTTCTACATCGCGTACACGGCGGACAACGCCGGAAATTCCGCGCAGCGTCCGTTGATGTTCTCATTCAATGGTGGACCAGGCTCTTCGTCCGTCTGGTTGCACCTGGGCGCGCTCGGACCCAAGCGCGTCAGGATGCTTGACGACGGCGGCATGCCTTCGCCGCCTTACGAGTTGGTAGACAACGAATACACCTGGCTGGACCAGTCGGACCTGGTCTTCATAGACCCCGTGGGCACTGGCTATAGCCGCGCCTCCAAGCCCGAACTGGCGAGCAAGTATTTCGGCTTGCAAGGCGACATTGCATCGGTCGGTGAATTCATACGTCTATATCTGACGCGCTACGAACGTTGGTCCTCGCCGCTCTTTCTCGTCGGCGAGAGCTACGGCACGACGCGCGCCTCCGGCCTCTCCGGCTACCTCATTGATAGGGGCGTCGCCTTCAACGGAATCATTCTCGTCTCGACGGTCATGAACTTTGCGACCAACAGGTTCGCCAGGGGCAACGACCTGCCCTACATTCTTTTCCTGCCGACCTACACGGCGACCGCCTGGTATCACAAAAAGCTGCCGCCGGATTTGCAAGTTGATTTGCGCAAGACGCTGGACGAAGTGGAGCAATGGGCCGCGACCGATTACACGACTGCGCTGGCGAAGGGCGATAAGCTGACGCCCGAAGAGCGACAGCAAGTGATAGACAAGCTGGCGCGCTATACTGGCCTCGACAAACGTTACCTTGACAACAGCGACCTGCGCGTTGAGATTCAACACTTCGATAAGGAACTCTTGCGCGACCAGAAACGCACGGTGGGCCGCCTCGACAGTCGTTTCAAAGGATTCGATGCGCTCGCCGTCTCCGAAGTCCCTGACTTTGACCCGAGCCTGGCCGCGATTCGCCCGCCCTACACGGCCATGTTCAATAACTACGTGCGAACCGATCTGGGATTTAAATCGGACCTGGAATATTACATCCTCGGCGGCGGCGTCGGTCGCTGGGATTTCGGGAGCGACAACGGTTACGCGGACACGAGCGAAGCCCTGCGCAGCGCGTTCGCCAAGAATCCTTACATGAAACTCTTCGTCGCTTCCGGCTATTACGACCTGGCGACGCCATACTTCGCCACGCAGTACACGCTCAAACACATGGGCCTTGAGCCGAGCCTGAGCGGCAATGTCCAGACGGGCTATTACGAGGCCGGGCACATGATGTACATAGAGAAGAACTCTATCGCGCAGCTTAAACGCGACGTGTCCGCCTTCATTCAAAGCGCGCTACAGCCGAAGCGCAGGTGAGCATCTGATTTTCGGGAACTAATCGCGCCTCAAAATGTAATCAAGACTATGAGGCCGTTCCGTCAATCAAATCTCCAATCAACTATGCAGAGGTGAACATGCTCTTGCAGAGAATCGCGCCCGTCTGTTTGCTGACCATCTTGACAGCTATGCTGTCCCTGGCCCAGAACGCAGAGACACCGAAACTCCCGAACACACAGGCAGGGCAGCGCGTCGCCGCTTATCTCAAGGCTTTCAACTCCGGCGATGAGGGGTTGATGCGCGAGTTCTTCAGCAACAATGTTTCGCCCGCCTCGCTTCAACAGAGACCCGTCGAGGCCCGCATCGGCATCTACAAGGACATGCGCGCCAACATCGAAACGATGGAACTCCGTCGCGTCCTCGAAGCGCGCGAAGACTTCATTTCTATTCTGGTCCAGACTAAAAAAGGCGAGTGGCTCAACATCGGTTTCGAGTTTGAGCCAAAGACGCCGCACAGGCTTCTGGGCCTGCGCGTGGAGGACGCGGAACCCCCTTCGACCGCAGGTGGCGCGAGCGTCGCGCCCGTCGCCATGACCGAAAGGGAAGCGGTCGCGTCCGTCGAAAAATATCTCAACGACCTCGTCGCGGCTGACGAGTTTTCGGGCGTCGTGCTCATCGCCAAAAACGGCGGCCCAGTCTTCCAGCGTGCTTACGGTCTGGCGAGCAAAGAGTACAACATACAGAATCGCACGGACACGAAGTTCAACCTCGGTTCGATCAACAAGCTCTTCACGCAGATTGCCGTGGGCCAACTCTTGGAGCAGGGCAAACTTGCCCTTGATGATAAGCTCGGCAAGTACCTGCCCGACTATCCCAACCGAGAGGCCGCCGAAAAGGTCACGATTCGTCAACTGCTCTCCATGAGCTCCGGCATCGGCGACTTTTTTGGTCCAAAATTCGAGGCCACGCCCAAGAATAAATTTCGCAGTATCAAGGATTTTCTCCCGCTCTTCGCGGGCGAACCTCTGGCTTTTGAACCCGGCTCGAAGCGCGAATATTCCAACGGCGGCTACATCGTTTTAGGGGCCATCATCGAGAAGGCATCCGGGCAGGATTATTACGAGTACGTGCGAGAGCACATCTTTATCCCGGCGGGAATGCAGAACACAGACTGGTACGAAGCGGACCAGCCCGTGCAGAATCTCGCCAGCGGCTACACGCGCGAAGCGATGGATGGCCGCACGGGCGGCGCGAGGAAAAATAATATCTACACGCGCCCCGCTAAAGGCAGCCCGGCGGGCGGCGGCTATTCGACCGCAGATGATTTGCTGAAGCTCGCGCGCGCGCTGCAAACTCAGAAACTACGTGTCCCCGATTTCAGGCAGCAGGGTGGGCCCACCAAACCCGTTTCCTTTGCGCGTACGCCTGAGAGCTTCGGCGGGTTAGGCATCGCGGGCGGCTCTCTAGGTCTCAACGCGCTCCTTGAGATAGGGCCGGATAACGGCTATACGGTAATCGTCATGTCAAACTATGACCCGCCCAGCGCGGAGAAGGTCGGCAAGCAGATTCGCGCGTGGCTCGCCAGCGTCAGGAAGTAAACTGCCTCCGAACACAACGCTTTCGCATTGAACGAACAGGGCCGGATGCTCAATAAACATCCGGCCCTGTTGTCGTGTCGCGTGGTAACATTCATCCTTCCGAATTCGGAAGAAGAATTGTGCGCTGGTCCTTGACAATGTTAGTTCAGGGGAGTATGGTTCATGACTGAACAATGCACTGATTGAATTATTTAGGGTTGAACCAGGGGGACATTGAGGAGTATCGAGACGATGGCCGAGAAGAAAAAACGTCCGTCCCTTTCCAACGCCTGGCGCGATGCCAGAGAACTGCTCTGGGCACACCGCTACCGGCTCGCGCTGGGCATGGTGTTGATGCTCGTCAACCGGCTGGTCGGGCTGGTCCTGCCCGCCAGTTCCAAGTATCTGATTGACGATGTCATCATCAAGCATCGCGCGGATATGCTGTTGCCACTGGCTCTGGCGGCGGGCGGCGCGACGTTTGTTCAGGCGGTCAGTTCTTTCACGCTCTCGCAGGTGTTGGGCGTCGCGGCTCAGCGCGCCATCACGGAGATGCGCAAGAGCGTGCAGTCACACATCGCGCGGCTTCCGGTCAGGTATTTCGACTCGACGCAAACGGGCGTGCTCATCTCGCGCATCATGACGGACGCGGAGGGCATCAGGAATCTGGTCGGGACGGGCGTCGTGCAACTCGTCGGCGGGCTGGTCACGGCGTTGATAGCTCTCTGCGTGCTCTTCTATCTGAACTGGCGGCTGACCTCCATCACGCTCATCGCGTTGGCCGTGTTCGGCTCGTGCATGGCGCTGGCCTTCAAACGACTGCGCCCGCTCTTTCGTGAGCGCGGCGAGATTAACGCGCAAATCACGGGTCGTCTGGCCGAGTCGCTCGGCGGCATACGCATCGTGAAGGCTTACTCGGCGGAGAAACGCGAGGCGCTCGTCTTCGCGCGCGGCGCGCACAAACTGTTTCGCAACGTCGCTCGCTCGATGACGGGAGTCTCCGGCGTGACGGCCTTCTCGACCGTTATCATCGGCAGCATCGGCGTGATACTGACGCTGGTCGGCGGGCGTTCCGTTCTGGACGGGCAGATGACGCTCGGCGATTTTTTCATGTACATCTTTTTCACCGCGCTGGTCGCGGCCCCGCTCGTTGAAATCGCGTCCATCGGCACGCAGATAACCGAAGCCTTCGCAGGGCTGGACCGCATACGCGAGATTAAGCGCATGGCGACCGAAGACGAGGATGAGGACGAGCGAGAGCGGCTGGACATTATCAACGGCGACATAGCCTTTGAGGATGTCAGCTTTGAATATAAAGAAAGCGTGCCTGTCTTGAAGCACGTCTCTTTTCACGCGCCCGCAGGTTCAACGACCGCGCTCGTCGGCTCAAGCGGTTCCGGCAAGAGCACTCTCATCAGTCTGGCGATGGCTTTCAATCGCCCTCTCTTGGGCCGCGTCACTGTTGACGGGCGCGACCTCGCTTCGATTCGTCTGAGGGATTATCGCAGCCAGCTTGGCGTCGTCCTGCAAGACAACTTTCTCTTCGACGGCACGATTGCCGAGAACATCTCGTTTGCTCACCCGCACGCCACGCGCGAGCAGATTATAGAAGCCAGCCGCATCGCTCATTGCGAAGAGTTTATCAACGGCTTCGCAGATGGCTACGACACAATCGTGGGAGAGCGCGGGGTCAAACTCTCCGGCGGGCAGCGTCAGCGCGTCGCCATCGCGCGCGCCATTCTCGCGGAGCCGAGGATTCTGATTCTGGATGAAGCCACATCCAGCCTCGATAGCGAGAGCGAGGCGATGATTCAAGATGGATTGCAGTCTTTGCGTCGTGGCCGCACCACCTTCGTCATCGCGCATCGTCTCTCGACGATTCGCAGCGCGGACCAGATTCTGGTTTTAGAGGGAGGCGAGATTGTAGAGCGCGGCACGCATGAAGAACTGCTGGCAGCAGACGGACGCTACAAGCAATTGTACGACAAGCAGTATAAATTCGAGCGCAATCAATTCATCAACCCCGGAGAGGATTTCACGCCCGAACCGCAGAACCCGCTGGCCTCAGTGCGAAGCTCTACAAACGCGCTTCCGGGAAATCTCTAGCCTTTAATCAAACTAATCGCGCGAAGGAGACGAACATGGCAGCTACACAGCAGAGTTACGCGAATCACACGCGATGGCATCCGCTCTTCCACTTTTTTGTGGTGCCGGTAATGCTGATTAATTTCATCATCGCAATCATCCAGTTCGTCAGGACTCCGGGCTTGTCTCAGGGATGGTGGATAGTGCTTTCACTTGCCTTAGTGGGCCTGACCGGCCTGACCCGCATGAACCCTTTGCGGGCGCAGGACCGTATCATCCGTCTGGAAGAAAAAATTCGCTATCAGCAACTCCTGCCAACGGACCTCGCGCGCCAGACTGATGCCCTGACTCGTGGACAGATCATCGCCCTGCGCTTCGCCCCGGACGATGAACTGGAGGGACTCGTCAGGCAAGTGCTCGAAGGCAAGCTGACTAAATCCGGCGAGATTAAAGGGAGCATCCAAAACTGGCGCGCGGACACGTTGCGAGTTTGATGACAGAGGGCGTTTAATTGACCTTCGGATTAACATTCACGTTGACGTTGATATTCATGTCTGTTTTTACCCTTTGATGGCGACCTGACTTGAGCCCGCGCAGGTCTAGCGCCCATGCCGCCTGTTTACGCACATGCTCATCCGCGTCGTTCAATGCCGCCTTCAAAGGCTCGACCGCGCTATCGTTGCCTTTCAATCCGAGCGCCCACGCGGCCTGCGCGCGAACCTCCGCATTTGAATCCTTGAGGGCCGCTATCAAAGGTTCTACGGCGCGTTCGTCGCCCTTCAATCCCAAAGCCCATGCGGCCTGCGAGCGTACATGCTCGCCGGATGCCTGCAAGGCTAAGGTGAGAGGCTCGACGGCGCGTTCGTCGCCCTTGAGTCCCAAAGCCCAGGCGGCCTGAGACTGGACCTTTTCGTTCTCATCCCTGAGGGCCGCGACGAGAGGCATGACCGAACGACTATCGCCCTCCAAACCTAAAGCCCACGCGGCCTGCGAACGAACGTCCGCGTCCGTATCTCTCAGAGCGACTATCAAAGGCTCAACCGCTCTCTGGTCTCTCTGCAACCCTAGAGACCATGCGGCCTGCCTGCGCACTTTAAATTCCGTATCCGTCAAAGCTGCGATGAGGGATTCGACCCCGCGTTCGTCGCGGACCAATCCGAGCGCGAAGGTCGCGTTGGTGCGCGTGACCGCCTCGCCGTTCTTCAAAGCCGCGATGAGAGGCTCGACCGCAGGCTTGCCGATTTTCGAGAGAGCCACGGCGGCAAACTCGCCAACCGAAGTCCTGCTCTTCTCCTTATCCTTCCAACTGCCGTGACGGTCGCAAACGTCCTGGTCCAATTGTGTGGCGTCGGCCAGCAAATTGATGAGAGCCGGAATGGCCGCCGACGCGCGCGCGCCCATTTCTCCGAGGGCGCATGCGGCGGACGCTCGCTCCACTGCGTTGCCTGAACCCAAAACCTGAATTTTCTCTTTCACATCCGGCTGGACCTGTGCATTTTCCTGCGGGTCGTTGGTCCTGTTCGTTTCGTTCAGCGAGAGATGCCAAATCTGCCGGGCGTAGAGCGTGGCCCCGAAGCAGCAGAGGATAAGCGCGGCGGCAGCGATTGAATGTCTTTTCATTCCGTGGTCCTTTCAAGCGAGAGATGTTTTGCAAAGGGAAGGAGGCGCAGAAATATATTCCCTTTGTTCTGTAAACACCGCTCGCGCCCCTTTTATGGCAAAAAAATTAATGGCCCATTTTAGACAGTGATGGCGCGTGCCTCTTAACCTCGAAAACTCTCAAGGGCTGCGAGCAGGCGTTCGTTTTCCGAAGGGCGCAGGGAGGTGACGCGTATGTGGAGCGGCATGTCCGGGCGGCTGCGAACTTGAAGCCGCTGGTCCGAGAGATGTCGTTTGACGAGAGCAGGCTCGACCCCTTGCAGGCGGATGAGAAAGAAGTTGGCCGCGCTCGGATGAACATGCAGAAACGGAATGCGGCTGAGAGCGTCTTGAAATTCCGCGCAGTCTGTCTTGATGCGAGCGACAATCTGCTCTAAGTATTCCTGGTCCAACAACGCGGCCTGTGCCGCGACGAGCGAGAGAGAGTTGACGCACCAGGGAAGTCGAACGCCCGCCAGTTCACCCGCCACCGAAGGATGAGCGACGGCGTATCCGACGCGCAATCCCGCGAGGCCGTACGCCTTTGAAAAGGAACGCAGGACGACTAGATTGCGTCGCTCTCGTACCCACGGAACGAAACTGACTCCTGCGTAGTCAGCATAAGCCTCGTCAATAATCCACAGGCATTCCGGCATCTCATCCAGCAGCCGCTTGATGCTCGTCTCGTCGAGCAATAGATTGCCCGTCGGATTGTTCGGGCTACTGATAAGCCCGACACTGGCCCTGCCGTCGCGCCCCGCTTCTATCAGCTTCAAGACAGGCAGGGCGAATGTCTCCGCTTCGAGCGGGACTTCTATCACTTCCGCCGCGCAACGTTTCCCGGCCTCAACGAAACGTTCGTATGAAGGATAAGGAACGATGAGCCGCCCGCGCCGCATGACCAGGTTGAGCACGAAGAGCCAGGCCAAAGCCTCGCCCGCGCCGTTGAAGACGACGAAGTTATCCGGCGATAGATTGTAGAGACTTGCCAGCATTCCTCTCAGCGATTCCGCGCTCTGCTCGCCGTACGCGCGATACTCTTTTGCGCGCGCGAAGGTCTCCAACGCCCGGACCACTTTTGCTGAGCAGCCGTAAGGATTAATCGCGGCCTCGAAATGAAGCATCTCGTCGTTCACTTCAGGAAAGCTCCCTTCTGTGTCGTGAGGGCGCATGCCGCTTCGGCTTCGGCTGCGTCGTGCCAGAATTGGTCCAACTCCGGCGCGAGCGCGACGCCATCGGCCCGCGCGCGCAGGACCAAGTCGCTGCGACGCTCCGTGAAATCACGCGCGCACATCGTCATCTCATATCGCATCGAGAAGGGAAGTTCGGCCAGGATATGCGGCAAGCCCTGTGCGATGCGCCGCCGCCATGCAGGCTCTTCAGCCAGAAGGTCGGTGATGAGCGCGGCGCGGCTTCCGTAAGTGCGAAGCAGATGCTCTATGGAGTCTTCCGCGAGTCCAGCCTCTTCCAGAACCCTGATTAACCCTGGCGCGGAATTATTGGTCCAGACCGCGCCGGGGAGAGGACCGCCCGCCTCGCTCTCTCTCTTGCGCTCCTGCCTGTGACCGAGTTCGCTCGATAAGAAGCGCAGCGCGTCCGCCGCCGCCCTGCGATGCAGCGTGAGCTTGCCTCCGAGGACGGAGAGCAATCCCTCGCGTTGCCATTCAATGTGATAGGCGCGGCTCACCTCCCCTGCGTCGCGCGCGGGCTGGTCATAGAGAGGTCGCAGGCCAGCACGCGACGCGACGACATCCTCCGGCCCGATGTTTGAAGATGAGAAGAGCGATTGCAACGCCTCTATCAAATATTCCACGTCCGCCGTTTCGGGCGAGACATCTTCCGGCCTTCCGTCAAAGTCCGTTTCCGTTGGACCAATAATCAGCAGGTTCTCCGTTGGTATCGCCACCATCGCTCGCCCGTCTCCAGGAGAATTGAGGACCACCGCCTGAGAGAGAGGCAGGACGCGGCGCGGCAGGATGATATGCACGCCCTTCGTGAGACGAAGCCGCATGCGCCCGTTGGGAAACGCGCACGCGAGACGATCCGACCAGGGGCCTGCCGCGTTGACCAGGACGCGCGCGCGCACTTCTACGAGTTGGCCCGTGGGAAGGTCGTGTAGGAGCGCGCCCGCGACGCGTTGACGAAGGGTCAGGAACTCTTCTATGCGTGCGTAATTGAGAACGCACGCGCCCGCCTGGCTCGCGGCGAGCACGGTCTCCCAGACCAGCCTCGCGTCATGGGTCAGATATTCATGGCACATGAAGCCGCCCTGTAGATTCTCTGCCGGGAGCAGTGGTTCCAGTTTTAGCAATTCTCTCGCGCTCAAGTTTTCATGACGCGGGCCTTTGCCGTGAGGTTGCATGGCCTTGTACAAACTCATCCCGCCGTAATGCGCGCACCGGCTGATGAAGGAGCGTTGATACAAGGGGAGGAGCATACGCATGGGCCTGACGAGATGCGGCGCAAGCTCTGCGAGTCGCTGTTGCTCGCGCAAAGAATCATAGACCAGTCGTAGCTGTCCGTTCTTGAGATAACGCAGTCCTCCGTGAATCATGCGGGACGAGCGACTGCTCGTCCCGCTCGCAAAGTCGCCCTGCTCCACCAGCGCGACGCGCAAGCCTGAGCATGCGGCATGACGCGCAATCGCCGCCCCGGTAATGCCGCCGCCCACGACCAGCACATCGAAATGCAACGCGCCCAGGCACGCAAGCTGGCGTTCGCGCTCCTGCGCAATGAGATGTGCCGTGGGCTTGCTGTGCATCATCATGAAATGAATGCTATCGGAGAGTTCACCATGTCCTGGTAATCGGGTGCGCCTCCGTGTTGAAGATGACCCGTCGAAACTTGAGCTTCGACGCGGGGGCAAAGAGCAGGTAGAAGTATTTGAAAGTCTCAGCGAAGACGAAGCTTTCCATCTCGTCCGTCTGCTCCTTCGTCAACACATCTTTGAGCGCGGCATAGCCAGCCCCGGCCCGGCAGTACTTCACGAAGCTGTCGAAGAAGACCTCGCCCATATGCAGGTATCGCGGGTCTCTCGTGTACGAGTAGAGATAATAGGCCGACTCTATAATCTCAGGGCGCAGGGCATAGGAACCGTTCTCAACTTTCATCGTGCGGTAATCAAGCTGCTCCGGCTCGATGCCATTACTGGTCCACATCTTGAATGAAGATTCTTGCAACCGTCTGGCCCGCGCGAGGTCGCCGGAGAGGGCCAGCACCGCAGGGAAGAACGCATCCAACGCGCCGTACTTGGTCCCAGTCCGACGCCCGCTCGTCATGTCCGCAGAGCCATACCAGAGCCATGCTTTACCAGCCGCATCCTTCTCTTCATCGGCCAGATATTTGTTGACCGCGCTGACGCTCGTCAGCCACATGCGCTGGCAATCTTTGTCTCCGAAGAGGAGCCAGCATTTGAGCAAGTACTCGTAGTAAGAATCTATGCCGCCGCTGATGTGGCTTTCGGCGGAAGTCCACGCGCCCGTTTCGACGTTGATGTTCTCACCGATTAATCCTATGGGCGAGCGTCGCTTGTAGACCTCGACGAGCGCGCGCTTGGCCTTGTCATAAAAGACAGGCTGGCGCGTGAGCTTGCCGAGCGTGCCGAATTCTATCAGGAGCGTGCCCGCTTCCGCCGGGTTGGTAATTGGACCACGAACTTTCCCGGTCCGCAGATTGACGTACATGTAAGGAATGCCGGTCGGCGAATCGAAGGCTGGCAGGAGCCTGCGCCCTAAATCCTGGGCCAGCGAGAGCAGCCGCTTATCGCCCGTCAATTGATAACCGGAAAGAAGGCCGCCGAGAAGACGAATCGTAATCTCGAAATTCTTAACGTAGATGTCCTTATCGAAAGAGAGATTCCTGGCAATCAACTCGCGCGTCTCCCGCGCCTCCTTGTCGAGGCCCATGAGAATCATCGTGTCGAGCGCGTCAACCGGAGACATGTAGAGCGAATCGCCGTACCAATCATGATGAGTCTTCGACAGAGGCTTGAGCGCATCGTGGCCCCATGCGTACTGTTGATAACCGCGCCATGCGTGAAGAAATTCTTCGCGCACGCGAAGGGCCATCTGTTGTTTCTGTAATGTGTCTTTGCGCGCGACGCTAGATGGTCCTGCTATGGCAGTCGCGGATGAAGTGATAGAGACAATCAAGAGGAGCGCCGCCGTTAATCTGAGACTGAGCATCG
>JAXDFO010000033.1:0-2580 GCA_034665545.1 Blastocatellia bacterium
TGCCTTTCCTGACTGACGCGGAGCAGCATCAACTGCTCTCGGAGTGGAACGACACGCGCGCCGATTATTCACAGGATAAATTGGTCCAGCATCTCTTCGAGGCGCAGGTGGAAAAAAGTCCCGAAGCGATTGCCCTGACCTTCGAGAATGAACAGTTGACTTACGCCGAGTTGAACCGGCGGGCCAACCAACTCGCGGGCCACCTGCAATCGCTAGATGTAGGGCCGGAGATGGTGGTCGGCATCTACATGCAGCGCTCTGCCTCGATGTTGTTGGGCATGCTCGGCATCCTCAAAGCGGGCGCGGCGTATCTGCCTTTGGACACGGCATCGCCACGGGAGCGGCTCGCATACATGCTGGAAGAGACGAAGCCGCGAGCCATACTGACCGAGGAGAGATTGCTCCGCGAGTTGCCTCAAACGGATGCGGGCTTGATTTGTCTCGATAACGGCTGGTCCAGAATTGCGCGTGCGAGCGTGGCGAATCCTGTGAGCCGTGTGACGGGCGACAACCTGGCTTATGTCATTTTCACTTCAGGCTCTACTGGAAGGCCGAAGGGCGTGATGGTCTGCCATCGCAACCTCGCAAACTTCATCGCGGGAATGAATCGCTGCATGGGAGACGAGCCGCCGGGCGTCTGGCTGGCCGTCACCAATATCTCCTTCGACATCTCCATCCTTGAACTGTTATGGACGCTCACCAGAGGGTTTCATGTGGTGGTCCAGTCAGAGGGGGAGCGGGGCGGCTATGCGCTGGAAGCGACGGACGAGGTCGCGCTGAAGAAGATGGATTTCAGTCTCTTCTATTTCGCCAGCGATGATGGAGTGGATGCCGCAGACAAGTACAGGTTACTGCTGGAGGGCGCGAAGTTCGCGGACCAACATAACTTCACAGCAGTGTGGACGCCTGAGCGACACTTTCACGCCTTCGGCGGCATCTATCCCAACCCGTCCGTCACGAGCGCGGCCATCGCCACCATCACCGAGCGCATACAGATAAGAGCGGGCAGCGTCGTCCTTCCGCTTCATAATCCTATCCGCGTGGCAGAGGAGTGGTCCGTCGTTGACAATCTCTCGAAGGGGAGAACGGCCATCGCGTTCGCTTCGGGCTGGCACGCGAACGACTTCGTCTTCGCGCCGGAGAACTACGCCGCGCGCAAGCAGGTCATGAGTGATGGAATAGAGAGCGTGCGCAAGCTCTGGCGCGGCGAATCGCTGACGGTCACAGGCGGCGCGGGAAACGAGCTTGAAGTGCGACTCTTTCCGAGGCCCATTCAAGCCGAGTTGCCCGTCTGGATTACGACCGCCGGGAGCGCGGAGACGTTTCGACTGGCGGGCGAAATCGGCGCGAATGTGCTGACACATTTATTGGGCCAATCGTTCGATGAGTTGGCGGAAAAAATTTCTGTGTACAGGGAAGCGCGGCGGCGAAGCGGGCACGATGAAGAGGGCGGGCAGGTGACGCTCATGCTGCATACGTTCGTCGAAAGGGATTTGGACTTAGTGCGCGAGAAAGTCTACGAGCCGTTCTGTAATTATTTGAGAAGCTCGCTGGGTCTCTGGCGCAGCCTCGCACAGAGCCTCGGACAGGACGTTGATTCGGCTGACTTCACGGAGGGCGATATGCGCGCTCTCCTGGCCCGCGCCTTCGATAGATACTTTGAGACGAGCGGCCTCTTCGGGACGCCTGAGAGTTGTCTAAAGATGGTCCGGCGGCTCAAGACGATGGGCGTGGACGAGATCGCCTGCCTCGTGGATTTCGGGGTTGATGTCGAGTCCGTTATCAAGAGCCTGCATTACCTGGACCAATTACGCGAGCGCAGCAACCGCACGACAGCTTCCGGTGATTTCTCTTTGCCCGCGCAAATCAAGCGGCATAGCGTCACGCACCTGCAATGCACACCGACGATGGCGAGCCTGCTCTTGATGAATCCGCAGTCGCGCGCGGCTCTGGGCTCGCTGCGCAAGCTGATGCTCGGCGGCGAAGCCTTGCCCGCTCCATTGGCCCAGGAATTGGGGAAGATTGTTGGTGGAGAAATCCGCAATATGTATGGGCCAACGGAAACGACCATCTGGTCCACTACTCACGCGCTGGACCGGTTGGAGGCGAGCATTTACATCGGTCGCCCGATTGCCAACACGCAAGTTTATATTCTGGATAAAAATTTGCGTCCGCTTCCCGCAGGCGTGCCGGGCGAATTGCATATCGGCGGCGATGGCCTCGCGCGTGGCTACCAAAATCACCCGGAGTTGACGGCGTTGAAATTCGTTCCAGACCCGTTCGGCGCAAGGGCCGGAGCGCGGCTCTACAAGACGGGCGATCTTGCTCGTTATCTGCCGGATGGCAAGCTCGAATATTTGGGCCGGTTAGACCAGCAGGTGAAGATTCGCGGTCATCGCATAGAGCCTGCGGAGATTGAGGCTGCGCTGGCGGAGCATGCGTCCGTGCGTGAGGCCGTGGTGGTCGCGCGCGAGGACGTGCCGGGAGAAGTGCGATTAGTGGCTTACGTGCGGGCGCATGATGGAGCGAATGGCAGTGACCTGCGCGGCTTTCTCAAGCAGAGGCTTCCTGAGTACATGA
>JAXDFO010000034.1:0-28998 GCA_034665545.1 Blastocatellia bacterium
GATTTTTTCGGCAATGGACTTGGCCTGGGTGAAAAGCAGCAGGTAGTCGGGGCCGCCGGCTTTGGAGTCGGTGCCGGACATGTTGAAGCCGCCGAAGGGATGCGCGCCGACGAGCGCGCCCGTACACTTGCGATTGAAGTATAGATTGCCGACGTGAAATTCTCTGCGCGCGCGTTCTATCTTCGCCTCATCCATCGTGTAGAGCGCGCCCGTCAATCCATACTCCGTGTCGTTGGCGAATCGCAACGCATCATCAAAGTCACGCGCTTTAATGACGGCGAGCACTGGACCAAAAATCTCTTCCTGCTCAATGGTGTCACCTGCTTTGACATCGGCGATGACGGTCGGCTCAATGAAGAAGCCCTGCTCGCCGTCCGCGCCGCCGCCAGCCAGGACGCGCCCGCCCTCTGCCTTGCCCTTCTCTATATACTCGTTAATCGTCTTGAAGGCTTTCTGGTTAATGACCGCGCTCATCGTCGTCTGAGGGTCGGTCGGGTCTCCGACTTTAATCTTCTGCGTGCGCTCGGCGATTCTCTCCAACATCCCGTCGTAGACATCCTGATGGATGATGGCGCGCGAGCAGGCGGAGCATTTCTGGCCCTGGAATCCAAAGGCCGACTGGACCACTCCGGTCGCAGCATCATCAAGGTCCGCGTCTGCGTCAACGACGATGGCGTCCTTGCCCCCCATCTCTGCGACGACGCGCTTGATCCAGCTTTGGCCCGGCTGCGGTTTGGCCGCCCGCTCGTTGATGCGCAGGCCGATCTCCTTAGAGCCTGTGAAGGCTATGTAACGCGTCAACGGATGGTCCACAACGGTGTCGCCGACTTCGCCGCCCGAACCCGTCATAAAGTTGACGACCCCGGCGGGCATCCCTGCCTCTTCAAGCAGTTCAAAGAATTTGTAAGAGATGGTCGGCGCGTCCGAAGATGGTTTGAGGACCACTGTGTTGCCCGTCACGGCGGAGGCCACGGTCATGCCCGCCATGATGGCGAGCGGGAAATTCCAGGGCGGTATCACGACGCCGACGCCGAGCGGCAAGTATTCGAGCCGGTTGTCCTCGCCCTCTATCTTCGTCAGAGTTTGTGGACCAGCATAGCGCAGCATCTCTCGCGCATAGAACTCGCAGAAATCAATCGCCTCGGCAGTGTCGCCGTCGGCCTCAGCCCAACTCTTGCCGACTTCGTAAATCATCCAAGCGGACATCTCATGCTTGCGCTCGCGCAGGAGCGTGGCGACGCGAAAGAGCAGGTCTGCGCGATGTTCGGCGGGCGTGTTGCGCCAGGTCTTGAAGGTCTCGTGCGCGGTCTCAACGGAGCGGCGCGCTAATTCCTGCGTGGCCTTCTGAAAACGCCCGACGACCTCCGTTTTGTTCGCCGGATTAAAGCTCTCAAACTTGCCTTCGGTCTTGAGACGCTCGCCGCCGATGACCAGAGGATACTCGCGCCCAAGTTCGCTCTTGACCTTCTCAATCGCGGCGCGCATCAAACGCGCGTTCTCTTCCTTGTTGAAATCCGTAAACGGCTCATTGCGAAATTCGCTCTGCATAATCGCTCCTCATGATTAAAAGTCTCGACTGATTTTCTTTTGATGTTATCACAACTCAAAGCGAAAACGCGGTCGGCGCATGAAGCGTTCGACCGCGTTCCTTTTGGAATGTAGCGCACAGGCTGGCCTCAACCGTAGCGACGTTCGATTACCAATCGCCAGCCTTCTGCAACTTCTTGATTTTGCGTTTGACCATCTCGCGCTTGAGCGGGGTGGTCTTGTCCAGAAACACTATCCCGTCGCAATGGTCCGTCTCGTGCAACATGCAACGGGCGGTCAGTTCCATGCCGTCCAACTCGAAGAGATTGCCCTTCTCATCATGCGCCTGGACGATGGCTCGCACGCTGCGATTGACCGGGAAAAATATGTTCGGGAAAGAGAGACAGCCCTCCTCGCCGGATTGCTCGCCTTCCACGCGCATGACTTCAGGGTTAACCATCACGATGCGCTGGTCCGGGTCTTTCCCGCCCGAACAGTCCATCACGAAGAGACGTTTCGAGACGCCGACTTGAGGCGCGGCCAGGCCGACGCCCTGCGCCTCATACATCGTCTCGAACATGTCTTTAACGAGTTGTTGAAGCTTCTCGTCAAACTCCGTGACCGGCTCGCCCGGCGTTAAAAGCACAGGGTCCGGCCAGTGTACGATCTTTAACTGTGACATCACGCTCGCCCTTCAAGAAGCGAAGGTAAGCACGCCCGCGTGCCCCTCGTCCTCTTCGATTTACACTCTTATTTTACGATAAATTAAGCCTCTAAGCCAACGAGTATGATTAGTTGTAACGGACCTCTCAAGCGTTGCATGGAATGATGAGAGAGACGCGTCCTCTCATCATTCCTGGTCCATAATTAATAGCTGCGCAACTGCGTGCGATAGCCGTCGTAGTTGCGCCGCATCTCGCCCAGCGAATCGCCGCCGAACTTCTCTCGCATCGCCCCTGCCAGGACGAGCGCGACCATCGCTTCGCCGATGACGCCCGCCGCCGGAACCGCCGTCACATCCGAACGCTCGAAGGCCGCAGACTCTTCCTCCTTCGTGTCTATGTCAACCGAACGCAGAGCGCGCCTGAGGGTCGAGATGGGTTTGAGATGACCGCGCACGCGCAACTCTTCGCCGTTCGTGATGCCGCCCTCAAGACCGCCCGCGCGATTGCTGCGACGCTTGAACGCCTGCGCGCCGCCATCGTAGCCTATCTCATCGTGGACTTCGGAGCCGGGCAAGCTCGCGGCCTCAAAGCCCGCGCCGATGGCGACGGCCTTGACCGCCGGGATTGACATCACCGCCTGGGCCAACTTCCCGTCCAGCTTTTCATCCCAGGAAGTATGCGAGCCGAGTCCGGGCAAGAGGCCACGCGCGACCACCTCGAACACGCCGCCGAGAGTATCGCCAGCACGTTTCTTATCATCAATTAATTGGACCATTCGCGCCTGCGCTTGGGCGTCCGCGCATCGCAAGGGAGCATCATCGGGGATGGCCGCGATAGCTTCCCAGTCAAGTTCGAGGGGCGCATCGGGCACGCCGCCGAGTTGGATGACATGGCTGCGCACTTCCACGTCGAAGGCCGCGAGCAGTTGTTTCGCCAGCGCGCCGCAGGCGACGCGCGCCGCCGTCTCACGCGCCGACGCCCTCTCAAGAATATTTCGCAAATCGCGCGCGCCGAACTTTTGCCCGCCCGCGAGGTCCGCGTGGCCCGGACGCGGTCGCTTGACGCGACGAGATTTTTCGGCGGGCACGTCGCGCTGCTCAATCGCCATGACCTCAGTCCAGTTGGCCCAATCGTTATTCTCAATCATCAACGCGAGGGGCGAACCCAAGGTCAACCCGTGTCGCACTCCGCTCAAGATTAACGCCTGGTCGCGCTCAATCTTCATACGCCCGCCGCGCCCGTAGCCCCACTGCCTGCGCTCCAACTCGCGGTTCAGCAAATCAACATCCACGGGCAAGCCCGCCGGTAATCCTTCGAGGATAGCAACCAGCGCGCGCCCGTGTGATTCTCCGGCAGTCGTGAAACGAAACATAGCAGGATTTCGGATTTCGGATTAACCAACAAATTGAACGAGAACAACGGTCTCTCTTTCAATCTAAAATCCACAATCTTAAAGTAGTTCTTCCGCGAAGATATTACCACGTCCGAGGATGCTTGCGGGGTCCAAAGCTTTTTTGAGGGCGGCCATCTCGCGCAGGTGCTCTTCGCTGTAGAGAGAGCGCAGGTATTCGCGCTTGAGCTTGCCGATGCCGTGCTCTGCGGAAATCGTGCCGCCCGCGCGGACGACCCTCTGCACGAAGCGCAGATAAATTTCGCGCGCCGTCGCGGCCTCAACCTCATCGCGCGGAAGGATGTTGACGTGAACGTGATTGTCTCCGATGTGTCCGAAGATGACGTGATGGAGACGGCTCGCGTTCAGCGTCTCGCGGTAGAAGTCGAGAATGCGCGCGAACTCGGCGTCGGGCACAGCCATGTCCGTTGAGACCTTGCGTTGATGATGATGGGCCAACCACTCGTTGACCAGCACCGGAAGCTGATGACGAAACTCTCGCACTCGCGCGCGGTCTTGCTCATTGGTAGCAAACCACGAAGCATCCAGCAGCGCGCTGTGTCGTTCGAGCAGCGCGAGCCACAATCCCATCAAACTCTCTTCGGTTCCTGCGGTCGTCTCCTGCTCGAAGAAGACTGCGCCCGCCGCCCCTTCCGGCACTAGCGGAAATTTGTCGCGCAAAAATTCGAGCGACCGCTTATCGAAATATTCCAGCGCGCGGGCATCCATCATCCACGGCTGCTGATTCTCGCCGCGCGACTGTAAGGAAGCATCGCGCGCCTCTCGCACGAAGGCGAGCAAATCATCCTCCGAGACGAAAAAGACGACGCCGCTCAGGACTCCTTCGGGTTTTGGCAGGAGCAGGGTTTCGACTTCGGTGATAACGCCGAGCGTGCCCTCGCTTCCTATAAAAAGGTCGAGCGCGTCCATGCCGCGCTCGACGTAATAACCGGACGCGTGCTTGCGCGTCTGCGGCATCCTGTATGAAGGCAGGCGCGCTTCTATGATGCGCCCGCCATCGAGCGGGAGTCGTATGCGTCCATCCTCATCCGCGCGCACAGCGCCGCGCGATAGGTCCAGCACGTCGCCCGTCGCCAGCGCGATTTTCAAACGGCGAACGTAATCTCGCGTTGGCCCATACTTGAAGGTCCGCGCGCCCGATGCGTTGGTCGCCACGCTTCCGCCCAGGTAACAACTTCTCTCCGTAGGGTCGGGCGGGTAGAGCAGCCCGCGCGCTTCCACCGCGCGCTGAAATTCCGCGAGCACGACACCGGCCTCCGCGATGGCCCAACCGCCTCCGCTCCGAATCTCACTCGGCTGGTCCAATTTTTCAGCTTCGCGCTTTATCTCTTTAATTCGATTGAGCCGATCCGTCGCCAGCACGGTGCCGCCAAAGGGAACGCGCCCGCCAACAACGCCCGTGCCCGCGCCGGAAACAGTGACGGGCACGCCCTCTCGCGTCGCACGAGCGAGGACTTCGGCCACCTCCAACGCGCTCTCTGGAAACACGACGCGCGCAGCATGCCCACCCCGCATGTTGCTGGCATCCGAGAGAAAGGATTGAATCTCGTCCGGCTGTGATTTAGTCAGCATGATATAAAAGCCACAAAGGCACAGAGGCGCAGAGAAAATTTAGTCATGTCCAAATCTTGAATTGATAAATTTTCTCTTAGCGCTCTGTGTCTCTGTGCCTCTGTGGCTATCTTAACTCAGGTCATTTGCAGTTCGCGGTCGCGGAGGTACTTGATGCGGTCGCGGATTTCGGCGGCGCGCTCGAACTCGAAGCGTTTGGCGGACTCGCGCATCTCGATTTCGAGGCGCGCGATGGTGGCGTCAATATTGTCTTTCGTGTATTCCTCGAACTCTTCAAGGTTGAGCGGGATTTTAAAGTAGTCCGCTTCGTAGGCCGTGACGAGCGTGGCTTCGATAGGCTTGACGATGGTTTGCGGGGTGATGCCGTGCTCTTCGTTATAGGCTTCCTGGATTACGCGGCGGCGATTCGTTTCGTCCATCGCGCGCTTCATCGAATCGGTTATTTTGTCTGCGTAGAGGATGGCCTTGCCGCGCGCGTTGCGGGCCGCACGGCCCATCGTCTGAATGAGTGAGCGGTCGGAGCGCAGAAAGCCTTCCTTGTCCGCGTCCAGGATGGCGACGAGGGAGACTTCGGGCAGGTCCAAACCTTCGCGCAGAAGGTTGATGCCGACGAGGACATCGAACTCGCCGCGCCGGAGGTCGCGCAAAATCTTGATGCGTTCGAGAGTCTCTATGTCAGAGTGTAGATAACGAACGCGCACGCCGACATCACCGAAGTAGTCGGTCAAATCCTCAGACATTTTTTTCGTGAGCGTCGTGACGAGAACTCGCTCGTTCGCTTCGGCGCGGACGCGGCACTCTTCCAGGAGATCGTCTATCTGTCCTTTGACGGGCCGCACTTCGACTACGGGGTCCGTCAGTCCGGTCGGGCGTATAATCTGCTCGACGACTTCGCCGCCCGCTTTGGTCAACTCGTAGGGGCCGGGCGTGGCTGAGACGTAGATGGTCTGGCCGATGCGCTGCTCAAACTCCGCGAAGTTGAGCGGGCGATTGTCCATCGCCGATGGAAGACGAAAGCCATACTCGACGAGGGTTCGTTTACGCGACTGGTCGCCCTTGAACATCGCGCCGACCTGCGGGATGGTCTGGTGCGATTCGTCTATGACCATCATGGTGTCGCGCGGCAGGTAATCGAGAAGCGTCGGCGGCGGCGAACCGGCGGGCTTGCCCGTCAGGTGGCGCGAATAGTTTTCGATGCCGCGACAAAAGCCCATCTCCTTAATCATCTCAAGGTCGTACATGGTGCGCTGGTGCAAGCGTTGCGCTTCGATGAGCTTGCCTTCCTGAATCAACTTCGGCTCCCACCATTCCAGTTCATCCTTGATGGTCTTGAGGGCGCGCTTGATGGTCGGCTTGGACATGACATAGTGCGACTTCGGGTAGATGGGCACGCGCGAGTTGTGCTTCTGCAAGACTTCGCCGAGCAGCGGGTCTATGGTCGAGACGGAATCAATCTCGTCGCCCCAGAGTTCTATGCGATAGGCTTGCTCCTGATAGCTCGGATAGACTTCCACGACATCGCCGCGCACGCGAAACGTCCCGCGCTCAAACTCTATATCCGAACGCTCGTATTGCAACTCGACCAGCTTTTGCAGCAAGGCATCGCGCGCCATCTTCGCGCCCTGTTCGACGAAGAGGAGCATGCCATAGTAGGCGTCGGGGTCGCCGAGGCCGTAGATGCAGGAAACGCTGGCGACGACGATGACATCCCTGCGCTCGAAGAGGGCGCGCGTCGCGGACATGCGGAGGCGGTCAATCTCATCGTTGATGGTCGCCTCTTTTTCGATGTACGTGTCGGAGGCGGGCACGTAGGCTTCCGGCTGGTAGTAATCGTAGTAGGAGACGAAATACTCTACGGAGTTGGTGGGAAAGAGCGTCTTGAATTCCTGGTAAAGCTGCGCGGCGAGCGTCTTGTTGTGCGCGAGGACGAGCGTGGGACGCTGCGTGCGCTGGATGACGCTGGCGACCGTGAAGGTCTTGCCGCTGCCCGTGATGCCGAGCAGGACTTGATCTTTCTGGCCTTCGTTGAGGGCGCGCACGAGGGCTTCGATGGCCTGCGGCTGGTCGCCCTGCGGCTCGTATTCTGAACGTAGATTGAAAGGCATAAGATATAGTGACGAACGGACAAAGTTAAGAGTGACAAGTTAAAATATAATTTTAACTTGTCACTCTTAACTTGTCACTTGCCACTGCGTCTCAAGCCACTGATGAAGTGTCGCTGCTGGTCTGGCTGCTCAATTGATAGATGGCTTCCATGACGGCGGAGCGAACCTCTGTCGGCAGTGAGCCGCGCACGGCGAGGCGGCGGAAGGCTGGGAGGATTTCCTGCTGGCCGCTCAAGGCGAGCAGTTTGACGACCGCGAGACGGACCTCGTTGTTCGGATGCTCTTCGATGGCGCGCATGAGCGGGCGGACTTCGCCAGCCTTCGACATCAGGAAGAGCAGCGAGAAGGCGTCATAAGTTTTTTCGCGGCTCTCGCCCATCAGGTTACTGATGGCGTCGGCGGCGAGGCCGGAAGAGGCCAGAGCCTCTCCTATGTTGCGGCGGCGTTCGGGCGTCGCTTCGCGCAGGGCGCGCGTGAACGAATCCGCACGGTCTTCGTTCAAGCTGTAGAGCGAGCGGGCCGCAGCGTCGCGCACTATCTGCACGGGGTCATCGAAGGCTCCCGTAATCTCGCGGAAGGCTTCGTCGCCACCGAGGCGCGAGAGGTCCGAGATGGCCGCCGCCCTGACCGTGGCGACATCGCTGCCGAGCCGACGCAGGATAGCCGTCGGGACCATCGAAAGGTCTTCTTCGACGAGTTCCACGCCCTTGTCCGTGACGGCCAACTCTATGTCTCGAACAGACGATCCGGGTGTGGACGCGGGCGGCTTGAAGCCCGCGTCAGTTACGGTTGGTTTTTGGACGGAGGGCGTCGGCGGCATCTCGTCCGTCAAGGGCTTGAGCCACGCATCATCCTGAACGGGTTCTGCGACAGCGGCCTCTTCATCAAAAGCATAAGGCTGAGGAGGCGCGCTCTCGAAACTCTCCTGTGCGGAGGTCGCGGGCGCGTCGTTGATGTCCAGATTGAACCAGTCCTCGCTGCTCTTCAACCAGTCTTCCGTAGTCGTGTCGAACGCGGCTTCATCTGCCACCACAGGCTCCGCCCCATAGTGCTGTTCGATGACTTCAGGTTCAAACTGCGAGGGCGCATCCGCCGTCATCTCTGCTTCGGAGAAGGAGCCGAGGTCTATCTCCTCGGATTCCACGCGCGCGGCTGCGGCCTCTTCCAGCCGCCTTGATTCTTCCAACGCCAGCCGCCGCGCTTCCTCTTCCTCCGCGCGAAGCCGTGCCTCTTCTGCTGCCGCAAGCTGCCGCGCTTCCTCTGCCGCGCGCTCCGCTTCCGCACGCTGGCGTGCTTCTTCCTCCGCGCGAAGACGCGCCTCGGTTTCGGCGCGCTCGCGTGCCTCAGCTTCAGCACGCACGCGCGCTTCTTCTTCCGCACGTTGCCTGGCTTCCTCTTCCGCACGCACACGCGCCGCTTCAACCTGCCGCGCTTCCTCAGCAACCCGCGCCTCTTCAGCGAGGCGTGCTTCCTCTAGCAGACGCGCCTCTTCAGCGCGCCTGACTTCCTCAGCAAGCCTGGCCTCTTCTGCGAGCCTTGCTTCCTCTGCAACGCGCGCCTCTTCGGCAACGCGCGCCTCCTCAGCGAGACGCAACTCTTCGGCAACGCGGGCCTCTTCCGCAAGTCGCGCTTCCTCTGCGGCGCGCACTCGTGATTCCTCTGCGGCGCGCTGGCTGGCTTCCTCTTCGGCCTGTAGCCGAGCCGCTTCCGCCACACGCTGTTGCTCTGCCTCTTCTTCGGCGCGTTGTCTGGCCTCGGCTTCGGCACGCACGCGCGCGTCCTCTTCCTCGTGCTGCCTGGACTCCTCCTCCGCGCGCAATCGGGCCTCTTCCCACACGCGTTGACGCGCGGCCTCTTCGCGCTGGCGCGCTTCCTCTTCGACGCGGCTTCGTTCCTCTTCCTCGAAACGCTGGCGGGCGGTCTCATCTTCGAGAATGCCCGCGACTTCCGCCTCTTCCATCAACCCCGTCGCGCTCTCACCTTCGGTGAAGAGAGACTCGCTAACGGTCGGCTCGCTGACGAGAGGTTCATTGATGAGAGACTCGCTAACGAGCGGTTCACTAACGAGCGGTTCGCTGGCAAGGACAGGCTCCTCAGTCGCAGCCTCCAGAGCTTGCGTCTCATCTTCTATAGCAAGCTTCTCATCTTCCGCTTCCGCGACTTCTTGCGCGGGCGTGGATGCTGCGAGAGTCGGCGTCTCTTGTGCTTCTTCTTCCTGTGCTGCTGCTGTTTCTACGACTGGCGCGGCGGCGGCGACTACCGCGCTGGCCTCTATCGCGCGTCGAATCAGCGCGGGCTCTATGCGTTTATTCTTCTTGCGATTCTTCTCGCGTTCAAGCAACTGCTTGAGCGGCCCCGCAGCCGCAGGGTCGCGCACTTCCGTCAACGCAGAGACCGCCGCGCGACGAACGTCCTTCGCATTGTCTTCGAGCGCGGCGCAGAGATGCGGCGTCACGGACGTGTCCGGGACGAGGCCGAGATGGCGCGCGGCTTGGGCGCGCGCGTTCGGAGAGTTGGCCGTGCGCAGGGCGCGCGTCTCTTCCTCTAAATAATCGTGTTTGATGAAGGCTGCGCGGGCGCGCTCACGCCGTTCGGCATCATGGCCCGCGAGGGCTGCCAGCAGACCTGCGGCTATCAGAGAGCGCGTGCCGCTCTCGGTCGCGCCGATGATTGCTTCATCGTAAGGTTGGCCCGCGAGCACGTTTTCGATTTCGGTTTCTGCGTGTGCGACGCGCGTGCCCTCTGCTGCATCGGCCAGGGCCGTTTCAGTTTCAAGGGTCTCGTCGGAAACAAGCGTCTGCTCGTCATCAACCCCTAGCACTTCATCCGTCAGCCGTGTGGGGACGACCATCGCGGGCGTCAAGACCTGCTCTGCGATGGAACTCGCCGCGAGGTCCGGCTCGCTCTCTTCAACCAGAGCCTTCTGCGCTTCGCTCTCTTCCGGCTGCTTGATAAAGTGCGGCGGCACTCCGCTCTCAGCCGCGCGTGGACGCATGACGACGAAGAGAATGATGCTTAAAAGTATGAGGCCCGCCAGGACCAGGACCAGCCAGTTGCGCGCGAGTGTCGCGCCCAAAGAGACGCTTGAAGCGGGCTGCGTGACGTTCGTCGTGACCGCGTTCGGGACCGTCGGCGCGGTCTGGGCCTGCGCGACCTGCTGCTCCGCGCTCGGAGCGGCGGAAGGCGAGGGCGACGCAGCAGCATCCGGCGTTAGCGTCGTGCTCATCTGCGGAAGCGAGGACTCGCCGGGCGTCTGCGCGGCGTTCGGAGACGCGGGCGGCGCGGGCGTCTGCGCGCCCGTCAACGGATTCTTAGAGAGCGCGGGGTCGGAGGCTTGATTGGTTGTGCCCTGTGTCGTCGCGCTGTTCGGTGCGGGAGTGGGCCGCGCGTTGGTCGTCGAAGATTGCGCGTTGTTGGATGAAGAGGTTTGCGATGAAGCATTGCCGCCCGTCGCGGCGTTGCCGGTGTTGGCATTCGTGCTAGTCGTATTGCCGCTCGCGGGCTTTGCGCCGGGCGAGTCGAAGACCACTTCCAGTTTGTTGAATTTTTGATTGACGTGGGCGGCTGTGCCCGGCTGCAATTTAAAAGAGATGACCGCGTCGCCGCCGCGCTTCTGCACCTGCACGTCCTCATAGCCGCGCCCGCGCATGCTCTGCGCGCCCGGCGCATTCGCTTCCGGGATGACCACATAGTAGCGGTCGCCGCTCCTGTATGCGGAGTAATCGTTGAGCGGAACGTCCGATGTGACGGTCACGCGCGACCCCTGCGGCGCGTCGCCGCCGCGCAACGGAGTAATGTTTTTCCGGCGCGGTTGCTGCGACGTGGCCTGAGCGGCGGGCGTTCCCTGCTGCTGCGTCGTCGTGGTGGTCGAAGCGGGCTGTTTCTTCTTCTTCTTCTGCGCGAACGCGCCGGTCGCCGTGCAGACGACGAGCAACAGCAAAAGAAGCGAAGCAGCAAGAGTGCGCAATTTTTTGGAGGACAGGACTGAGCGGTTCATGTCTTGTATCACCGGGGCAGAAAAGAACTTCATAAAAAGCTGTGAACCGCCTGCATTATGCAACGCAGAAGGCTCTTAGTCCAGAGGTCAATGAATGGTGGTCGGTGAATCGTGTTCAGGGTTGATGAAAAGCAAGCTATCTTTTCCGTCTATCGTCCACTGTCCACCGTCCAACGCTAAACGGGTTGGGCCTGGTCTATCTTGTAGACCACTTCTAGAATCGCCGTGCGGACCTTTTCCGGTAGTCCATCGCGCACGACGAGTTGACGCAGTTGGACCGCGACCGCCGGTTTGCCCGCGAGACCGAGCAAGCGTGTCGCGGCCAACTGCACGTTGATTTCAGGATGGCTGGCGATGGCTTCCAGGAGCGGCTCCGTCTCGTTGGACTTCGCCAGCAGTGAGAGCATCGAAAAGGCTTCGTAAGCCTGGCGACGATCCGCGCTCGCCAGACGGTCTATGGCCTGCTTGGCGATGCCCGCCTTGATGCAAGAGCGCGCCACCTCGCGCAAGGTCTCGGCGTCGGCTGTCTCCTGCACGCGCACGTAGGCGTCCGCGCGGTCGAAGTTGAGACGCGAGAGCGAACGCGCCGCCGCCGCCCGCACTTCCCTGGCCTCGTCCGCGAGCGCGATGAGCACGGGCGCAAACACAGACTCGTGGTCAATCGCGCAGAGGCTGGAGACTGCCGCCACGCGGACAGCCGAACTCTCGTCGCGGCCCGCGATGATGGTCAGAGCCTCGACCGAACGCTGGACCTGGAATTGGGCCAACTGGCGCACCGCCGCGACGCGCGCCTCCACATCCGTGCTCTCAAGCCTGGCGAGCGCGTCCGAGAGAGTTTCGTCTTCCAACCATTCCGGCAACTGCTCCACGCTCGCCGCAGGGTCCAGATGCGTAATCTCGCCCGTGAACTGGTGCGCGCGCGTCGAGTCTGAGAGAAACGAGTGCTCGGCATCGAGGGCCAACGAAGAGATTCCTTCGAGCGTCTCCACGGAACATGCGCTGAGCACGCGGCTGATCTGTTCGGATGACATCTCAGGA
Organism: Blastocatellia bacterium; assembly: GCA_034665545.1. Lineage (GTDB taxonomy): Bacteria > Acidobacteriota > Blastocatellia > Pyrinomonadales > Pyrinomonadaceae > DASYML01. The sequence goes on from JAXDFO010000034.1 coordinate 12,316, forward strand.
TGACGCCAGGCCATGTCTAGCAGCGCGCCGATGGCCGATGGCAGGCGCAGCATCCCTAAGCTTCCGACAGCATGCGAGCGAACGACCAGTTCCGCATCGTGCAAAGCTTCGAGTAGGAATGAGAGAGCGAGCGGCGAGCCTATGTCGCCGAGCGTGCGCGCGGCGGAGGCGCGTTCATAAGCTTCATGCGCGAGGAGCAAGGCGGCAGACTGGCGCGCGACGAATCCGTACTCTTCCAAAGCCCTGCGCGCACGTCGGCGCGTATCATCCGTTCCATCCGGCGATTGCAGAGCCTTCATCAACGAAGTCTCCATCGCGCGTCTGTCATCCGGCGCGCGTGAGAGCAGCACGTCGAGGCGATGCGGTTGGCCCAGGAGCAGTTTGCAAACTTCCTGGTCCACACGGTACGCGCCGAAGAGAGCCTGTGAGACGACCGCGCCGGGCTGGCGTATCTCAAGCGACCCGTCGCTTGAGTCAACTTCCTGCGCCGGAAGGCTCGTCACTTTCTGGACCAACATCTGGTCGCTGGCGCGACGACCTCGACGACTCCTGCGCCGGTCCTCGCGCGGCTGCTCGACCTCAAGAGTCTCGTCCGTCATCGTCGCAAGGGCAGTGCCCGTCTCCGCTCCGTTCGCAGAGACTTTATCCGTCGTAAGCCTCTTCTCGATTGTTTCCGTCGTCTCGCTCCGGCGAGCGCGGCGACGCAGGAGGAAGATGGCGACGCAGCCGCAGAGCAGAAAGAGCGCGACGCCCGTCGCGGAGAAGAGCGCGCTGAAGAAACTGGCCGGTCCAGTGTTCGTGTCATCGGCCTGCGCTGGCTGGGCCGGTAGATTTTTCTCTCCGGCAACGCCGAGGGCACGCACGAGGCTGTCCTCTGTGACAAGGCGTTGGGGCGAAGTTGAAGGCGCAGCAGCAGGCAACGGCTCTGTTCCGGCGTTTGACGGTGGATGGACGGCGGGCTGTGTGGCGGTGACGGGGCCAGTCGCGTTGACGGGATGATCCGTCTGGCCCGCGCTCAAGTTGGAAGAAGGAGTCTGAGAGGAGCGCGATTCGCGCGTCACGCGCGGCGAGTAGGTTTCGGCGGATTGTTGTTGCGGCTCACGCTCCTGCCTCTGACGCGATGGGTGCGATGCGCTCTCTTCCGCTTCACTCCGGCTCGTATCCAGAGAGCCGTTGACGACCAGATTGAGATGATTGAAATTCGGCTCGACCGTCACGCTCGCGCCCTGCTTGACGGGCAGGAGCAGTTCCAGTGACTCGTCCAACTGGCGAACGTGGACTCCCTTCGGAATGCCACGGACCTGGCTTCTTCCTGCGTGCGGCAGGATGAGGTGAAAGCCTTCGCTGTCCTGCCAGGTCTGCGTGCGCGTGAGGGGCATGTCCGCCGAAAGGGTAATGACGGAGCCGCTCGCGGTCTTTCGTTCGGAGACTCCGGCGATGCGGACGGGCGAGTCTTTGGCCTTCTGCGCGCGCAGGACCAGCGACGGGGCGAAGGCCGTGGCGGCCAGCAAGAGCGTCAGGATGGAAGGACGCATGAACCTACTGCGCGAAGGTTGAGCGGCTTCGGGCAGAGGCTCGTTCCTGACGGCATGTTGGAAAGGCAATGCATTTTTCATGGCTTGGAATCTGGAGCAGGCGAGCGCGTGTGGTTTGTCGGCTCGTGTGTACGGCGACGGACCCCCTTGCGCGTTTTGGTTGGACGCGGCGGGAACGCCTCCGTTGGTTGGAAGTCTCTGGAAGCTAGGCTGTCAAAATCTAGAGACGCGACGAAGCGCGAGAGAGAAAATCTCTTACGGCTCGTCGTTAAACTTGTACCCGATGCCCCAAACGGTCAGGACCATTTGCGGATTTTCGGGATTCTCCTCGATCTTGGCCCGCAGGCGGTTGATGTGTGAATCAATCGTGCGGTCGTAACCTTCATAGGAGTAGTCCCAAATTTTTTCCAGCAGGTACTTGCGCGGGAAGACGCGACCGGGATTGGAGGCGAACAGCCGCAACAGGTCAAACTCTTTCGGAGTCAATTCGACCTGCCGCTCGCCGACCATCACTTCGCGTTTGGCGGGGTCAATGCGCAGCTTGCCGCGCACGATGGGAGCCTCGTCGCCCGCGCCTTCAGCACTGGGTGCGATGCGCACGCGGCGGAGGACAGACTTAATCCGCGCGTCAAGCTCGCGCAGGTTGAAGGGCTTGGTGATGTAATCGTCCGCGCCCATCTCCAGGCCGAGCACTTTGTCCACCACATCATCCTTCGCCGTCACCATCAGGATGGGAATGAACGGAGCCTTCTCGCGCAACTCACGACAGACGGCGAGACCGTCCATCTTCGGCAGCATGAGGTCCAGCACGATCACGTCCGGGTGGTTCTGGAGCGCCACCTGTACTCCGGCCAGCCCGTCCTCGGCTGTCTTCACGCTGTAACCCGCGCGGGAAAAGTACTCGCCGATGGCGGTCGAGATGTTCTCGTCATCCTCTATGACGAGCAGGGTCGTGCGACGCTCGCCTGATGTGACGGGCGGTTCGTGGCCCTCTGTCTCTCTTGATTTGGCTCTATCGGTGGAAGTCGGCATCAGTGATTTTGTGTCCACGAATGGCGAATGATTATCAAGGGGGGAGCCGGGCCGGTGGCGGTAGCGCGGCTCAGACCTAAAGAATATAACAGGAGAACGCCCCTGAACTCAAGCATTAAGTTAAGAGGCCGGAGGCCGTGGGCCGTGGGCCAGTCAAGAACTTCTCTCTTTAACTAGCCCACGGCCTCCGAGCCTGGAGCCTCTGCGCACCTTAACTAGTTCGGTGTGGCCTGCCCGCCGCCCTGTTTCAGGCGCATGATGAACTGCGCGAAAAAGGGCTGCGCCTGCGGGATGTTGCTAAACTTCTTGGTAAGCTCCTCGAAGATAGGGATGGCGCGCGGGTCGCCCAGTTGAGTGAGGGCTTCGGAGGCCGCCGCGATCTGTCCGAAATTGCCCTTGTCCGCGCCCTGCTTGAGCATCTCGGTGATGAGCGGGAAGGCGCGCGGGTCGTCCTTGCCCGTTGAGCCGATGAGCGTCAGGGCCGCCGCACGCACAGGGGCCGGATTGCCCGGCGTCACGTAGCGAAAGCCGAGTTCCATCGCACGCTTATCGCCAGCCGCGCCGAGGCCCGCCAGCGCGGACGCCCTGATGTTATCGTGCCAGGAAGGCTGGTCAACCAACTTGACCAGCGCATCATAGGTCGCCGGACTCTTCGTCATGCCGAGAGCGCGCGCGGCCTCGCCTATGACAGCATAGCTGGGGTCGTTGAGAAACGGCTGGTACGTGCTGGCGAGCGTGGCATCCTTGAGGGAGCCCAGAGAGCGTATGGCGCGGGCGCGGACCCTGGGTTTCTGGTCCTTCGTCGCGGCGAGCAGGGCCGTGCGCGCGGCGGCTCCCGGAATATTGTTCAAGGCCGTCGCCGCTTCCAGACGCACCGCCCAGAACTTGTCGTTCGTCAACGCGCTGGCAAGCTGGCCCGTTATCTGTTGTTTGTCGGCGTCGGGCGTCGCCTTGTCCTTCAACTTCGCGTTGAGTTGGCCCAATGCCCAGATGCGGCCCAGCACATCCTGGTCGCGCGTGAGTTGATAGGCGAGTTGGTCCACAGGCTTCTCGAAGGTCAACTCTTTGATGAGCGTGCTGCCGTAATCGAAGTTGACGAGCATGGGCTGGCCGTCCACAGGAAAAGTGAAGGTCTGCTCCTCCTTCGGCTCAAGCTGGACGCGCTCGATGCGAGTGTTGCCAGCCGTCCCTATCTCTATGTCCACGGGAGTCTGAAAGAAGCCGACCTGCGGATACTGCGAATCAGGGTCGGGCTTCTGCTCTTGCCTGACGGTGAGCTTCAAGGCTTTCGCGGCGGCGTCGTAATTCTGCGTCACGCGAAACACCGGATGGCCCATCTTGTAGAGCCACTCGTCGAAGAACCAGTCCATTGATTGGCCCGTCGTCTCTTCGATGGCGATGCGAAACTGTTCCGTCTGGACGGGCTGGTGCGCGTACTTGTTCAGGTAGTGATTAATCGAACGCCACCAGTTCTCATCGCCCAGGTAGGTGCGCAGCATGTGCAGGACTGCGCCGCCGCGCGGGTAAGCGTAGGTATCGAAGACCGCGTCGGGGTTAGCATAATTCTTGGTCACGATGGGGCGACGTTGCCCCTGCGCCCAGGCTCCGTAATAGGCATCCTGGTTGCTCTTCACATCGAGGTAGAGGAAATCATCGCGGCCCAGGCTCTGCTCGTCCCACAGAGCCTGGAAGTAGGTGGCGAAGCTTTCGTTGAGCCAGATGTCGGACCAATTGCGGCAGGTCACGTAATCGCCAAACCATTGATGGGCCAACTCGTGCGATTCCAGAGAGTCGCTGGTCTGGTCCAATTCGGTGCGCGCGTCGTGAATCATCACGTCATACTGCGTGGTCGCGGAGATGTTCTCCATGCCGCCGTTGAAGTCGCGCGTCATCGTCTGCGCGTACTTCTCATAAGGATATTTGACGCCCGTCTTCTCGGAAAAGAACTTGACCATGTCGGGCAGGCGCGCGGTCGTCGCCTTGCCCTCTTCGACTTCGTTCGGGTAGACGTAGGAGATGACGGGGATGCCCGCGTAGTCTCCGACGAGGGGCGTGTAGTCGCCGACGATGATTGATGAGAGATAGGAGGCATGGGGCGCGGCTATCTTCCAGTGGAAGGTGCGCGAGCCGTCCGTGTTCTCTTTGGTCTCAAGCAGTTTGCCGTTGGAGATGACGGTGAGCGGCTTCTCGACGGTCGCGTAAAGTTCGGAGGTGAAGAAATCGTTCGGATGGTCGAAGCAGGCGAACCAGTAATGATTGTACTCGCTCTCGCCCTGCGACCAGATTTGGCGCGGACGTTTGGCGTCCTCGGCGGTCGGCTTAATCCAGGTCAGGCCGCCGCCGCCGTTGATGCTGCGCCGCTCATCCGGCGGCTGGTTGGTATGATAGGCGATAAGGAGCGTGACTGTTTCGGAGGGCTGGTAAGCGCGGTCAAGAGCGATGCTTAACTTCTCGTTCTTATCATCGAACTGGTATTGAAGCGGCGCGCCGTTCTCCAGTTTGACGGATGCGAAGGTCATGTACGCGGCATCCAGCACGAGTTTGCGCAGGTCTTTGACGAGCGGCGAGAAGCTAAAGGTCTCGGTCCCGATAGCCTGCTCTTTAGCCCAGTCGAAATGTAGATTGAGCGAGATATTGCGCGTATCATAATCGTGACTGGGGACATACTGCGTCGGCGGAAAGGGACGCTGGCCTTGCGGAGTTTGCGACAACGGTCGCGCGAAGGAAGCGGCAGGCCCGCACAGGACCAATAACGCCAGGGCTAAACTGAGCGCGCGTGAGGGCAGACGAAAAGATAACTTTAATCTCATGTGATTCTCCAAACCTGAACAAGTGTTAAGATGCGCTTTTGCAGCCACTCCCGAAAGCGGCCAGCACTGTGATTCGGTCTCTCTCTAAAGGGCACACAAAACGAGCGAAAGCCTGGGAGTTAGGCTATTACGTTTCGGCACGCCAGAATGTTGCACGGAATCTCCCAAACTCGAAAGGAAGCGAAACTCCTATGACACCCGAAGAAAGAAAAGAACTGATTGAGAAATACGCCGCCGGGTACGACGAAGTAACCGACAGCCTTAGCGATTTCCCCGAAGCCGCGCTGACCGCCCACCCGCTCGAAGGCAAATGGAGCGCGGCGGAGATAGTGCATCACCTGGCGGACAGCGAGACCACTTCGGCCCTGCGCCTGCGCCGCCTGCTCGTCGAAGAGAGCCCGGTGATACACGGCTACGACCAGGACGACTACGCGGTGCGTCTCAAGTACAACGAACGCGAGTTGGCCCCCGCCCTCGATGCCTTTCGCGCCGCGCGTGCCACGACCACCCAACTGCTCAAGCTGATGTCCGAAGAGGACTGGGCGCGCGAAGGCCAGCACACGGAGAGCGGTCGCTATACGCCGGAGACCTGGCTTCAAATCTACGCCGCACACGCGCACAACCACGCCGCGCAGATACGCAGACTCAGAGAAAGCCTCGAAGCCGGAGCGACCGAGTGGTTCAAGGTTTAAGTTTTCGAGGCGATTGCTTTTGACCTTCAACCTTAAACTCGAAACTTCAAATTCGTCTTCCGCTTCCGTACTCTTCTTGACAAACCTTGCGAGGCGCGAGCACAATCGCGCCTCTTGCATTGACGCTCCCTTATGTAGTCGCTGCAACCTTTGTGATGAGCCAACCGTGATGACCGGCGCTGCGCCCGTACTCGAAACATCCATCCCGGAACTTCAACTGCTGCGGCGCGGCAAGGTGCGCGACGTGTATGAAGTTGACGAGCATCGCCTCTTAATCGTCGCCACGGATCGAATCTCCGCTTTCGACTGCGTCTCGCCGACGCCGATTGCGCGCAAGGGCGAAGTCCTGACCGCCCTCTCCCGTTTCTGGTTCGAGCGGCTGAGCCACGTTATCCCTCATCATCTTCTGACGACCCGCATTGAAGAGATGCCGGATGCGGTCCAAAGCCAGCGAGAGAGCTTGCGCGGTCGCTCGATGCTCGTGCGACGGACGAACGTGTTTCCGGTCGAGTGCGTCGTGCGCGGCTACCTGGCCGGTTCGGGTTGGAAGGATTACCAGCGCACAGGTGAAGTCTGCGGCCATCGTCTGCCCGCGCGCCTGCGCGAATCCGAGCGGCTGCCGTCGCCTCTCTTCACGCCCGCGACCAAAGCCGAAGCGGGCCATGATGAGAACATCAGCGAAGTGCGTATGAGCGCGCTGCTGGGCGCGGAGACCACCGCGCTCCTGCGCGAGACCTCGCTTCGGTTGTACAGGGAGGCGAGCGAGTACGCCATCAATCGCGGCATCATTATCGCTGACACGAAATTCGAGTTCGGCACGGACGTTGAAGGGCGCGTGATTCTGATTGACGAAGCTTTGACGCCAGACTCCTCTCGCTTCTGGCCCGCCGCATCTTACGCGCCCGGCGGCCCGCAACCATCTTTCGATAAACAGTTCGTGCGCGACTATCTGGAAACCCTGGACTGGGACAAAAAGCCGCCCGCGCCCCCGTTGCCCACGGAAGTGGCCGAGGCCACCACGGCCCGTTACCTTGAAGCCCACAGGCTGCTCACGGGCGCAAGCCTTGAATCTTGAGCAGCCTTCAGAAATTAATTTACTAAATCCTGCTGCCGGAGACCTCCATGCAGATGCGTGCCCGCCTTGAAGCCCTGATTGACGAGATGCTGGACGGCCAGATTATGCTCGACGAAGCCCTCAACGAATTCGAGAAGCTCTATATCCAGAAAGCCCTCGCGCGCCATAAAGACCACCTCTCGCGCACAGCCACCACCCTCGGCATACACCGCAACACCCTCTCCAAACGCGTCGCCGCTTACCGCTCACAGGAACGTGCCGCCGCCCGCCAGACCCAACGCCGCTCGCGCAAACTTTAAACTGTTGAGATAACAGAGAGAAAGCCGCCTTCCAGGCTGATTTTCTACGCAATATGTTGACAAGCGGCGCGAGAGTGCTATACTTTAGCACTCGCCATCAATGAGTGCTAATATTGCGATGGCGCGAAGCAATTAAACTACATCAGATTTCCCCGGTACATTGAAAGGAGTCAGAAGATATGGCAACAAACATTAGACCCTTGCAGGATCGCGTGATAGTGCGTCGCATCGAAGAGGGCGAGCAGGTGCGCGGCGGCATCATCATCCCGGATACGGCTAAAGAGAAGCCGCAGGAAGGCGAAGTCGTGGCCGTCGGCGAAGGCAAGTATAAGGATGACGGCACGCGCCAGACCCTGGATGTGAAGGAAGGCGACCGCGTCCTCTTTGGCAAGTATAGCGGGTCCGAAATCAAGCTTGACGGCGAAGAGTTGCTCATCATGCGCGAGGACGAGATTCTCGGCATCATAGAGCGCGCGGGCGCGGCCAGCGGCGGCGGCAGCGGCAAAAAAGGCGGCAAGTAATCTCTCGAAGTTAAAGAGTTACTGAGCCGCTTTTTCGTTGATGGAAATTAAGCTGAAGACACCTCATTTTAGGAGAAAGAGAAACTATGGCAAAGCAAGTAATACATGGTGAAGAGTCGCGTGCGGCGATCCTGCGCGGCGTCAACCAACTCGCCGATGCTGTCAAAATCACGCTCGGCCCGAAAGGGCGCAACGTCGTCATTGACAAGAAATTCGGAAGCCCGACGATTACCAAAGACGGCGTCACGGTGGCGAAAGAGATTGAACTCAAAGACGCCCTCGAAAACATGGGCGCGCAGATGGTGCGCGAAGTCGCCTCGAAGACCTCGGATGTCGCGGGCGACGGCACGACCACCGCGACCGTGTTGGCCCAGGCCATCTTCCGCGAAGGCGTCAAGACGGTCGCGGCTGGCGCGAACCCTATGGCCCTCAAGCGCGGCATTGATAAGGCCGTCGAGCGCGCCGTCAAAGAGATAGAGCGTCTCTCCAAGCCCGTCAAGGGCGACATGATTGCGCAGGTCGGAACCGTGTCGGCCAACGGCGATGCGAACATCGGCTCGATCATCGCGCGCGCGATGGAGAAGGTCGGCAAGGACGGCGTGATAACGGTCGAAGAATCCAAGACGATGGATACGGAACTGGATGTCGTAGAGGGCATGCAGTTCGATAGAGGCTATCTCTCGCCCTACTTCGTGACCGACCCTGAGCGCATGGAAGCCACCCTTGACAGCCCGCTCATCCTGATTCACGAGAAGAAGATTAGCTCTATGAAAGACCTGCTGCCCCTGCTTGAGCAGGTCGCCAAGATGGGCAAGCCCATGCTCATCATCGCAGAGGACGTGGAAGGCGAAGCCCTCGCCACGCTCGTCGTCAACAAACTGCGCGGAACCTTGAACATCGCCGCCGTCAAGGCTCCTGGCTTCGGCGACCGCCGCAAGGCCATGCTCGAAGACATAGCCATCCTGACGGGCGGCCAGGTCATCAGCGAAGACCTCGGCATCAAGCTTGAGAACGTCAAGCTCGAAGACCTGGGGAAAGCCAAGCGCGTGACCATTGACAAGGACAACACGACCATCGTTGAAGGCAACGGCAAGCAGTCCGACATCGAAGGCCGCGTCAAGACCCTGCGCGCGCAGATTGACGAGACCAGTTCCGATTACGACCGAGAGAAATTGCAGGAGCGTCTTGCGAAACTCGTCGGCGGCGTCGCCGTCATTAAGGTCGGCGCGGCCACAGAGACCGAGATGAAAGAGAAGAAGGCCCGCGTAGAGGATGCTATGCACGCTACGCGCGCGGCAGTCGAGGAAGGCATCGTCCCCGGCGGCGGCGTCACCCTCGTGCGTGCCGCGAAGGCTCTGGAGAAATTCCAGATTAACAAGGAAGGCGAAGGCGACCCGGATGAGCAGATCGGCGTCACCATCGTCAGGCGCGCGCTCGAAGAGCCGCTTCGCCAGATAGTGCAGAACGCTGGCAAAGAGGGCGCGGTCATCGTCCAGAAGGTGCGCGAGCACAAGAAGGAGACTTACGGTTATAACGCCGCGACAGAGGAAGAGGACTTAGTGGACCTCGTCGAAGCTGGCGTCATTGACCCTGCGAAGGTGACTCGCTCCGCGTTGCAGAACGCGGCCTCCATCGCCGGATTGATGCTCACGACCGAGGCGATGGTCTCGGAGCTTCCCGAAGATGAGAAGGGCGGCCCCGCGATGCCCGGCGGCATGGGCGGCATGGGCGGCGGCATGGGCATGTAATCCCGGTCCATTAATGCCGGAACATAAAAAGCGGCCTCGCTCCATTAATGGAGCGAGGCCGCTCTGCTTTAGTGACCCTCTTCCAAACTTTTTATTGGTCCGGCTTGAATCGGGCTTCGATAATCTCTCCCCTTCTCTGCCCGTAGGTGTGGGCCAACTGCGGGTAGGTGTTCATCTCCGCTTCAACGTCGGAGAGGTCCAGTAATTCTTCCGCCTCTGCGATGGATGTTTCGTCGCCCTCTATTTCGAGGAAGAGTCCGAAGGGGAGTTCGTCAACGGCGACCTCTACGCGCGCGACGTGCCAGGTCTCGCGCCGCTTCTCATAAACGAGCGCGGGCCTGTAGCCGAGCGCGTCCAGGATGGCGGCCATCGCGGAGGCATCATCAACACGCGTCTCATCCTCGCGTTGATGCTTGATGGGAGACGCGGAAGGATAGCGTTCCTTGAAGGTGAGAATCGCGGCATCCCCTACGCGCCGCAGCCGGAGCACGCACTGGCGCAAATGCAGTTGCCCGCCAGCATAAAGAACGTTCTCCTCAAACTCTTCGCCCTGCCGCGCCGCGCCGACCTCACGCAAACGCTTCAACAACCGCTCGCGCTGGTCCAACGTCAACCTGTATTTTTTCTCAATCTCAATCGCCATAGACTAGTCGCTCATTTGTTCATTGATTCGCTGGTCCATTTATTCATCGAATCAATCGTCACGCTTGTCTTATCCAACGCCAGACTTCCGGGAGGGTGGCGCGTTTGCCGTACATGAGCATGCCGACGCGGTAGATGCGCGCGGCGAGCCAGATGACCATGATGACTGTCGAGATACCTATCAGGAGCGAGAGCGCGATTTGCCAGAAGGGCGGCGTCTGGCTGACGATACGCACGGGCATGATGATGGGTGAAAAGAATGGGACCATCGAAATCCAGAAAGCGAAGGATGAGTTGGGGCTGCGGATGACGGGAAAGATGAGCATGTAACCTGCGACGAGCATGAACGTCACAGGCACTGCGACCTGCCCTCCCTCCTGCGCCGTCGTGACCATCGAGCCGACCAGCAGGTAAAAGGTCGAATAGATGAAATAGCCGAGCAGCGAGAAGAGGATGAGATAAAGCATGAGCGACGCGTGAATGCCCGGCAGCGCGACATCCATCCCGCTCGCCACAAGCGCGTTGACTCCGTAGAGCGAAAAGAGCGCGAAGGCCGCCGCCCAGATGATGTACTGCGTGAGCGCGACCAGCGAGACGCCGAGCAGCTTGCCCATCATCAACGGAAAAGATTTGACGGAAGAGAACAGCATCTCCGCCATGCGCGTCTCCTTCTCTTCGATGACGGAGATGAGAATCGTCTGGCCGTACATGATAGTAATCATGAGTATGAAAACGCCTATCGTGAGCACCAGGAAGAACGCGCCGCCCGAATCCTCTTCTTCATCGTGCTCGCCGATTTTGATGGTCGTCAGGCTCAAGGGCCTGGACATCTCGCGCACCAGTTGTTGATTGATATTGGCCTCGGCGAGTCGCTCTTCGATGACGGCGCGATTGAGACGGTCTTCAAGCTGCGCCTTCGTCACGACATCGCCCACGTTGCGACCGTAATACTCAACCCTCCCCTTCGCCAGCACGTCAGCCGGAAGAATGATGTAAGCGTCCAACTCGCCGCGCCGCACGCGCGCGCTCAACCCGCGCTTGGTCTCTTCCAGAGACTGACCTTGAGGGGGGCGCACCTCCTCTATGAAGAAAGCCGTGTGCGAGACATCCTGCGCCTGTCGCAGACGCTCTTCGGGCGCAGGGCGAGCCGCGTTCGCGCCCTGCACAGCGCGCGCGCCCTTCTCTTTCTCCTGCTCGTCAGGCTCGCGCGTGATGGCATCGCGCAGGCGGTCGTACATCTTTCCGCTCTGGTCCAGGATAGCGAGCCGCGTATCCTCGCCCGTCTTGATGCTGAAGATGAGCGCGGGCAGGACCATTAATCCGACGGTCAACAAGGGACCGAGAATGGTGGCGAAGATGAAGGTCTTGGTGCGGACGCGTTGCAGGTATTCGCGCTTGATAATCGCCAGGAGCTTGGTCATTTAATTACGGCCTCCCACCTTTTCTATGAAGATGTCGTTGAGGCTCGGCTCGACGAGTTCAAACCTGGTGACGCGCGCGCCCGCGTCCAGCAAGCGGCGCAGCAACTCCTGCGCGTCCGCGCCCGCCGCGAGCAAGGCTTCGACTTCATCGCCGCGCTCTTCGACCTTCGTGACGAGAGCGGCATCATGCAGGACGCCGTTGCCGCCTTCAAGGCGCAGGGCGACGGCGTTGCGCCCGAAGCTGCGCCGGACCTCGCGCATACTGCCGCCCAGGATTTTCTGCGAGCGATTGATAAGGCAGATGTCGTCGCAGATTTTCTCCGCCATCTCCATCATGTGCGTGGAGAAGATGATGGTCTTTCCGGCGGCCTTCAATTCGAGGACCGTCTCCTTCAAGACTTCGACGCTGACGGGGTCGAGGCCGGAGAAAGGCTCGTCCAACACGAGCAGGTCCGGGTCGTGCATGACGGCGGCGATGAATTGAATCTTCTGCTGCATCCCCTTGGACAGTTCCATCGCGCGCTTGTGCTTCCACTCGTTGAGCTTGAGCCTGTCAAGCCAACGCTCTATCGCCTCCGTAGCCTTCGCGCCGCGCAAACTTTTCAACTCGCCGAAGAAGCGCAACTGGTCATAGATTTTCATCCTCTTGTAGAGGCCGCGTTCCTCCGGCAGATAGCCTATGCGGTCCTGTAGCGAGTCGTTCATCTTCTGGCCCAGTAATTCTATGTTGCCGGAATCGGGCGCGGTGATGTTGACGATCATGCGAAGGGTGGTGGTCTTGCCCGCGCCGTTGGGGCCGATGAGGCCGAAGATTCTGCCCGGATAAACCTGTAGGCTCAAATCGTTGACGGCTGTGAAATCGTCGAAGCGTTTGGTGACGTGGTCCAGGACGAGGGTGCAAGCGGGAGGGCGTGTATCCGTCATGAACGATTCAACCTTTCGCGTGTGCGTGACTGTTGCATGGATGCCTTCCTGATACGAAGTTTGACCGGCGAAAGTTTACACGACAACTGCTCACGCGCGGTTCCCGTATGTTATTATCTGGCGTGAGTCTCCCTTCTGTCATTTTTGCGCGGTCCACAATAAATCATCATGCGTGCTTTAAGTATGTACACGTTGCGCTCTCTTTGCCTCGCGCTACTCTGCCTGAGCTTGCCCGCGTCGAGGGCTGTGGGCCAACAGACGCAGCCTTCCCCGTCACAGACTCCGCAGGGCCAGACGCCGCAGGACCAGCCGGATGAAGTCTTACGCATCAGCACGGAATTGGTCCAGACCGATGTCATGGTCTTCGACAAGCAGGGCCGCTTCGTTGACAACCTGAAGCCCGAACAGTTCGAGTTGAAGGTGGACGGCAAGCCGCAGCCGCTCTCCTTCTTCGAGCGCGTGACGGCGGGCAGCGCGGGCGAGGAAGCGCAACTCGCGGCGGCTCGCGGCACGGCTCCGACCACTCCATCGAGTGGCGCGGGGGTCAAGCCCCTGGACCGTGGGCGCACGATTCTCTTCTTCCTGGATGACCTTCATCTCTCGTTCGAGAGCCTGGAACGTTCGCGCAAGAGCCTGCTTCGTTTTATAGATGACGAGATGGGCCAGAACGACATCGCCGCGATTACGAGCGCGAGCGGGCGCGTAGGTTTCCTGCAACAGTTCACGGGCAACAAGGCTGTGCTGCGCGCGGCGGTCGCGCGGCTCAGGTATCAACCCTACAACGTCACGAGCGCGGAGCGTCCGCCGATGACCGAATATCAAGCCCTCGCCATCGAACGCGGTGACATTGACGCGCTAGGCTATTTCATAGACCAGATACGCAGGGACATGCCCGGCATCAACCGCGACTCTGCGGAGACGATGGTGAGAGGACGCGCGCGCCAGATTCTCACGCAAGCCGGAAGCGTTACCACCAACACGCTGAGCACGCTCGACAGCCTGATGCGTTCGGCCTCGCGCCTGCCCGGTCGCAAGCTCGTCGTCTTCATGTCCGACGGTTTCTTTCTGGACGAGCAGAACGGCAACCCACTGGACCGACTGCGCCGCATCACGAGCGCGGCGACGCGGGCGGGCGTCATCATCTATACGATGGACACGCGCGGGCTGGTGACGGGGATGCCGGATGCGAGCAGCGACGTGGCCTTCGACACGACGGGCAGGCTCTCTCGCGTCAACATGGGAGAGATTTCGGCGGCGCAGGACGCGCTCTTTAATCTCGCCAGCGAGACGGGCGGTCGCGCCCTCATCAATTCCAACGCTCCCTTCTCACAAATCAAGCAGGCGGTTAATGAGACATCCGTTTATTACCTGCTCGTCTGGCGGCCCGATCCAGCCTCGCAACATGGCAGCAAGTATCGCAAGCTGGAAATCAGCGTCCAGGGACACCCGGAGTTAAAGGTCCGCGCGCGTCGCGGCTTTATTAACGAGGAGACGGCTTCAGCCACCAGAGATAATAAGAGCAGGGATAAGGGTAAAGAGAAGGTCAGCGTCGCCGCGACGCCCAGGACGGCTGACGAAGATTTGCGCGCGGCCATCGGCGATGTCTTCCCGCGCAGCCAGGTTCCCACCACTTTGAGCGTCAACTACATTGACCTGCCCGGCAAGGGCATGACGCTGACGCTGGCGATGCAGGTCACAACGGACGCGCTGGACTTCAAGCAGGAGAGCGGCAAGCAGACGGCGCAACTCAACGTCGCGGGAATTATTCTCAACGACACGGGCAAGCAGGTCCATGGATTCAAAGACCTCTTGAACGTCAACACGACGACGATTGCAGACAAGGATGCTCCGCCCACAGACAAGCCCGCGCCGCCGCGCGACGATATTGTTTACAACTACCAGACGCCCATCGAGCCCGGCCTCTATCAAGTCCGCGTCGCCACGCGCGACAACCAGAGCGGCCACACGGGCAGCGATATGCAGTGGGTAGAGATACCGGACCTGGCAAGCCGCCGCCTCTCCATGAGCAGCCTCTTCATAGGCGAGCGTAAAAGCGAACAGGAAACGGCGAAGCCAAACGACGGCGCGAAGACCAGCGAACAGGACTCGCCGCTTCAGGTCAACCTGAGCATTGACGCGCGATTCGCACGCACGTCGCAGTTACGTTTCTTCACATACATCTACAACGCCGCGCGCGGTCCCGCCAATACACAAACGCCGGACGTTGCGCTCCAGATACAAATCTTCCGCGACAACCAGCCCGTCCTCACCAACGCGCTCCGCAAGGTCCAGACCGACGGCCTCCCGGACCTCTCGCACATTCCCTACGCCGCCGAAATCAAACTCGACACGATGCCCCCCGGTCGCTACGTCCTACAGGTGACAGCCATAGACCGCCTCGCCAAAACCAGCGCCACGCAACGCATCAACTTCACCGTCGAATGAATGATGAGAGGCGCGCTATCGCGCGGGGGGGGTTGGGTTGTCTGAGTTGTTATGCCGCAGCTACTGAAGATTCAACGCTATGGCAATACCAAAGATAAGACCGAGGACGGCGACCGAACAACCAACCCCCACCGCAAAGGCTATCCACCAGGAACCTTTTCTGCCGCCAGCTTTCAGGTGATTATTAATTACGCCTCCCTGCAACTGCGCTGCGACCTGACGCATGCCGAAGCAAGAACCGAGAGCCACTCCCCTACCTGGAAAATTATCCGGCAAGCAGGAGACGATGGCTATGAGAAGAATCGTCGAAGCGATTCCTACGATTAACGATTGCCGTGCCGCGCTATCTTTTCCTAAGGCTCGATAATTTTGAGCGAGGAGCAGGCAACCGGCGACGGGCGCACCGAAAAAGGTCGCCAGGGTAATCTGCCCGACGGAGAAGAGTTTGCTGCCAGGAACAGTCACAGGCAAGACGGGCGGGGCCGCTTCGGCTTCCACCCCTTGATGAGGCGGGTCCGTTTCGGCCTTCACAACTCGACGGGGACGCTCTATCCGAGCGGTCCCATCTTTGCGACACTTCAATTCATCCTTCGCACCCTCAACCGCTTCTTGACTGTAGTCACCGGAACCCGAATTAACGATTTCCAGTAGCTCGTCATCTGACATTCCCGAAAAATCAAACTCGCTTTCTGCATAATCTTCATTCATAGAATGTATCCCTTTCCAAAAAGATAGAGGCATGCCGGAGATGAGACGCACGAACGGACGCCATGAGAGACGCCCTGTGTGCCGTGCTTTTTATTTAGATGAATCTTTGAGCAGGTGGACGGTGAAGGGGTAAGGCGTTTCTCTCACCGTCCATCTTTCGCTGGCTGAGTGGACCACGCGGTTGAAGGCGGGGCGGTCCTGGTTAGATGTTCACGGTTTGTTCTTCTTGCGTGGGGTGCGTTTGATTTCGTCCGTGCGGACGCCGCCCGCCTTTTCGTATTCGTCGCTGTTCTTGCCGTGCAGCGCGCCGACGGCGGCCAGCGTTCGCGCGGTCATATCGCTCGCACGTTTTTCGAGCGCGCTCAGTTGGTTGGCTTTCTCGTCGAGCGTGGCGATGTGCTGGTTGTAGTCGTCAAGCGCGGCCTGTGTTTCTCCGATTAATTGTTCAAACGCGGTGATGGTCAAGCCCTGTCCCATGTCGAGCGTCGGGGAGATGGCTTTGAGGTTGTTGAGACGGATGGTAGCTTTTTCGATAGACTTGGAAGTGCGCCTGGTGCGTCCCATAGTATTTTACCCTCCTATGGCGTGAGCAAACGTGAAGAACTGAAGCGAGGACTCCGAAGCCCGCAGTATATGCCCTTCGGGGAATTTTTCAAGTACTTTCGCTTGCCTTCTATTCCTTAGGGCTTTCAGGTCAACCTGAAAGCCTTTCAAGGCTGCCTGTAAGGCTTTCAGTTCGAGTCGAAGGGTTTTCAGGTCGAGCATTAAGGCTTTCAGGTTGACCTGAAAGCCTTACAGGTCAAGTCAAAAGCCTTTCAGGACCGCTTGAAA
>JAXDFO010000035.1:0-10509 GCA_034665545.1 Blastocatellia bacterium
GATGGAATACTTCGTCCCCCAGATGCAGACCAAGACGATGAATGAAGGATGGGCGTCGCTCTGGCATGCGCGCATCATGCGCGAGTTGGATTTGCCGGACAGGGAGCATCTTGAGTTTGCCGAGCTCCATTCGGGCGTCGTCTCGCCGCATAAGGGACAACTCAATCCTTACTACCTGGGCTACAAGATTTTCGAGGACATAGAGCGGCGGTGGGATAATCCGACCGTCGAAGAGAAGGAGAAGTTCGGGCGGCAGGAGGGCGCGGGACGCGAGAAAATTTTCGAGGTCCGCGAGCTTGATAACGATGTTTCGTTTCTCCGCAACTATCTCACCGAAGAACTGTGCGAGGAATTGGACCTTTTCGTTTACGAACTCGTCGAAGAGGAGGAATGGACCATCACAGAGAAACGCTGGGAGCGCGTCCGCGACCAACTCGTCGCCAACATGACCAACTTCGGCTTCCCTTATCTCACAATCGCCGACGGCGATTACAACAACAACCGCGAACTCTTCATCAAGCATTCCTACGAAGGCGCGGAACTCGACGCACGCTATGCGCGCAAAGCCCTCGAACACGTCCACACGCTCTGGGGCCGCCCCGTCCATCTCGAAACCATCGTGGACGACGAGCGCGTCGTCCTACACTACGACGGCGAAGACCACAGCGAAGATTAAAGGACCATCAAGATGTTCGTTCGCTCTTAATAATAAATTCAACGAAGGCTGGACTGATAAACATGGCATTGAAAAATAGCTCTCTGCGTAAGAGGTTGATGAGCCTCCTGGTGTTGGTCTCTCTGTTGACGATGATGCCCGCGCAAGGATACGCGTGGAGCAAGCCGGGGCATAATGTGGTCGCGCGCATCGCGGATCGTATGCTTGAAGAGAGCGCGCGGCAGGGCGTCAAAAATTTTCTCAATCTGAACGCGGATGAGTTGTGGAAGATTTCCACCTGGGCAGATGACGTGCGCCATGTGGATTTCGACGAGAATTTTCAGATGAAGCAATTTCGCCCGGAGACTTCGCAGTGGCACTTCGTTGACATCCCTCTCTTCAAGTTCGGAACCTACGACTTCGAGACCGAGTATCATGAGGCGAAGGATTGCCAGCCGACCCGCTACGGCGATTGCGTAATACGGGCCATCGTTCAGTTTGAGGACATCCTGCGCCAGTCAGCCGCCAATCCGAAGGCCAACACGAACGCGGATTTGATGGCCCAACTCAAGACCGCCACACCCGGAACCCGCGAATATTTTAACGCCCTCAACCAGATTGAGACTCGTTTGAAGGGGGCCGAGGCGATTAAATTCCTGGTCCATTTCATAGGCGACCTGCATCAGCCCCTGCATACCATCTCCAATTGTTATGACGCTCAATGCACGCGCTCCGATGCCGGTGGCAATAGAGTGAACGTGCGGCTCAAGTGGCCCGGATACCTCTGGGATCTCAAGAACCCTTCGACACAGGCCGAGAAGATGACGAACCTGCACTCCGTCTGGGACGGCGATCTGGTCGAAAGAGACATCCAGCAACTCATCAAAAGCAAGAAACTCAATCCGAAGGATAATTCCAGGGAGGCACGCGAGGAAGCCTATGCAGAGTGGTTGGTGAAGAATATTCAACCGCCCGCGACCGAGGTCAACTCTATGGATGTCGTCGGCTGGACCAGGAATACTCACCAGCAGGCGGTTCAGGCTTATGGCCCTGTGGTGGCCCGGTTGAAGGCTTCTAAGAAGTATCAACTAGATGATAAAGAGGTCATAGACCTGGATGACCAGTACTTCAACGACAACATAGAGAACGGCGTGCGCAGGCAGTTGGTCCTGGCGGGCATACGCCTCGCCAGAGTCCTCAACGCGACGCTCGTCAAGCCGCAACAGACTGCCCCTCAGTAAGCTAATGGGGCAGTTTGAATCTCAAGACGAGGTTCTTCATCCGTGCGCAGGCGGCCTCTTGAAATGTTTTGCCTCAAAATGCCATTACCATGTAGGGAGCAGTAATTCGGGACGATTGTCTACGGCAATTCGAGTGTAGAGAATTGCTGGACCAATTTTGAAATTTTATCTACTACCGCAAACCGTTGACGCGGCAAAAAGGTGGGCGCATAATTAGTCGCAATCTAGTTTGGTGAAGAGGTGTTGTTTAGGGAACGCGCTCTTCGGGCCGCGCGTTGCAGGTGGACCAGGCGGAGACGAAAGCCTTAATTTCCGGTCACACCGGAGTGTCCCGTAAGGAGGACATTATGCCAGCGAATGCAAGCGAAGAAGAGTTATTAAAGCAAGCCAGATTCGTCTTCAAAGGCACGGTGCAGAAACTCAAGGCCGCCAACGTCGCCGGAGTTGATAAAAAGGACAAGGGCAGGACCATCATAGTGAGGGTGGACGAAGTGGTTCAGGCTCCTGAGTCGCTTGGGGATTACACCGGGCAGGACGTGACGGTTATTCTCGGAGAAGGCCAGCAGTTGAAAGCAGGCCAGAAGGCCGTCTTCTACACGAACGCCACTATCTTCGAGGACAACATAGGCGTCGAGGCTGTTGGTGTTCGTGAGATTGAGGGACCGGCCCTGGCTCTCGGCGCGGCCTTCCGCGACCCGGCCATTAACCTGGCGAGCCAGCAGATGAAAGAGCGACTCGAAACGGCGGATGTGGTCGTGACGGGAGAAGTGACTAGCATCAGATTGCCGGAAGATGAACAGCCGCCCGCGCGAACGCGTGGAGCCAGATCGCTCACGGAAGATGCAGAAGCCCCCCCCCGACGGCCCATCAGCGAACATGAGCCGCACTGGCGCGAAGCCGTGGTCGCGGTGGCGAACGTAGAGAAAGGCGCGCACAACAAGAAAGAGGTCGTCATACGCTTTCCCGAAAGCAACGATGTGCGATGGTATAAAGCGCCGAAGTTTCGACCGGGCCAGCAAGGCGTCTTCATCCTTCACAAAACTCAGCCGACAAGGTCTGCCAGAACGCGCGGCATCGCCGGAACCCTGACCGATAGCGAGGCCGAAACGACAGATGCTTACACGGCGCTTCACCCGGCAGACTTTCAGCCTTTACAACAACATCCCGAAGTGCAGACGCTCATCCGAGGAATCGCCACACCGGCTAAAGGAAATGCTGGCTCAGACAACAGTTGAGCCTTCGCAGCTTACTTAACAAGCGGTCAACTCAGAACCGATTCGACGGGCCAGTATCACCGCGCCCTCAGTGAATAGCATACGGCTTTCACACGTCCTTCTTAAACTATTGCTCAGGGCACGCGACGCGAGACGGCAAGTTAGTTCTCTACTTTTCAGGAGAGGTAAGCCAATGCCAGCTAAAAAAAAGACGAGCAAAAAATCTGCGGGTTCAGCAAGCAAGGGTCGCGCGAAGAAAGCATCTGCTAAAGGCTCTGCATCCAAGCGAGCCGCAGGTCGCGCGGGCGCGAGCGAGAAGGCTGCGAGCAAAGCTCCCTCGCCGCCCGCGCAGGTGCAAAGCGGCCCGCCACTTGTGCCCGGTCTACTGCTCGTCAACATGACTCCCAAGTCGCGTAGCGGAGAGGTCGAGCAAGACAGCGAGCCGTTCCTCGCCGTCAATCCGCTCAACACTCAACAGCTAGTCGGCTCGGCCTTCACCCCGGACCCGAACGGAGGCCCGAACGCTCCCGTCTACCTGTCCACAGATGGCGGGCAGACCTGGGCCTTAAAATCTATCGTCCCAAGTAACAGCATGACGGGCGACATCACCGTCGCTTACAGTGGGACAGCCACCTCGCTGTACAGTGGCATTCTCAAGCGACCGGGCAATCTGCTGCTCAACATTCTGCGCGCGACCGACCCCACCACGAATAACCTCATGTCGGTCTTGAGCAGTCGCTCCAATATTGACCAGCCCTTCGTTCAGGCCGTGACGGTTAGCAATAAACAAAGAGTCTACGTGGGCGATAACGACTTCAGCGCGACGGGCGGGAAGACCGCGACCGTAGACCTCTCGCTTGACGCTGGCGTCGCCGCTCCGGCCTTTAGCTCCGCTCGCATAGAGACGCGCAGCACAGGGAGCGCGGGCCAGAATGGTCCACAAATCAGGCCCGTCTGTCATAAGGATGGAACGGTCTACGCGGCCTTCTACGGATGGCGCGCGTTCAGTGCGACCAGTCAAGTGACAGCCGACGTGGTCGTCGTGCGCGATGATCACGGCGGGTCAACCGCGCCCCGTTTCGCATCTCTGATTGATGCCAACGACGGCCTCGCGGGTATGCGCGTCGTCAAAGGTGTGAAGTTCGTCTGGAATGACTTGTTAGGAAACCAGCGTCTTGGCGGCAACATCTCCATCGCCGTTGACCCGAATAACAGCCGCATAGTGTATCTGTCGTGGGCTGACGTGCAGCCCACGACCGGCTATACTCTGCACGTCCGACGCTCTACGGATGGCGGCAAGACTTGGACTCCGAACGACCTGCGAACGGTGGCGAGCGCGACGAATCCCGCGCTGGCCATCAACAGCAACGGCAAAGTTGCTTTCCTCTACCAGAAGGTTGTCGGTTCGGGAGCGAGCCAGCACTGGGTCACGCAGGTTGACCGCGCGGCTGACGGTCTCAACTTCACTTCATCTCTGGTCCTGGCGAATGTTCCGTCCAATGACCCGCCCGTTCAATTTCAGCCGTACATCGGCGACTACCTGCACATGCTGGCGTTGGGCAAGGATTTTTATGGAATCTTTTCGACCAACAATAATCCTAACCCCGCGAATTTTCCGAGCGGCGTCAAGTATCTGCGAAACGCCGATTTCACCCTTCATAGACTGTTAGCCAACAATGGCACGTCCGTCGTTCACTCCTCGATTGATCCGTTCTTCTTCAAACTCACAGAGTAAGACCGCTCATCTCGGCATCTGTTTCTAACAACTGAATAAGGAGGCACATAATCATGCCACGCTTCCACGTCAAGATTGTCGGGCGGGACTACAACGCTATGGCCGACCTCGTGCGCAAGTACAAGGTCAACGTTGCGCGCCACACCGTAGAGACGCTCGCGGATGGCGGCTATCGCATTGACGCACACGCGACCGGCGCGCAGATACGACGCCTTGAAACAGCCGGATACCAGGTTGACCGCTACGAAGACGCGGATAAAGCGGGCAAGGCGCGGCAGGCTGAAATCAGGACGCCCGGAAAAAAAAGCCTGACTGAAACGGGCGCGTCCCCAGCCGTCGCAACGGCAGCCAAGTATCTGAATGTGGCCGAGGTGGAAACAGCCCTCGCCGCAGTCGCCGCTCCGCCCAACGACTCATTTACGCAACTGCTCACGCTCCCCAAGAAGACCTGGGAAAACAGAGTCTCTCATGCTCTTAAGATAGGCAAGGGCGGCGGCACAAATCGCCCTGGCATCTACTTTCTAGGCGGCGTCCACGCGCGCGAGTGGGGAAGCTGCGACATCCTCATCAACTTCGTGCAATTGCTGACCCACGCCTTTCAATCGAACTCCGCCCTCACCATCGGCAGCAAGACCTACACGGCGGCGCAGATTCAGAGCATCGTCAACACCAAAGACATCTACGTCTTTCCACAGGCGAACCCCGACGGGCGCAACTACAGCATGACGAAAGAGGCCATGTGGCGCAAGAATCGTCGGCCTGCGCCCGCCGCTCACCCGCAAGCTAAATGTATCGGCGTTGACATCAATCGCAACTATGATTTCCTCTGGGACTTTCCGAAATACTTCGACCCTGCCGCCCCCATAGCGAATTCCAAAGACCCCTGCGACCACGATGTCTACATCGGCCCCGGTCCCATCTCAGAGCCTGAGACGAAGAACGCCGTCTGGCTCTTCGACCAGTTTCCAAATATCCGCTACTTCATAGACGTTCACAGCTACTCCGAAGACATCCTTTACAACTGGGGCGACGACACCAACCAGACGACAGACCCCAACATGAATTTCCAGAACGCTGCCTTCAACGGCAAGCGCGGAATAGCTACCGATACGACTTACAAAGAGTTCATTAACACAGCAGATAAAAACGCCGTCGTCGCGCTGGCTAATAGCATGAGAGATGCTATCAAGACCGTGCGTGGCCGCACCTATCTCGTTGAGCAGTCCGTCGGCTTATACCCGACGGCGGGCACGTCCGATGATTACGCCTTCAGCCGTCACATCGTTGATGCGAGCAAAGCGAAGGTCTACTCCTACACCATAGAGTGGGGCAGCCCGAACAACCCCACGCCATTCCATCCGGCATACACGGAGATGCAAGTTATCATCAGGGAGATAACGCTCGCGCTTCTTGAGTTCTGCCTGAAGGCCACATAGCAGTCCTCTTAAACTCAAGTTTGAACGACACGCTATCGCTGCTCCTGCACCTCCTGCGCGAATTCCAGCAAGCGGCTGAAATTCTCCGCGTAGAAGTCTGCGGGGAATCTATCTCTCACCGCAGTGTCGCGGAAGCCTTCGCCGCCGAGCGCGATGCGCGCCCCACATCCTTGCGCGGCCTCCCGGACCTGCGGGTAATCACGCACGTTTCTATCGAGCGCGACGTTGACGCTCGAAGAGAGACAGACTAGTTCGGGGCAGTGCTTCTCGATGGTGATGGCGAGGGCGAAGAGCGGAGTGTTCGCGCCGAAGTTTCTGATGGTCCAACCTTCACTCTCCAACAGGATTTGTACGCACAGGACCGGAATGTCGTGCAGTTCCTCTTCGACTGCGCAACAGATGGCCGTTCGCCCGTTCGTCTGCTCCGGCCTCAACAGTTGGCCCAACGCCTCAAGAGACCTCATCGCCGTGCGCGATGCCAGGTGCTCATCCGCGACCGTCATCTCGCCGCCGTGCCATAGTTCGCCTATGCGATGCATCGCGCCCGCGAGCGTCTCATCCAGAATCTTCGCCAGTGGGATTTTGTCCAGGTAGAGCTTGAGCAGGATGTTGGTCGCGGCATCTTCCGCGCCCTCGGCGAGAGCCTCGAAAAAACGCTCGTGCGCCGCGCCCGCATCCGCCGCTTTGAGCGCGCTCTTGAGGGCGCGTGCGCGCGACATCTTGCTCGCCTCCGCGTTTGCGCCGAGGCCGCGCTCCCTCTGAAATCTTGCTATCTCAGACAACGCGAAGCGGCGATGCCCGCCCAGGGTCTTGCCCGGACGCAGGTGGCCCGCGTCCGCCCAGCGTTTGATTGTCGCCTGGCTCACGTGCCAGAGACGCGCCAACTGCTGCGTCGTTAAAAATTGTGTGGTCTCTTCCTTCATAAACCGAAATGAGCTTTTTTAGCGGTTATCAAGATACTACTCTAATCCCTACTGTCAAGCCTTTCTCAATAATTTCCTGATAACAACGAAATAGGCCACTTACGACAATCTTTCGTGATGAGCGTTTTGAGCGTTTCATGTATGATGCGTCTTATAGACAAAATGCGCTTGGCAGGCGCGGGCGTAGAGAAGAAGAAAGGCACGTTGATGAAAAAGTCTAAGGGGAAACAGAGAAGGCCGATTTGGGGCTTTTTCATCGTTGGGGTCTCACTGGCGTTGCTCTTTGGAGTCGCGCTCTTGAAGGCTCGCGTGCGGTAAACAAGCAGGTCATCATCACACATCAGGGGGAATAGAAGTTATGGCACAGGCAACAGCAACACGTATGGAAAATCAGACGGGCGCACAGGACCAGGGCCGCACAGATGTCGCGGAATCCATGCTGCGCACGATAGACGAAACGACCAAACAATCAACCGGCATCAGCCTTTTTCACATCCTGACGCTAGGCTCAATCGGCGCGTCCATCGCGCTCTTTCTGGCGGGCAAGAAGGAGGCCGGAATCTTCGTAGGGCTATGGCCGCCGACCTTCCAGGCGCTCAAGGCCGTCACGGAAAAGAAGAACAGCCAGCGATAACATCTCTTCGAGTTTGTTTCTCAAAAGCGGTCCCCCGCGTTTTTAAGAAACAAAGAAGGGGCCGTACTTGTGGCGAGTACGGCCCTTTTGCTCTGCCCGCAAGTTCATTCCATGCGCAACGCCTGGCCCACTGAAGGGTCACGACGGACGCGCCAAATTTTAGAATCTAAATAATAATGTATGAAGGCGTAGCCCCAGAGATAAGAGATGAAGAGTTGGGCCAACAGCGTGCGCTGTTTTTCGGGCGCGAGAAAATACTGGCGCGGGCCTTGATACCAGAGGCCGAAGAGAATCCCGAAGGCTATGTAATAGACCAGGCGGCGGCTGATGAATTCGGCTGCGCCGTAACGCTCGCGCCGGTCATCGCCGTTCGCATACTTCTGATTGTGAAACCAGATGAGACGATGATATTGCAAGTTGTGATAGATGGTTAAGATGGCGACGATGGCGATGGGCTTGTGCGGCATGGGCGTCAGCAACACGACCCAGTGCATAGGAATCGCCGCCGCCATCAGCAAGTACTTCGGCACGTCCAGCGCGAGACCCTGCACGGCTCGCTGAACCTGGCGCGCGGCCCAGGCGAGGGCGGCGATGATGGTGACGATGAGCAGCACTGTCGCTAAGGCTCCGAGGCCCGCGTGCAAGGGAGCGGGCACGCGCGTCATGGCCTCCGCATCCGTGGCGACGAAAGCCACGAAGGGATAAGTGAAAGCGAGCAGTAGAAAGACGCGGTCGAGCGCGTTGTCCAGAGGGGCCAGGTCGTTGTTCTTCTTCTTGTAGAGCACCATGAAACCGTAGTGCTGCTTGACCAGATGATAATAGGCCCACAGCGCGGCCAGGAAAAAGAAGACCAGCCCCAGGCCCGCCAGCACCATAATTGGACCAACGATGAAAAAGAGCAACGACCACCAGAGAAGCCGCCCGCGCGAACTTCGCTCCGCGCGGTCGAAGTAGGTGCGCGAGAAGGTGCCGAAGACGTGCGGCGCGTCAATCAGGACGGCCCACGCGGCGGCCATCCAGTAGAGCGGCAGCAGCCCCGTCAAGTAGAGCGCGAGCAGCGCGTAGCTGGAGACGACGGAGCCTATGAACCACAACATGTCATCGCGCGCGCCTATGATCCAGCGCAGCGAGAGAGAGCGTGTTTCTGTTTGACCTTCGATGACGTGCGTGGTTGCGGACATGACCCACCTGCAAAATTCTTGGACCTGAAATTCCTGATGGACTAACTCAAGCGGCGCGCTTCATAATAACCTCTAAGCTGGCGCGGGCGAGAGAGAGAATGATTTTAGCATCAACGAGCAACGCGCCGTAAAGAGTGGCGCGCGTGAAAGAAAAAGAGTGATGCCTGAAGATGATGCGCCTGAGACCTTCAACGTCTACCTGGAGAGAGATCGAGTTAAGCTTTACTGAGCATTTCTTCGATGCCGCAGTGTGGACAGACTAGAGTGCGGCGCGAAGCGTCGCGCCAGCGCGCGAGGGCCGGGGTCGAGAGAGCGAGCTCTTTATCTTCGGCCTCGCCTTCCGTGTGGAAACGCGCCCGCCCCAAGCCCTCACTGACAGCCGCATTCATCTCAGGATAGCAACGCTTGCATACCCATCCATAGCCGTTGTTGATGAAATGGTCCGTCTCCATGATGGAAATATTGAGAGGCGTGCAGTGTGCAGTGTTCAGAAAAGACTGACTTGCCTTTTCTGAACACTGCACACTGAACATTGCACACTATCTTCTTGGTGAAGTGGCGCGGCGTGAGTCTGATGATTCGGTCAAGCGTACGGAGAGGGTGGCGCGTCCGTTATCGCGCGCGACTTCGACCTTCACGACATCACCGACCTGATGCTTGTCGAGGAGGCGGAAGAGGTCGTCGGAATTGCTGACAGGTTCGCTGTCAATGCTGGTGATGATGTCGCCGAGCGTGATGCCGCCGTCAGCCGTCTGCCGCGTCCCGCGCATTCCGGCGGCGGCAGCCGGGCCGTTGGGGTCCATCTGGTAAATGAGCACGCCGTCGTTGACGGGCAGTCGCACTTCCGTACGGTCTATGTTTTTGACGTTGTAGGGAACGATGCCCAAGATCGGGCGACGCACGACGCCGTTCTGAATCAGTTGCGGGACGATGCGCTTGGCGATGTTGACGGGAATCGCAAAGCCTACGCCGACGGACCCGCCTGCGGGCGAGAGAATTTGCGAGTTGATGCCGATCATGCGCCCGTGCGAATCCAGGAGCGGCCCGCCGGAGTTGCCCGGATTGATGGAGGCGTCCGTTTGAATCGCGCCTTCAATCGGGCGATTATTGCGGGCGCGGATAGGGCGTTGAAGACCGCTGATGACGCCGGTTGTGAGCGTGCGGTCGAGGCCGAAAGGATTGCCGATGGCAAGCACTTTCTGGCCGACCACGAGCTTGTCCGAGTCGCCCAGTGGGACGACGGTCAATTGCTCGCGCGGGGCGTTCACTTTAATCACGGCGAGGTCCGTGCTGGGGTCGCCGCCGACCACCTTCGCCGGATAGCTCGTATTGCCGCCGAAGCTGACCGTCAATTTTTGCGCGCCCTCTATGACATGATAGTTGGTCAGGATATTGCCCTGGTCGTCTATCACGGAGCCTGAGCCGGAACCCTGTCCTTCTTCGACCTGTCCGAAGAAATCCTGCGTGTAAGAAGTCGAAGTGATAAAGAC
>JAXDFO010000036.1:0-4079 GCA_034665545.1 Blastocatellia bacterium
CGTCACGCGCCTTTTTAGCGCAAAATATTTATAAGTCCATTAAACCTGAGCGACGGGTGGAGAGTTCCGCCCGTCCGTAGAAGTGTTGGGTCATCAGTCGCGGCGTTTGAATGGCAGGCTTATGAAATATCTGGAAGACGAGTTGGACACGCAGGACGTTTTGCACTGGTACGTTATCCATACGCACCCGAAGCAGGAAGACCGCGCGCAAAATAATTTGAATGCCTGGAATGTCCAGACCTTCAACCCCAAGCTCAAAGAGCGTCGTCTTAATCCATTCAACGGCAAGGCGATTTACATGAGCAAGCATTTATTCGCCCGTTACATCTTCGCTCGCTTTGATGCCAGGGTCTTGCTGCACAAGGTCTGCTCCACTAGAGGAGTGCATAGCGTGGTCAACTTCGGCAATGGCCCGGTTCGCGTTGATGACTGGATTGTCGAGTTCATGCAATCGCAAGTGAGCGAGGACGGCTTTATCAGGATGGGCGAGGAGTTTAAGGCCGGAGACCGGGTCGTCATCAAAAGTGGTCCACTCGAAAGTCTGATGGGCATCTTCAAGAAGAATATCAAAGGTACGGACAGAGTCATGATACTGCTGGGGGCTTTGAACTATACGTGCAACATTATCGTTGATAAAGACTTAATCAAAAAAGTTACGGCCACGGGTCAACAGATACCGCCCGTGTAATTCTTTGGACCAGTAATTTGCAGGTTCGTAGTCAGCAGGTAGCCACGCTGGCATAGATGATAGAAGAGAGCCGGGTTCACTTCTCAATCGGACCTCTTCCGCCAGTGTAGGCTTAAAAAAGGTTTGAGAGACATAATCGTTGGCAACGATATGCGGTAGCTGTGCCCGCAAGAATTTTTTCCAAGCCGGTGCGTTAGACAATGTCTTTGACAGGTAAGCTATTGAACCTGTGCGCCGGATAACAGAATCCCCTTCAGACCCCCAAGAGCAAGTCCCCCTATAGCTTCCCTCTGATTGTCGCTCCTCCCGAATACCTCCGGTTCCTTCTAAGAGTTTATATGAATTGATGAGTCGGGCTTCCGCAAGGATAGCTCGAACGCCTGCTGCTTCCAGTCGTCCGCGAGGAGATGAAAGAGAGAGTTGAGGGGTGTGTTGATGGCTCAAACTTATACGACAAACGAAACGCATGCGCGCCTGCTGGTTCCGTCATTAGAGAACGGCGCGGTCGCGGGAATCGTGACGTTTCTGTTCATAGCTGTTGTTGTCTTTCTGAGCTTCCATAACGATGGCGCTCCCGGCGCAGTCTCCGCCGATGCGCCGCCGACGGAATTTTCATCGGGCCGCGCGATGAAGCAGTTGGCCGTGATTAGTAAAAGCCCACACCAGTTGGGCACTCCTGAACATGAAGAGGTCCGCAATTACATCCTTAAGGAACTCGAAACGATGGGCCTGTCGCCCGAGATGCAGCAGACGACGGCGATAAACAGACAGTGGTATTGGACGCTGCGCGCGGGAACAATTGAGAACTTGATTGTCCGGCTGCCGGGCACTGCTAACACCAAAGCCGTGATGTTCGCAGGGCACTACGACTCTATGCCGAACGCCTATGGGGCCAGCGACGACGGGGCTGCCGTGGTCTCCATGCTTGAGACCGTCAGGGCTTTGAAGGCCGGGCCGCCTTTGAAAAACGACCTGATTTTTCTTTTCACGGACGGCGAGGAAGCAGGACTTCTGGGGGCCAACGCTTTCGTTGACGAGCATCCTCTGGCGAAGCAGGTTGGAGTCGTCTTCAATTTTGAAGCGAGGGGCAATCATGGTCCGTCCATCATGTTCGAGACGAGCGACGGCAACGGCTGGCTCATCAAAGAGTTTGCGCGGACAGCACGTTATCCTGTCTCTCATTCGCTCGCGTATGAAATCTATAAGCACTTGCCGAACGACACGGACTTAACCGCCTTCAGGCAGGCCGGATTGACCGGACTCAATTTCGCTTACGTGGACGGGCTGCCGAGTTATCACACCGCGCTCGATAGCTTTCAGAGAATTGACGAGCGCAGCCTGCAACATCATGGCACTTATATGCTGGGTCTCGCGCGACACTTCGGCGACCTGGATTTGACGCAAGAGAGAAGGGAAGTGAACGCGGTCTATTTCGACCTGCTCGGCTCTTTGCTGGTCCATTATTCCGGCTTCTGGGTGCTTCCTTTAACTGCGCTCCTCACGCTTCTATTCGCTGGCCTGTTGGTGGTCGGCTTGCGGAGAGGCCGCTTGACGCTCTCCGGCATCGTGTGGGGATTTTTAGTCTTCCTGCTCGCGCTCATTCTGGCCGTGGGCATCGTCTGGCTCGTCTGGACCTTGATTCTCAAACTGCATTATGGCTCCAGGCCGATGCCGCAGGGCCAGACTTACGAGAGCAATCTTTACCTGTTGAGTTTTATCGCGCTGACTATCGCCCTGACCAGCGCGCTCTACATACGTTTTCGCCAAAAGGTCGGGGTCGAAAATTTAACGGCGGGCGCGTTGCTCTGGTGGCTGATTCTACTAATCTTGAGCAGCATCTTTGTGCCGGGCGCGAGCTATCTTTTCACCTGGCCTTTGTTGTTCAGCCTGTCGTCGCTGTGGGTCTGCCTGGCGCGTCCGGCGCGACCATTCGACTCAAAGGCTTTAATAGGATTGCTTTTAATCACCGCGCTACCGGGCCTTATCCTGATGACGCCGGTTATCTACCAGACGTTCGTCGGGCTGACCTTAAACTCCATCGGAGTGGTCGCCGGGATGATAGTGCTGCTGCTCGGATTGCTGGTCCCGCACCTTAATCTGATGGCCCGGCCACGCAAATGGCTCTTGCCCGCGTTGATGGGCCTTGCCAGCATAGGGTTGATTCTGGCGGGTGCGCTGACTTCGAGTTTCGACGCGAAGCATCCCGAACCCAACAGTATCTTTTATGGGCTGGACGCAGATACGGGAAAGGCTGTCTGGGCCAGTCCGGACAAAAAAATGGACGAGTGGACCGGGCAGTTTCTCACGCCGCACCCTCAAAGCAACAGGCTTAACCAGTTCTTCCCGCCAGCCGTGACCGACAACTTTTTACAAGCGGAGGCTCCCGCAGCCGCGCTCGCGGCCCCGACCTTAGACCTGCTGGATGACAGCACGCGCAACGGCGTTCGCACCTTACGCATGCATTTGAGTTCGCCGCGCCAGGCTCCTGTCATGCAAATATTTATTGATTCTCAAACGGAGCTTGTGCGGGCCTCGCTCAATGGCAAGCAGATGGAGGAAGGCAACACTCCTGCGGTGGCTCGAAGTAAGAATGGCTGGAACATGCGTTACTTTGCGGTTCCGCCGCAGGGCATCGAATTCGTCGCGGAGTTGGCTTCATCCGCGCCCGTCAAGTTGAGAGTCGTTGATGTCTCCTACGGGCTGCCCGCCATCCCGAACCGCGCTTTCGCGGCCAGGCCAGATGCCATGATTCCATCATCCGCCCCCTTCACAGATACGACGCTGGTGAGCAAATCCTTCGTTTTCTAAAAACAATTTGGAAGAAGAGATGAGTAGCAAATCAGTCACACAAGCTGACGTTTTTCCAGACTCGCTTCCCCGGCCTTCGACCCTGGTCGAACTGCTTCGATGGCGTGCCGCACGCCAGGCAGACCGTGTGGCTTATACCTTTCTAGTGGACGGAGAAGCGCAGGAAGCAAAACTGACGTATGGAGAATTGGACCAGCAGGCGAGAGCCATCGGTGCGGCGTTGCAAGCCGTCCTGACGCGCGGCGACCGCGTCCTCTTGATTTACCCGCCCGGCCTCGAATACATCGCCGCGTTCTTCGGTTGCCTCTATGCCGGAGCCATCGCCGTTCCCGCGTACCCGCCCAGGTTCAACCGGAATCTACTTCGTCTACAGTCTCTCGTCGCGGACGCAGGAGCAGTGGTTGGAATGACTACCGCGCCGTTGCTGTCGCGCATGAGCAATTTCTTCAACGAGAACCCGGAACTCGAAGCATTGCGCTGGCTCACTTCCGAGAGCGTGACGACTGGCATAGCGGAACGCTGGCAGGAACCCGCGCTGAGCGATAAGGATATAGCCTTTCTACAGTACACCTCCGGCTCGACC
>JAXDFO010000037.1:0-7461 GCA_034665545.1 Blastocatellia bacterium
TCGCTCAAAAAGGAGAGGCGAGCCGCTTGTCACGGCTCGCCTCTCCTCCCTCACCTCAGCATCATGGCCTCACTCCATGATGCCTGACTCAACCATTCAAGGAGCCTGTCATGGCTAAAACAGGTTATCCTCATGCCTATTGCAGGGCAAAATATCATAAAAACAGAATTTGTAAAGCTTTTTTTTCATCGCTAGAGCGAACCGGCTTCTGCGAGGCTGGAACCTGTCGTTAATTGAGAGCCGCGTTTGCCGCCGAGCCAACGGCGCAGCGAATCAAGGAGGACGACGATGGCCGCGAGCATGAGCATCAATGTCAGGCTGACGTTGATGTAGCCCTGCGCGGCTGTCTCGCTGCGCTGCGTGAGCGGCCAGAAGTTGTCCGTGATTGATTGCCAGCCCGCGACGAGCGTCGTCGTGGCGACGAAGGCGAGCGGCAAGATAGTGGTCCAAGAATAACGCGCCTTGCCCATGTTGATGATGACGGTCGTGGCAACGCAGAGCGCGACCGACGCCAGCAGTTGATTGGCGATGCCGAACATGGGCCAGATGGTTGAGATTGAGCCGGACCAGATAAAGGCCGCCCATCCGGCCACCACCAGCGCGGTCGTCATGAGAGAACCGGGCAACCAGTTAGGCTCTTCAAACTTGCCGTAGAAGCGACCGCCGAACTCTCCGACCAGAAAACGCGCGACGCGCGTGCCCGTGTCAATCGTCGTCAGGATAAAGAGCGCCTCGAACATGATGGCGAAGTGATACCAGTATTTCATGAGGCCGCTCAGACCCGGGATGCCTTCAAAAATTTTAGCGATGCCAAGCGCGAGCGTGACCGCGCCGCCCGTCCGCCCGCGCAAATTCTTCTCGCCCGATTCGGCTTCGAGACGGTCAATCTCCTGCGGCTTGAGGTCGAAGCCTTCAGCCGTATGCTGGTCCACCATTCGCACGTAAGCGGCCTTTTGCGCGTCCGTCTTCTGCGCCGTATTAATCGCAAAGTAGTCGCCCGGAAACAGAGAGGTCGCGGCGATCAGCGCGACGACGCCGACGACGCCCTCCATCAGCATCGCGCCGTAACCGATCATGCGCGTGTCCGTCTCCTTCGCAATCATCTTCGGCGTCGTGCCGGAAGAGATGAGCGCGTGAAAGCCGCTGATAGCCCCGCACGCGATGGTGATAAAGACGAACGGGTAGACCTTGCCCGGAATTACCGGACCACCGCCCGCGACGAACGGCGTGATGGCTGGCATGTTCAAGTTAGGGTGGACCAGTATCACCCCTATGATGAGGAAAGCGATGGTCCCTATCTTGAGATAAGAGGAGAGGTAATCGCGCGGGCAGAGGAGCATCCAGACGGGCAGCACGCTGGCGATGAAACCGTAGGCCGCCATCAACAGAATGATGGACCCGCGCGAGAAAGTGAACGTCGCCGCCCATGACGAATCAGCGATGCGACCTCCTAGAAAGACCGCCAGCAGCAGTCCACAGACGCCGATGATGCTGGCCTCCGCGATGCGCCCTTTGCGTATGCGATACATGTAGAGGCCCATCAGGAGCGCGAGCGGAATCGTGAAGCCGACCGTGAACGCGCCCCACGGCGATTCGGCCAGGGCGTTGACCACCACGAGACCCAGGCCCGCCAGCGCGATGACGACGATGAAGAGAATCGCTATTCCTGCAACAAGACCTGAGAGCGGGCTAATCTCCGTGCGCGCGATTTCGGCCAGTGATTTTCCGTGCCGCCTGACGCTCGCCACGAGAATCATAAAATCGTGGACCGCCCCGCCGAGGCAGACGCCTATGACCAGCCAGAGGAGTCCGGGCAGAAAGCCGAACTGCGCCGCAAGCACAGGCCCGACCAGTGGGCCAGCCCCCGAAATCGCCGCGAAGTGATGACCGAACAGCACCCATTTATTAGTTGGATAATAGTTGTGCCCATCATACATCGTGTTGGCGGGCACGCTTCGCGCGTCATCCAAAGAGAGAACCTTCGCCGCGATAAAAGCCGAGTAGTAGCGGTACGCGATAGCCATCACGCACAGCGCGCCGATGATAATGGGCAAGGCATTCATATGAATGATTCCTCCACGTTTTTAGACTAGCTACGGCTTTCACAAAACGCAACAATAAAGCTTGACTATTCGGTTCTCAATATGAGAACATTTACCCAATTGGGAAAAGATTCGCTCAGTAAATTTTAAGAGAGAGAGTTATAAAAAAGATTATGTATTACCTTGATTATCTTAATTGTCCAAGGAGAATAATAATAATAAATGTATATTATTATTGGTTTACACATAATCAGCAATTTTATAAAGCAGCATTCTGATGCTGAGTCTAAATCTAATGCGTGGTACGAGGTAGCAAGCAAAGCTAACTGGAAAAATATAGTAGAAGTGAGACAAACCTATCCGCACGCGGATGCGGTTGGCACTTGCACAGTATTCAACATCAAAGGCAATCGCTACAGGTTAGTCGTTATCATTGACTATCGCGCGCAGATTATATTTATTAAAAACATTTTAACTCATGCAGACTACAATAAGAAAAAATGGAAGAAAGACTGCGGCCTCTAAAATCAGTCCGCAAAGATACGGGAAACTGCTCGCCAAAATTTTGCCCGTCCGCATCAAGACTGAAGAAGAGAACGACCGTATGCTGCTTGAAGTCCGAAAATTGATGGACAAGGGCGAGCAGCGCACTCCCGAAGAGGATGCCCTACTTGACCTGATTGCGCATCTCGTCCAGGAGTTTGAGAGAAACTTCTATCATCTGGGAGAAGCCACGCCGCATGAAGTATTACGCGAGTTAATGAATGCGCGCGGACTGAAACAGAGAGACCTGTGGGAGTTGTTTGGCTCCAAGGGCATCGCTTCCGAGGTGATTAACGGCAAGCGTGGAATCAGTAAAGCGCAGGCCAAGGCGTTGGCCGAATTTTTCCATGTCTCGGTAGAAGTGTTCATCTAAGATGTGATTTTCCATTCAAAATAGCCACTTGACGAGATAGACCGCGCCCGCGATGGCTCCGCCGAGCAATAAGAGCAGGAGCAGAACGATGCCGAACACCGTGAGTTTGAATTTTCTATACTTGTTCGGGTCGTCCGGCGAAAGGGAGTTTTGCGGGAAGTAGGGCGGCGGCGTGTGTGTTGCCATGATGAATTCTCCAAGAACGATTTATGACAGGCTTGCTATTATACCCGCACAACTCCGGCCCTCATAAAAAGCGGCCACCTGACCTCCCTCGCTTCATGCGGCTCGCCCCAGAGCGGGAGCAGTTCGTCCGCGAGGTCCGGGACGGGGTCGTGCCCGCGCGCGTGGATGAATCTCTGTGTGGCGGACCATGTGCTGAAATAACCTAACAGGTCCAATAAATTCCATTGCGCCGTGATGTCGAAGGGCGGCGGCTCGACTTCATCGAAAGGGAAAGCCAGGGAGCGGTATTTGTCTTCGATGATTCTTCTTTCGAGAGGCCAGTACGGGCCAACCGTCTCGGAGTAAAAACGGTTGATGACGGCATCGAGCGCGGGAGATATTTCCAGTAGGTCGTAACACCAGGCGGCGAGCGCGCCCGCAGGTTTGAGGACGCGCCGGACCTCCGCGTAAAAGCGTTCGAGGTCGAACCAGTGGAGCGCCTGCGCGACCGTCACGAGGTCAATCGAATGCGATTCGATGTGGCTCTCTTCGGCGGTCGCCTGCTTGTAGGTGACGCGCTCGTGAGGGGCGGCGTTATCAAGTTGCGCCTGGCTGCCGTCCGTGGCGATGACATGCTTGAAGAAGCCCGTGAGGGAAAGCGCGGCTTGGCCGTTGCCGGTCGCGCAATCCCAGGCACGCTCTCGTTGCGCCGGAAGCGCAGAGACGTAGGCGAACAACTCCGCAGGATAGCGCGGCCTGTACTTCGCATAGTCCAGGGATTGAGTCGAAAAGTAATCTTTGAAATGCATGACGAATTAATGGACCAGGAGCCGGGAGATTAATGGACCAACGGGCGCGTTATCCTTTGCTGAACTGTTCATGGATGCGTATGTCTCGCGCGGCGAGCGCGGCGACGAAGAGGCCGGGCGGGACGCAACGCTCCTGCGGAATCGCTCCCTTTTCCGTCGTCTCTCCGCGCGCCATCATCTGCGCGATGATGGAGGCGGGAAAGGCCGTGGTCCGCATCATCGCGCTCAACCCTTTGCGCTCGTCGAAGCGGTCTATGATGTCGTAACGAAGCGCGCCCTCGTCTCCATTCGTGAGACGCCCGCGAAACTCCACGCGAATGAGCACGACATCAGGCTCGTCTGCGGGCAAGCGTCTGAGCAGCATTTCCGAGAGCACGCGGCGCGGCGTGATTGCCACACCGTCAACCTCCACATGGTCTGTGCTGCTCGCCAGGCCGAGGTCCATGAGCAGTTTGAATTTTTCGCAGTGGCCCGGATAGCGTATCGTCTTATAGTCAAGCTCGCGCACGCGTCCCGAAAAACTTTCGGGCAGCGTGGATGTTCCGCCGGAAGTCTGAAAAGCCTCCATCGTGCCGAAGGGCGCGGGGAATGCCAACTGTTCAATCTCGGTCATGGAATCAACTTCTGTGATGCGCCCGTCGCGTATCACGCGCGCGCGCTCGACGTACTCGTTAATCAAGCCTTCGACCGAAAAGACTATCTGGTAATCGAGCGGCGGGCGCGGGTGTTGCGGCAAGCCGCCGACGCGTATGTGTACCTCTTCGAGCGAGGCGAAGCGGGCCGCCCCGTGCGCCACCAGCACTGAAACCATTCCGGGCGCGAGACCGCAATCGGGAATGATGTTAATCCCGGCCTCGCGCGCCTCCAGGTCCAGCGCGAGTTCCGCATCCACCACGGAGTTGTTGCCGCCGAGGTCGCAAAAGTTGGTCCGCGCCTCAATCGCCGCCCGCGCCAGGTTCAGGTTGTGATGATAGACGACGCAACTAATCGCGGCATCATGGCCGCGCATTAATTGGACCACTGATTCAACGTCCGCGACATCAACCTGCGCGGGCCTCAAGCGTGTGCTGCCGATGGTTTCAACGACGGCGCGCGCGCGTTCGAGGTCCAGGTCAGCGACCGTCACGTCCTGCACGTCCGTCGCCTGCGCCAAGTCGTAAGCCGCGCCGAGGCCCATGCGCCCCGCGCCCATCACAAGAATCTTCATTCGGAACTTCTCTCTAAAATTTCGTTCAGCCTGTTAGCTATCTTCGCTCGCCCCGTTCGCGTCCGGCTGCGAAGCTCCCATCAAGGAGCCGACGATGCCGAAGACCAGTCCGAGCGCGATGCCGCCGAAGCCTAAGAGGGTGCGCGTATTGCCCGTCGTCAATTCTTCCCAGAGTTTAGCAGGCCCTGCGTCATGCGGGATGGTGAAGAGGCCCGCCGAGACGAGCAGGAAACCAATCGCCGCGACTTTGAGCGCGAGCGGAGTGAGAGATGGTCGTCCTATCTTCTGCCCAATCGCGCTGCGCGTATAGCCGTAAGAGAGATAGATGGAGAGGCCCAGCATGAGCCAGCCGACGAAGCGCCAGTAAGAGCCGCCCGGCAAATAATAAATCAGGAAAGCGCAGGAGACGGCCCCCAGTCCCGGCAGCAGCCAGTTGCCTAAAGGGACTCTGAAGGGGCGCGGCCTCGCCGCGTCTTTATAGCGCAGGACGATGACGCCGACGCAGACGAGGATGAAAGCGAAGAGAGTTCCGATGTTCGTCAAGCTCACCATCTCGTCAACGGTGGCGAAGGCCGCCACGCCGCCGACGAAAATGCCCGTCAAGATGGTCGTCACATGCGGCGTCTTGAACTTGGGGTGAACGGTGGCGAAGACAGACGGGAGCAGACCGTCTCGCGCCATCGAAAAGAAGATGCGCGGTTGGCCCATCTGGAAGACCAGGAGCACCGCCGTGTGCGCGACCACCGAGCCGAAGGCGATGACGGAGTTCTGCCACTTCGCCTGCGGCGCGACGTGCTCAAGGGCCATCGTCAAAGATTCTCCGAGTTGCGCGGGCGTCCACTGGCGTAGCTCATTGTAAGAGACC
The DNA here is from genome assembly GCA_034665545.1 of Blastocatellia bacterium. GTDB lineage: Bacteria > Acidobacteriota > Blastocatellia > Pyrinomonadales > Pyrinomonadaceae > DASYML01. The sequence goes on from JAXDFO010000037.1 coordinate 6,005, forward strand.
GCGCCGCTGAAGACGGCGGCGACGGCGATGTAGAAGACCGTGCAGATGATGAGCGAAGCGATGATGCCGATGGGCAGGTCGCGCGCAGGGTTCTTCGTCTCTTCGGCGACGGTCGAGACGGCGTCGAATCCTATGTAAGCGAAGAAGACGACGGCTGCGCCCGTGAATGTGCCCGCCCAACCGTTCGGTTGAAAGGGATGCCAGTTGTCCGGCATCTTCGACGGCGTGACGTAATAGAGAATGACGACGATGAAGAAGAGCAGCACCAGAATCTTGATGCCGACCATCACGGCGTTGAACTCGGCAGACTCCTTGATGCCCCAGACGAGCACGGCCGTGATGAGCGCGACGATGCCGAGCGCGAGGAAGTTGAAGACGATGGGCACGCCGAAGACGTGCGGCGCGGCGGCGAGTATTTCGGGCGTCGCCGTGCGGTAGTTTGAGGCGAGCCAGTCTGGAAAGTGTATCCCTAAGTTTCTCAGCAGCCGGTTGAAGAACTCGGCCCAACTAATCGCCACGGCGACGTTGCCGATGGCATACTCGATGATTAAGTCCCAGCCGATAATCCAGGCGACCAGTTCGCCTAAGGTCGCGTAGGAGTAAGTGTAGGCCGAGCCTGAGATCGGGACCATCGAAGCAAGCTCCGCATAGCAGAGCGCGGTGAAGCCGCAGACGACCGCCGTGATGACGAAAGAGAGCATCAGCGATGGGCCCGCCCCGACGCGCACCAGATTGCCCGCCGCATCAACCTCGCCCGCCGAAGCCGTGCCCACAGTGGCGAAGATGCCCGCGCCGATAATCGCGCCGATGCCGATGAGCGTGACGTTGAATGCGCCGAGCGTGCGCTTGAGAGAGAACTGCGGACCGCCCACCACGGCCATGATGTCGTCAAGATTTTTGGTGCGAAAGATGCCTCGAAGCAAGGTTACGCCTCCGTTGATACAGGATGTGAAAGAAGCTTTTAAAACCTGTCCGTGCCAGTCTATTTAACGCGTGCGCGGAGTCTAACAAGGCCGGAGGCAAAAGTAAAAAGAAAAGGTCAGGAAGTGAAAAGTTAGAAGTGAAAGACCGTCTTTCGTTTGCGCCGCCCTGATGCGCTGCAACTCGAAGAGTTATTCGCCTGGCCTTTTGCCTTTTTACTTTTACCTTTGTTAGACTCCGCCGCGCGAGTTCCAGACCAGAGTGTGATATGCCGGAAGAAGCGAAACGTCCTCCCGTACATGAGAACCTGGACACGGCCTACGTGAATCTGGGGGCGTTGCTGCGTTATTTGCAGGCGCGTGAATTCACGGGCCGCGTTCACATCGAGTTGGAAGAGTATGACGCGGATGTCTTCCTCAACGGCAAGGAGAGCCCACGCGTGCGCGAGACGGACCACACGACGGGCCGCGCCGGAGAGGGCGAAGAGGCTTTGCGTCGTTTGATGGTGCGGGCCAGTTCGCCCGGCGGACTCGTCA
>JAXDFO010000038.1:0-15952 GCA_034665545.1 Blastocatellia bacterium
GGGAGTTTCGCGCGAAGCGTCTGCGAGAGATAGTCCATGCGGTGCTTGAGCAGCTTGAAGACCGGAGCATAGAGGAAACGCTGCCCACTGATTTGCTCGCGCGACAGGGATTGATTAGCCGCGCCGAAGCCCTGCGCCGCATACACTTTCCCGCAGAGGATGTCGCGCTCTCCGAGTATGAATGCGCGCGCAGCCCTGCCCACCTGCGTCTCATCTTTGAAGAGTTCTTCTGGGTCGCGCTCGCCCTCGGCTTAAGGCGCGGCCAGAGAATCAAGGAGGCGAAGGGCGCGGTCATAGAACTCACGGACCTCGTACGCGAACGCATAGAATCGGTCCTGCCCTTCCAGTTGACGAGCGCGCAGGAACGCGTCATCGCACGCATCTACGACGACATGCAATCGGACGCTCCCATGAACCGACTGCTGCAAGGCGATGTCGGGAGCGGCAAGACCATCGTCGCCTTACAGGCTATGCTCGCGGCGATGGAGAACGGCTATCAAGCCGCGCTCATGGTCCCCACGGAAATCCTCGCCGAGCAGCACGCGCGCAACGTCAAACGACTGCTTGCTCGCACTCCCTTTCGCGTCGAGCTACTCATCGGCAGCCTTCGCGCGGCTCTCAAAAAACGGCTTCATAAAGAGATAGCATCGGGCGACGTTCATGCCATCATAGGCACTCACGCGTTGATTCAGGAATCGGTCCAGTTTCATAAACTGGGCCTCATAGTGATTGACGAGCAGCACCGCTTCGGCGTCCTCCAACGCGCGGAACTGCGCGCGCGCGGCTTCAACCCCGACGTGCTCGTGATGACCGCCACCCCCATCCCGCGCTCCTTAGCGATGACGGCCTACGGCGACCTTGATGTCTCTGTGATTGACGAATTGCCGCCGGGCCGCACGCCCATCAAGACGGTCGTCGTCGGAGAGGACCAGCGCGCGGGCGTCTACAAGGGAGTCGAGCGGGAGGTGCGCGCGGGGCGGCAGGTCTACGTCGTTTACCCGCTCATAGAAGAATCCGAGAAGATGGATTTGAAGGACGCGACGCGCATGTATGAACAACTGCGAGACCGCGTCTTTCCCAACTTCAACGTCGGACTCCTGCATGGCAAGATGAAGTCTGCGGAGAAAGAGGAAGTGATGCGCCGCTTCGTCTCCGGCGAGATTAATATACTCGTTGCAACGACTGTCGTTGAAGTGGGAGTTGACGTGCCGAACGCCTCCGTCATGGTCATAGAACACGCAGAGCGTTTCGGCCTCTCTCAACTGCATCAACTGCGCGGGCGCGTCGGTCGCGGGGCCGAGCAGAGTTTCTGCGTCCTGCTCGCTTCGGAAAAGCAGACGAGCGTCGCGCGCGAACGCCTCGGCATTATGGAAGAGACTAACGACGGCTTTCGTATCGCGGAGAAGGATTTGGAAATTCGTGGACCAGGCGAAGTGATGGGCACAAGACAGTCTGGCCTGCCCACCTTCCGCATCGGCAATCTGGTCCGCGACGTGCTGATCCTTGAGGAAGCCCGCCGCGAAGCCGAACACTACCTGACCACACGCGCGCGAACGCGCGAAGCCTCACGCCTCATCGAACGCATCCGCGACGACCCACGCTTCGGCCTCGCAGCAGTCGGGTAAAAGCAGAAGCCAGAAGCCAGAAGCCAGGAGCCAGAATGAAGAGCGATAGCATGCTCTTCATGATGAAGGGTATGCTAAACGCTCTTCTCTTACTTCTGGCTCCTGGCTCCTGTTCTACCGTCTCACAGCGAGTTGAGGAAGGTGATGAGTTGGTTCTTCTGAGTGGTGCTCAGCGAACGATAGTTGTTGATGACGAAGGTGGCTTCGCCCCCGTGACGCAGGATGGCATTATCGCGGGTCAAGCTCTCGCCGTCGTGCATCAGGCGGTCGCGTGTACGCACGCCCCACAAGGGCGCAGTGCGCATTTGGTTCGCGCTCAGCTGCCCGCCGTTCTGAACGATGCCGTCGCCTGTCCCAACGTCGTGCAGCAGAAAATCGCTATACGGGTGAATGGTCTTGTTGCCGAGGGCGGTTGGAACCGTGAAGGCTCCGCCGTTGATGACCGTCCCCGCCGGGGAGGTCGTTATCGAAGTGACGTGACAGATATTGCAGCCTATCTGGTTAAAGAGGGCCGCCCCTGTTTGAGCGTCGGCGGTCGCGGCGACTGCTGAGTCGCGCGGCGGAACCTTCGTCGCGCGCATGAAGGCCGCGAAGGCGTCTATGTCGTTGTCAGGGTCTTCACCGCACTTGACGCTCGGATTATTCACGCAGGGCGTGGTGTCGGAAACAGGATCGAATCCAGACCCGAAGCCCACGAAGCGGCCCAGGCTGGTGTTCTCCGTCAGATTGAGACGGTTCGTGATGCCCTGCTCGTTGAGATACGCATCGCTCGCAAAGGAGAGCAAGCTGGCCTGCTGGTTCTTCCAACCGAAGCGTCCGCCGCGCTTCTGGCCTGGGGCTTCCAGCACGGGAACCTGTATGAAAAGTCCCGCAATCTGTCCGCCGCTCTGGTTCGGTTGATTGTTTGCGATGGCGACGAGAGTATTGCTATCAATCGCTTCGACGAAGCCGTCGCCGAGCACGTTGAGAGAGGTGCGGAAAGTGCGCACTACTTCCGCGCCCCCGACGCGTTCCTGAATCCCCGCGTTCGTCGCGCGGTCATTAATCAGCGAGCCGCCCGGACCATCCACGAAGTTGCCGAAACCGTCCTGATGTCCGGCGCGCAGTTCCGTAATCTGACTGATGCCGCCGGTCACTGGATTCTGATGACACTCCGCGCAACTCTGCGCGTTGTAGACGGGGCCGAGACCTTTAGCAATGTCGTCTCTCTCCTCGAAAACTGCCAGGTCGGCGTTGAAAGTAGCCTGGGAGATTGAATTGTTGGTCAGGTTGTCAAAGCCTGCGGGCGCTTCGGGCGCGCCCTGGCTATGCACGGTTCTCGTCAGGGCCATCGGGAGGAAGAAGGCCGCGACGAAAAATGTTAACGCTAAAATCTTGAGAAGCTTCATGTCCGTATTCCCTCCTAGCAAGTGGGGGAACCCACTCTTGTGAAATGAAAAGTTCTGGGCGCTTTTCGTTGGTAAGCAATGGTCAGTTTGTAGCCCAGTTCAGTGGTCTTGCTTGTTACCCTAGGGAACCTGTTGAATTAATTGATCGGCCCATTAATGGACCATCAAAATCAGAAGTAAGTGCAGGCGAGGTCCGTCTGCTCAGGTCAGCCTCCGCACAGAGAGAGACAATTCGAGGTCCGCACTCGAACGCCTGCGCGTGCTCCCTCGCTTCATGCTGGCGCACAAAGACGAGAGAACGCAGACCTTCACTCCAATCGAGTGAGAGGACATCTCTCAGCCTGGACCATTAATCCAGAAGACTGAGAATCAAATTGCTCTGGGCAAGAGACTGTAGTTTGGTAAGACTTCCGTTTACTGTGATGCTGGCGCTTCAAGTGAGGCCAATGTTGCTCAAGGCGAGGCTGGCATTATCAACCGACAAATGAAGCGGCAGAGGGAGCATAGTGATATCAATCTCAAATGTCAACGATTTTTGTGCGCGGTGGGCCAATTCTGGGCCAATTGTTGGTCCAATTATTGAGCGGCCTTAAAATTCAATCCTCCGGGCTGGACTTGAGAGTTTCGGCTTTCTGAATTACGCTCGACAGGAGCGTTGAACGGCCCTTAATTTCGGCTTCTCCGATTGATTCAAATTGCGTGTAATCGCGGGCACATATCGCGGGCGAAACTTGCGCAGCCCTTCTTCGATGGAGGTGCGGCCCACTTCCGACCGCCTGCGCGAGACCCTCTTCAACGTCATCGCGCCGCGCATAGAGGACGCGCGATTCCTGGACCTCTGCGCCGGTTCCGGCGCGGTCGGCATCGAAGCTCTCTCGCGCGGCGCAGAACACGTCACCTTCGTTGACCGCTCGCGCAAGATGTGCGGCCTCGTCGAATCGAACCTGGACCTGTGCGGCGTGCCGGACGACATGACTGAAGTGGTCATGGCCGAAGCCGGAGAATTTTTGCGGCGCACAGCCACGCGCGGCGGCGAGGGTTGGGACATCATCTTTTTCGACCCGCCCTATACGCTCGAATACACGCCCGTCCTGCTCGCACTCGGCGCAGAGGAGAGCAAGCTCTTGCGCGAAGACGGCCTCTTCATCGCAGAGCATCATCACAAGAAGGAGATGAAAGACGAACTCGGCATGCTCCGCCGTTGGCGCATCCTCAAGCAAGGCGACTCGTCCCTGAGTTTCTACGAAAGACGGTGAACATCGGGCAGCTTACAGATCAAGAGTCGTTGATTGTTGTATACTGAAAGCTGAAAACTCAAAACTGAAGACTGCTTATGCTTGTACTTGGAATCGAGAGTTCGTGTGATGAGACGGCGGCGGCTGTCGTGAGGGACGGGCGCGAGATGGTGTCGTCCGTCATCGCGTCGCAGATAGAGACGCACAAACGTTTCGGAGGGGTCGTGCCGGAACTGGCCTCGCGCGAGCATCTGGACAAGATAGTGCCGGTGGTGTTGGAGGCTTTGACGCGCGCCGGAGTTGAGGGAGAACAACTGGACGGCATCGCCGTGACGATGGGCCCAGGGCTTGTCGGCTCGCTGCTGGTCGGCGTCTCCTATGCGAAGGCGATGGCGTTCGCGCTGGACAAGCCGCTCGTCGGCGTCAATCACATAGAGGGGCACATCTATTCTGTCGCGTTCGAGAATCCGCCCGTTGACTATCCCGCGCTCGCGCTGGTCGTCTCAGGCGGGCACACGAATCTGTTTATGGTGCCGGAGCCCGGCAAGTATAAGGTGGTGGCGCGGACGAGGGATGACGCGGCGGGCGAGGCTTTCGACAAGGTGGCGAAGATGCTCGGGCTGGGTTATCCGGGTGGTCCAATTATTGAGCGGCTGGCGCGTGAGGGTAATCCGCGCGCGGTGCGTTTCGCCGTGCCGAGGATGGGCGACGGGCGACCCGATTTCAGCTTTAGCGGGTTGAAGACAGCCGTCTCCAAGCATGTGCGCGAGACAGGGCTGGCGGCGGTCTCGGAAGGCGAAGAGCCTTCAACGGCGATTAAGGATTTGTGCGCCAGCTTTCAAACAACGGTCGTGCGTTCTCTGGTCGGGACGATGGAGCGAATGGCGTCGGAGCATCGCCCGCGCACGCTCATCGTCGCGGGCGGCGTGGCCTGCAACAAGGCTCTCAGGGGCGCGTCGCAGGAAGCGGCGACGCGTCTCGGGCTGCCAGTCTATTTCCCTTCGCCGCATCTCTCCACGGACAACGCGGCGATGATAGCGGCAGCCGGAACCGTCAAGCTGCAAGCGGGCGAGCGAGCCGGGCTGGACCTGAATGCGGATGTCACACTGCGCTTGCAGAATGTTGATGTCGAAGACGAGGCACTTCGTCGCAGTCGTGTTCGTTACAGGTTGTAAAAGTTGAAGGGCGTGAGCGGTCCCTTTTGGGCTTCGCGTAAAAATGTATAGAGCCGCCTTGCTGGTTAAAGCAAAGCGGCTCTATGGCGCCTGCAAAGGTCCGCGAGGCGACACTCAATTAAGAGCACCTGGACCAATTACCGGCGATTCCGCGCGACCTCCGCTCCCTCCGAGGAACGTATCGCAATATTCTTCGCAAACTTGACGCGTTTCTGTGCGTCAAGGTCCACCGTAATCACATCACCCTCGCGCACATCCTTGAGCGAAACGACGCGGCCTTCGATTGTCACCTTCGTGTCGGCGCGGTCAATCGCAATGACATGCTCCACGCCCGTCTGGGCCATCACAGAAATATGCTCGTCCGTCACCTCTACCACCTTAGCGTTGACCATGCGCGTGTCCGTATCCTTGCCTTGATCATCGCCGGATGCGGCCAACGCCGCCGTAGCAGAGAAGGCCAACAAGAGTGTTGCGAAAATTGCCGCGAGGTGTTTGCGTCTCATCTTTTATGCTCCAAGCTTCTACAGGATTTCGGGAGAGTCAAGATTTCCAAAATCACGATTTACTTGTGCAACACACATGCCGCAGACGCGCCAGATAAGACTAAGAGACTGAACGCCCGTCTTTACTGCTAAATAGCGAATTATTGCGAGATGATTACAAGCCCTCCTGTGAACACTTATGAGACAGCGTCTCCATCCATAACCCAAACGGCTTGTATGATTGCGAAACGGACAGCGCAGGAAGAGAGAAAGGATGAGAGAAAAGCTATTCAAAGATGAATAGCTTTTCTCTCATCCTCAGCCTTACGAATTTCTGCTTGCTCTTCTTACCCGAACATGTTGCGGACCTTGTCCATGAGACCCTTGTCTTCGAGGTCTTTGGTCTCTATTTCGGAGAGTTGTTCCAGCAGCCGCCTTTGTTCGCGCGTGAGGGTGGTCGGGGTAATGACCTTGACGATAAAGATGAGGTCGCCGCGCCCGCGTCCACCGAGGACGGGCAAGCCCTCGCCTCGCAGACGAAAATCCTGCCCGCTCTGTGTGCCCGCAGGAATCTTGTACGGCTTCTGCCCGCCCAGAGTCTTGACGGTGATTTCCGCGCCGAGTGCTGCCTGCGCAAACGTAATCGGCACGCTGGTGTAGAGATGGCTTCCCTGCCGCTCGAACTGCTCATGCTCAAGCACGTGTATGACGACGTATAAATCGCCCGGAGGTCCGCCCTGCGTGCCTGACTCGCCTTCGCCCTGCACGCGCAGGCGCGAACCCGTCTCGACTCCCGCAGGAATCTTGACCTCCATCGTCTTCTCTCTCTCGACGCGGCCCGCGCCCTTGCACGTCGGGCAGGGCGTGCGAATGATACGCCCTGTGCCACGGCAAGTGCTGCACGTGCGCGCGACGGAGAAGAAGCCTTGCTGGTAACGAACCTGGCCCATCCCCGCGCAGGTCTGGCAGGTTTCCGGCTGCGTGCCTTCGGCTGCGCCGGACCCCTTGCAATCGTCGCAGGATTCCAGGCGAGGGATACGCAGGCTCGCAGTCATGCCAGCCGCCGCCTCTTCCAGAGAGATTTCCAAATCGTAACGAAGGTCCGCGCCTCTTTGCGCGGTGGTCCTGCGCCCGCCCGCCCCGGCGCGCGCCTGCCCGCCGAAGACATCACCGAAGCCGAACAGGTCGCCCAAGATGTCCTCTATGCCGCCGAAGCCTTGTGCGCCCCATCCCGCAGAAGCCGCGCTGCTCGACACGCCCGCGTGACCGAAGCGATCGTAGCGTCTACGCTGGTCCGTGTCCGAGAGAACGGAATAGGCTTCCGCCGCCTCTTTAAACTTATCTTCGGCTTCCTGGTCGCCCGGATTCTTATCAGGATGATAGCGCACGGCCAGGCGGCGATAGGCGCTCTTAATCTCCTGGTCCGTCGCCGTCTGGGTGACACCTAAAATTTCGTAGTAATCGCGTTTGCTCATCTAGCTCTTATCAATACCCTTTCCACACTCATCTTATTATAAGCGATGAGCACACAGCAAATCGGAGTCTAGAATCTGAAGTCTGGAGTCAAAAGCAGTTGCTTTAACTTTAAACTTGAGACCTAAAACCTCAGCCCTTCTTTTTGACTCATGACTCCAGACTCTAGACTCTGGACTCCTGACTTTTCACTTATGCATCTCTTCAATTCCGGCGTCGGCTTCTTCGTTGACGGAGTTGAACATGGCGTTGGTGAGTTGGGCTGCGACCTGCTCGACCAGTTCTAGAGCCTGGCTGAGCTTTTCCGTGTCGTCGGATTTGAGGACCGTCTCGGCATCGCTGAGGACGCGCCTGCCGTTGCGACGGTCGTTGTCGGAGAGCGATGAGCCAAACTCTATATAGGCGCGCTGTGTATTACGCATGAGGGTGTCCAGCTTGTTGCGCGTGGCGATGACCTCTTTCGTGCGAAGGTCCGATTCGGCGAAGTTTTCCGCTTCACGAATCAGTTGCTCTATCTCGTCTGGCGAGAGGCCGGAAGTCGGCGTGATGTGGACCTGCTGAGCGCGCCCAGTAGTCTTATCTTTAGCCGAGACGGAGACGATACCGCTCGCATCAACTTCAAATGAAACCTCAATCTGCGGCACGCCGCGCGAGTTCGGGGGGATGCCGACAAGCTCGAACTTGGCGAGCGAGCGATTGGCCCCCGCTATCTCGCGCTCGCCTTGCAGGACGTGTATCTCTACGGAAGCCTGGTTGTCAGCGACGGTCGTGAAGACGCGGCTCTCGCGCAAGGGGATGGTGGAGTTGCGCTCTATAATCTTGGTGAAGAGACCGCCCTTCGTTTCCAGGCCCAGGCTGAGCGGCAGGACATCGAGCAGGACTATGTCCTTGATGTCGCCCGTCAGCACGCCGCCCTGTATCGCCGCGCCCATCGCCACGACCTCGTCCGGGTTAATCTCTGCCGAAGGAGCTTTGCCGAAAATCTCCTGCACCGTGCGCGCGACGAGCGGAGAGCGAGTCTGCCCGCCCACCAGAATCACCTTGTCAACATCGCTCGGTTGAAGCTTCGCATCCCAGAGCGCTTTCTGGCACGGCTCGACCGTCTGCTCTACTAAATCAGAGACGAGCGATTCAAACTTTTCGCGCGTGAGAGCCTTGTTAAAGTGTTTCGGCCCGGACTCGTCCGCCGCGATGAAGGGCAGGTTGATGTTGGTCTCATTGACGGATGAAAGCTCGCACTTGGCGCGCTCTGCGGCCTCCTTCAAGCGTTGCAGCGCGAGACGGTCCTGGCGCAAATCTATCCCGGTCTCTTCGCGGAACTGTTCGGACATCCAATCTATGATGCGGTCGTCGAAATCCTCGCCGCCGAGAAAAGTGTTGCCAGATGTCGAGAGCACTTCAAAGACGCCGTCGTTCATTTCGAGAATCGAAATATCGAACGTGCCGCCGCCGAGGTCATAGACGGCGATGCGCTCTGACTCGGACTTGCCGAGACCGTAAGCGAGCGCGGCTGCCGTCGGCTCATTGATAATACGCTCGACCTTGAGACCGGCAATCTTGCCCGCGTCCTTCGTCGCCTGTCGCTGCGAATCATCGAAGTAAGCGGGCACGGTGATGATAGCATCGGTCACGGCCTCGCCGAGGAAATCTTCTGCGGCGGCCTTGAGACGCTGAAGAACGATGCCGGAGATTTCCGGCGGGCTGTAGGTGCGGCCCTGCACGCGTATGCGCCCGTCGCCGTTCTGCGAATCAACTATCTCGAAGGGCGAAGACTCGCGCATGCGCGCGGCTTCGGGCGAGTTGAACTTGCGACCGATGAGACGCTTGACGGCGTAGACCGTGTTGGCGGCGTTGGTCACGGCCTGCCGCTTGGCAATCTGGCCGACGAGGCGTTCGCCCTTGTCCGTAAAGCCAACGACAGAGGGGGTCGTGCGCCCGCCTTCCTTGTTGGGAATAATCTGGACCGCTCCGGCTTCCAGAACGGCGACACAACAGTTGGTCGTGCCTAAGTCTATTCCGATTACTTTTCCCATAAGTTTTGTCCCTGTCCGGTGTTGGACTTCTTTCCTGCGGTCGAATGACCGTGTGTAGGTGGGGTGGGCCCGACGAAAGGCTTTTGTGAACTACTCTCTGGTAGCGACCTTGACCATCGCCGGGCGCAGGAGTCTTTCGCCAAGCCTGTATCCACGCGCGAGTTCCTGGACCACTGTGTCCGGTTCATGCTGGTCGGAGTTTTCCGTCGCCACAGCCTCATGAACATGCGGGTCGAATAATTGGCCCACAGCCTCTACAGGTTGTAAACCCAAACCTCCGAGCACGTCGTTCAATTGCTTATCTATCAATTCGACGCCGTGCAGAAAACGGCGAAACTCTTCCGACTCGCTGGCCTCAACGGAGGCTTCCGCGTCGAGCGCGCGACGCAAATTGTCCAACACCGGCAGCATCTTGCTGACGATGTCTCCCACTGTGCGCGTGTACATCTCGCCGCGCTCGCGTTCGAGACGCTTGCGATAATTTTCAAAATCAGCCTGGCGACGCGCCAGCTTATCCAGCAAGTCCGCGCGCTCCGCCTCTATTCTTTTCAGTTCGGCGCGCGTCGCTAACAGTTCGGCTAACATCGGACCGGCGGCTGCGGCTGCGGCAGTAGGATTAGCAGCCGCGCTCGACGCCGTGCGCGCCTGTGCGCCTGTCCCGTCAGTTTCATCAGTAGCGACGCCGGGACGCTTCGGGCCTGCGCCCGCTTCATCCTGGTCTTCACGATGCTCCGGCATCTCAGAGAGCGCGGGGCCGCCAGCCGTGTCCGCATCATCCGCGCGCGCGCCATCCTCTTCATCTCCGCGATTGATACGGCTCTGCATCTCAGTCTCGCCTTCATAACTGGAAGCGCGACCGAGTTCATCCGGCGTCAACCCCGTGCCATCTTCGTTCTGACTGGAGCCGTCTGTGCCCTGTTGCGCGCCGTCCTCGGCCTTGCCCGCAGGCGGCTCTTCCTCTACGAAACGCACCGGAATGCGATTGGCTTTCGGTCTATTGTTATCAGCGATCATGTTCCCTTTTAACCCTCAGATTAAGACTTGAGCAAACAACCGGGATTTCCGATGCACTCTAGTGCGAGCTTTCTTCACGAAGCATGCGCTCGATGAGACGCGCCACATGATTGACGACCGTCATCATGCGCGCGTACTCGATACGCATTGGCCCAACGACGCCGATGGTTCCCACCACCTCGCCGGAGCCTAAACGGTAGGGCGCGGTGATTAACGCGCAATCCTGCATGGAGGGCGTTTGATGTTCGCGCCCGATGATGACCTGCACGTCGCCCGGAAACAACTGGTCGCGCGCGACGCACTCGTTCAAGATTTTGATGAGGCGCGATTTCTCCTCGAACATGCGGAAGAGCTCGCGCATTCTTTCCGCATGGGCAAACTCCGGCTTGGTCAGAATGTTTGAAGCGCCGTCAACGTAGACTTCGCCGGTCGAAGCCTCCTCGCCTTCCAGGCTGCGATTACACAATAGCATCGCGTTCATCAACAGCCTGTCATAAAGAGCCTTTTCCTGTCGCATCAATTCCAGAATCTCCGAGCGAATGGCGACCAGGCTCTTGCCGCTAAACTCAGTATTGAGATAACGCGCCGTGCGCTCCAACTCGTCCTGGCTCAACTCATCCTCGACGCGAACAATCTTGTTGTAGATGATATTCGAGGCCGAGACCAGCACGACCAGAATGCGATTATCGGAGAGATGCGTGAACTCTATGTGCTGTAAACGATTGTCCGCGAGAGACGGCGAGATAACGATGCCGACGTTCTCGGACAAAGCGGAGAGCACATGCGATGTCTTCTCCATCAAACGGTCAGGCACGCTCGCTCCGTCAAACTGCGAAGTGCCGAGCATGTCGTTGATGGCCGAGAGGTCCGCCTTCGACAAATGCGATTCTCCGAGCATGTGGTCCACGTAAAAGCGATAGCCCTTATCCGTCGGAACTCGTCCGGCTGAGGTGTGCGGCTGCTCGACCAACCCTGCTTCCTCCAACTCGCCCATCACGTTGCGTATCGTCGCGCTGCTCCATCCGGCGGCGTGCGCGAAGCGATCCGAAATCGTCCGCGACCCGACAGGCTCGCCCGTCACCAGATGCTCCTTGATGATTGCGGACAAGATGGCCTGCCCGCGCGAGCCGGGAATATTGTTAGTCAGGGTTTGGAAAGCTGGGCTGCGATTGGTCATCGTCTTAGGGGACTCTCTGGCGCGGGGAAGGCACGCGCGGCGCGCAGATGGCGCGGCAGAGCCTTACAAGAATCAATAACACTGCCACTCGTGGCCTGTCAAGATTTCGTTTCGTCGTCTCAGGGATAAACCCGCGCGCTGGCGTGCGCGCCGTCCCCTCCAGAGTATATCAACTTGTGGAACATGCCTGCAAACGTTCTTTTACGATACAGGCAAATGTGTTTATCATTCTTGCACAATTTGTTTAATTAGACTGAATGCTTGCACTTAGCTCACGACAACCATCACGGGCCTCACGATAATCAACCTAAATTGCTGTCTTTATAGGGCTTACGCAGAGCCTCCGAACCTTCACCCGCAAGGCTGCCCGTGCTCCGTCGGCTCATTTCTTGCTGGTTCAATAGCTTAGCGGGAGGCCGAAAACAATCATTTGACGCCCCTGCTGATGCGCCCTAATATCAATCCGGCATTGTGGTAATTTCACTGGTTCCGGCGCGAAAGGTTTCGGGGCCGAATTTAAGAGAATCCGCATCCCTACAGTTCCAGACGGGCGGGCGCGTTTCATGTCACAATCGAACGTTCATCTCAAAGCGCTTTTCGCTGACGCGTTCCGCCAGCTTGGCAAGAGCAATGGCAAAATTCCAGAGATAGAGGTCAGGTTCTACCCTTACGCCGGGCTGCATCACACGATTCGCCTGCGCGGAGGCCGCGTCTACGTTCGCATTTCTGACATCTTCAAGGACGCGCCGCAGAACGTTCATCGCGCGCTGGCCTTCATCCTCGTCGCCAAACTGCTCGCCAAGCCGACGCCGGAAGTTCACCAGAGAGTCTACAGGGATTATGCCTACACGCCGCAAATCCTGCGCGCTTCGGACATCGCACGGCGCAGGCGCGGGCGCAAGCTCATCTCATCTTCGCGCGGCAGCGTTTACGACCTGGACAAGATGTTCGACCGCCTCAACCGCAAGTACTTCGACGGGCAGATTGAGAAACCGACTCTGACATGGTCGCAACGCCGGACGCGCCGCATCCTGGGCCATCATGATGCCGCGCACGAAACGGTCGTCATCAGCAAGACCCTGGACGCGCGCGACGTGCCCGAATGGTTCGTCGAATACATCCTCTATCACGAGATGCTGCACATCAAGCACCCCGCGCGTCTCATCAACGGCAGGCGTTATTACCATACCAACGCCTTCCGCGCCGAAGAGCAACGTTTTCCTCATTACAGGGATGCGCAGGAGTGGTTGGACCACATCGCGCGCCAGCGTCATATCACGCGCGCCCGCGCCGCCTGAGACGAAAATTTTTATTGGAACTTCGCTGCCGCCCGAACGTTTAGCCATACAGGTAGGTGGGCTCCTAGCAGAGAGCGGGCAGGAAACGCGGATTATCAAACTTCGGTTCGATAATTTTCGGTTCTTGCCCGCTCTCTGTGTATCTCGCGCGGGCGCGCTTTGCGAAAGGTCCATCTTGACACCCGCACGGGCGCATGTTAGCGTCCACGCTTCCTTTCAAAGATTAATCAGCCACAGGGAATAGCTGGTCCATTTATGTGCAGCGCATGACAGGCTCTCAGCGAGAGGGCTTTTATTCAGAGGAGAAAATCAGATGAGCGAGAGCGTCTTCAAGGGAGTAGAAATAGTTGGCACTTCAGACGAGAGTTTCAACCAGGCGATAGAAGTGGCGGTCGCGCGTGCGCGCCAGACTTTGCGCGACCTCTCATGGTTCGTCGTCACGGAGCAGCGCGGCGGATTGCAGCAGGGCCGCTTGCAGTATCAAGTGACGCTGCGCGTTTATTTCAAGCTCGAAGATGGAGACAGCGCGGACACCACAGGGGACGAGCCGGGCCAACCCGCGAATCCGGGTTAAGCCTGCACGCATTATTGTCTGAACTGGACAAAGAGACGCGCGGCTCGTTAGACTAACAGGTTTGTTGAAGGGCCGGGTTTTCATCCTTTGCGTCGCCCTTCGGACATTTGCGAAAGATTTTATTCCAGACGGAGAGTCAAGATATTTCTTATGGCGATTCCTGCAACACAGATTCGACGCGGCATGGTCATTCTCTTTGAGGGACAGCTTTGCAAGGTCATAGAATTTCGTCATCACACGCCCGGCAACCTGCGGGCGATGGTCCAGGCCAAACTGCGCAACCTGCGCTCAGGCTCATCCTTCGAGCATCGCTTTCGTTCCGCCGACACGGTCGAGCGTGCAGTGCTCGAACAGCACGACATGGAGTATCTATACTCTGACGGCTCGCATCATCATTTCATGAACACGGAGAGCTACGAGCAGACCGCGCTGAGCGAGGAAGACCTCGGCGACGCCGCTCAATGGTTAATGCCCGGCCTCAAGATTCAGGTGGAGTTTTACGAAGGCCGCCCCATCGGCGTGGACCTTCCGGCCTCTATGGAATTAATGGTCGTCCGCACGGAGCCGACCATGAAGGGCGCGACCGTCTCCAACGTCAACAAGCCCGCGACGCTCGAAAACGGCGTCACCATACAAGTCCCGCCCTTCGTCAACGAAGGCGACCGCATCCGCGTAGACCCTTCGGAGGGACGCTACATGGAACGCGCGAAATAACTCAGTGACAAGTAACGTGTGACAGGTGACAAGTTAAAATAAAACCTTCTTCTTGCTTGTCGCCTGTCGCTTATGTACTTGCTGTACAGCCTCCTGCTCACACTCGGCGTCGTCGCGCTGCTGCCGCGATTGGTTTACGACGCCTTCCGCCACGGAAAATATGTCAAGGGATTGCGCGAGCGCATGGGAACGCTTCCGGCGATTGAGACCGGGGGGCGGCCCGTCATCTGGCTGCACTGCGTTTCCGTAGGCGAGACGCAGGCGGCGCGGCCCCTCGCGCGAGCGGTGCTCGAACGCTTCCCCGGCCACTCGCTCGTCGTCTCGACGACCACCCTGACGGGACAGCGAGTCGCCCGCGAAGTCTTTCGAGATAGCGCGTCCGCCATCTTCTACTTCCCCTTCGATTGGTCCTGGTCCGCGCGTCGCGCCCTGCGCGCCGTCAACCCGCGCGCCGTGCTCATCATGGAAACAGAGCTTTGGCCCAACTTCCTGCGCGCATGTCGCGCTCGCTCGATTCCCGTCGCGCTCGTCAACGGGCGGCTCTCCGAAAATTCGTTTCGTCGTTACAAACTCATACGTCCTTTCATGCGTCGCGTCGTCAACAATCTATCCCTCGCGCTGATGCAGACGGAATCGGACGCGGCGCGTCTACTCGCGCTGGGCCTGTCGCCCGAACGCGCGCTCGTCTCCGGCAATCTCAAGTTTGACGGCGGCACGAATCCCGGCGAGCAGGCCATAACTATAGAATTAAAGGACCGCTTTCATTTTACTGACGAGCAGCAACTGGTCGTCGCCGCCAGCACGCACGCGCCCGAAGAACGCATCATCATCGCCGCCTTCAAAGAGCTTCAATCTACTCTTGGGCCAACTCGCGTCCGGCTACTCATCGCGCCGCGCCATCCTGAACGTTTCGCGGAAGCGGCCTCGCTGCTCGCATCCTTCGGCCTCTCATGGGCGCGACGTTCTGATGCCACGGCGGCGCATGACCGGACCTGCGACGTGATTCTGCTCGATTCGATTGGAGAGTTGCGGGCAGTCTATCCGCTCGCCAGCGTGGTCTTCGTCGGCGGCAGCATCGCGCGCACTGGCGGTCATAACGTCCTCGAACCGGCTGCCGCCGGAGTCTGCGTCTTGACGGGCCATCACACACATAATTTTGTTGCCATCACAGAAGCTTTCTTATAGGCGCGCGCGCTCGTTCAACTTCCCGACCTGACGGAAAGCGAAGCCCCGCACGCGCTCGCGCAAGCCCTTGAGCAACTGCTGACCGATGAAGAGCGTAGACGTGGATTCGGCGAGCGAGCGCGCACAGTTTTAGAGCAGAATCGCGGCGCGACCGAACGCACCGTCGAAGAACTGAAAGCGATTCTCTCATCAACCAACGCGCCAGATTCCCCGGACGAATCTCAGGTCGCGCGCTCGCCTGCGCTCAACGCATGATCGTGCCCGCTTCAAACTTGATGCTCGCGCCCCTCAGCGCGCTCTACGGCATAGCGACGCGCGCCCGCCTCGCCCTCTATCATCAAGGCGCATTCTCCGTCGAACGAATCGAAGCCCCCGTCATCAGCGTCGGCAATATCACAGCCGGAGGCACTGGCAAGACGCCCCTCGTCGCCTGGCTCGCACGCGCCCTCGCGCTCGAAGGCAAGCGCGCATGTATTCTCACGCGCGGTTATGGACGCGAGAATCCGAAGTCTCGCGTCATCGTCTCAGACGGCGAGCGCGTGCTGGTCAATGCTAGAGAAGGCGGCGACGAACCCTTGA
>JAXDFO010000039.1:0-6575 GCA_034665545.1 Blastocatellia bacterium
GCCGCGCGATAGAGCGCGCAGAGCGGTTGCAGGCGATTGTCCGGCTGCAAGGGCACGACCGCGTCGTAGTCCTGCCGTAAGCTGGCGAGCCGCACGAAGAGTTCTCCGTTGACGAAAGGCAGGTCGCAGGCGACGATGGCCGCCCATCTCGCGCGCGTCGCCGAAAGCGCGGCGTGCAGTCCGCCCAGCGCGCCCCAGTTCGCGTGTATGTCCGGCACGTTGGGCCAATTCCACTGCGCGCTCAAATTTTTATCGCCGACGACCGAGACATGCTCCGTGATTGAGAGAAGCGCGCGTGCGATGCGTTCGACGAACTGCTCGCCGCCGAGCGATAAACGGGCCTTATCCGTGCCCATCCGGCTCGACGCTCCGCCCACCAGAATAAAGCCTTCAACTTCTTCAAGCATGCTAAGAAAAAATTAATCCTGATTTGTGGGGAAATCAAGCATCTGTCCGGGCGTGGGTCTGATGAGCTTGGGCGTGGGCGGCATAGTCAATGTTAAGAAAACCCCAGGTTCATCAAAAATGCACGTTATCATGCACATAGCGCGAGCGGCAAGTCAAACTTTTCTGCGACCGCGCGCATCATACGTGCGCTGGAAAGAGTAAGGTGTGATAAGTGACTGGCGACGTGTGAAAGATTAAGGTTTAACCTGTCGCTTGTCACCTGTCACCGATAAAGCTATATTCGTTGATGGCCCGGCCCGTATGCAACTTCCCCCTTCAAAAGTTGTGACGCCAGCGAGCGGCGGCAGGGCGCTCACCTAACTGATGGAAGATTTTCCGACCGGCCCTTGTATTCAGAGGTTATTCGATGAGAAAAAAACATGCAGCGATTTTCAGCCTCGCCCTCGCGCTGGCTCTCCTTTGCGTCCCGGCGGCTTTCGCGCAAGCGCAGCAGACTCAAGCCCGGACTGCCGCCGCGCGCCAGGTCATAGACGCGCGCCTGTTCCCCCTGGAAGATTTGCGGCCCGGCATGAAGGCCACCGCGCGCACAGTCTTCTCCGGCACTGAGCCGCAGGAGTTCGGACTCGAAATCCTGGGCGTTCTGCCAGGCTTTCCCGGACCAAAACAGTCTGCCATCATCGCGCGCCTGACGGGCGCGAACGTCGAGCGCACGGGCGTCTTCGGCGGCATGAGCGGCTCGCCCGTCTACATAGACGGCAAGCTGGTCGGGGCCATCGCCTTCAGCTTTCCTTTCTCCAAAGAACCTATCGCGGGCATCACTCCCATCAAGCAGATGATAGACCTCTTCGAGCGCGGCACGGATCGCAACTCGCACGAGGCGACGGAGCCGCACTCGGTCTCGTTCACGCAACTCGCGGCCACCGAATGGAAGCCCGTCCTGCCGAAACCTGCCATCAGCGGCATGCCTCTCGTGGCGAACGTCTCGGCTGGCTCGCCGCTCATCAATTTAATGGGCCAACAATTCGCGCCCATCGCCACGCCCGTCGTCTTCGGCGGCATCAGCCAGGAAACGCTCGCTCTTTTTGGACCACAATTGACGGCGCAAGGCTTGCTCCCGGTCAACAGCATGGGCGGCGCGGCGGCGATAACTCCGCTCGCTCCCATCACGGACAAGACGCTCGCGCCCGGCACGAGCGTCAGTGTGCAACTCGTGCGCGGCGATTATTCCATCGCCGCTTCGGGGACGGTCACTTTCCGCGACGGCAATCACATCTATGCTTTCGGCCACCCGTTTCTCAGCCTGGGTTCTGCTGACATGCCGATGACGGAGGCTTCGGTCGTGACCGTCATCCCGAACACGAACAACTCTTTCAAACTCGCCGTGCCGGGCCAGATGGTCGGGACCGTTTCGCAGGACAGAGGCTCAGGCATCTTCGGCCAACTCGGACAGGCTCCGAAGATGATTCCCGTCCGCATCAGCTTGCACACGAGCCGCGACCGCACGGAGACATTCAACTATGAAGTGGCGAACGATTCGTTCCTCACGCCGTTGCTCTTGAACATGACGGTCTTCAACACCATCACGGGCAGCGAGCGCGTGCTGGGCGATTCGACCATCGCGGTGCGCGGCCAGATTAATATAGAGGGCCAGCAACCCGTCCAACTCGACAGGCGTTTCTCTGCGGGCAACGCGGCGACGATGGCCGCAGGCTCTATCGCCGTCCCCGTCTCTGCCCTCCTGACGAGCGGCTTCGAGAACGTGCAACTCGCCAGCGTCCAACTCGACATCACTTCGACGGATACGAAGTACGCGGGCACGCTCGAACGCATCTCGCTTGACCGCACGGAAGTCAGGCCCGGCCAGAACGTGGAAGTCCAGGCTTACGTCAGGACCGAATCCGGCAAGCAGTTCGTCCAGCGCATTCCCGTGCAGATTCCAACGGACGTGCCGCAGGGTCAACTGCTCATCTTCGTCGGCGACGGCGGCGCGCTCCAGGAAGGCTCCGCCGCGAAGGCTTTCGTCCCGCAAGACCTGGGCCAACTCGTTGACGCCATCAACAAGGTGAAGAAAAGCGACCGCCTCTACGTCAAGTTCTTCCGCATCACGCCCGGCGCGGTCATCGGCACGAGCGAATTGCCGAACCTCCCGCCATCGGTCGTCGCCACCCTCAACAGCGACCGCACCAGCGGCGGCTTCACCCCCACGGTCCTCTCGCCGATTTACGAAAAGGAACTGCCGCCCGCAGAGTTCGTCATCAACGGGCAACAACTGATAGGAATTGATGTAGTCAGGTAAAAGATAGTCAGGGCTTTCAAGTTAAAGGTCTCAAGTTAAAAACAGGATTCCTGTTTTTAACTTGAGACCTTTAACCGTTTCTTGATGATGAAGAGAAAGCGTTGCTCCGATTCCGGGATGTGGATAGCTTGATAATTGAGCGCGGCTTTTTCAATCTCCTGTCGTAAAGTTGGACCAGCGAAAAAGAGCAGCGTGCTGGCGGGCTGTGACCAGGCGAGGAGTTTGGGAAACATCTCCGTAAAGCGTTCGAGCGCGCGGCAGGTGATGAACTCCGCGTCGGGTGCGAGCAGTTTCTCGAAACGCTCGTTGATGACACGCGTTCTCTCTCTGAGGCCAGCTGTGTGCAGGGCTTCGCGCAGGAAGACGCTCTTTTTGGCGGAGGCTTCGATGAGCGTCGCGCTGAGGTCCGCGCGCGCGATGAGGCAGGGAATGATGGGGAGGCCCGCGCCTGAGCCTACGTCCGCGACGCGCGCGTTCATGGTCAGGAAGGGAAGCGCGAGCATTGATTCGAGGACGTGCCTCGTCGCAAACTCTGCGGGCGAGCAAGGGGCGACCAGGTGCAGCCGCGCGTTCCAGGCGTTGACCTGTTCATAGTACGCGCTCAATCTCTCTATCACTGGCGCGCTCAACTCTACTTCGTATCGCGGCGCGTGTGTGCGGAGGGCGTGGGAAAATTGGTCCACGAATGATACGATTCCGCTCATAATAGTTTTGGTCGAAATTAATCTTGAGCCTACTTTAGCTTAGCGAACGTTGATTCAAAAGAACAACGGCGCGCATCATTTATGAGTGAAGATTTAAGCGCAGAGCATGAACGCCTCGGCCTCGCCGTCGTCGAGATTATCAAGTCTTACGCGCGCACGTTGGACCATCGCGCGGTCGCTTCCGAAGCCACGCCCGCCGAACTGGAAAAACTTTTCGATGAGCCTTTGCCGCTTCAAGGCGCGTCCGCGTCCGAGATTCTTGAGCGATTCGAGAGAGACATCGCGCCGCACGCGATGGCGATTCCCAGCCCGCGTTATTACGGCCTCTTCAACCCGACGCCGCTCCCGCTCGCCGTCTGGGCCGACGCCCTCGCTTCCGCCATCAACCAGAACCTCGCGGCGTGGCGCAATTCTCCGCCCGCGAGCATCATAGAGGCGCGCGTCCTGCGCTGGTTATGCGAACTCGTCGGCTACAAGAATCCGGACAGCTTCGGCACACTGACGAGCGGCGGCTCCGAAGCCAACCTCATCGCCTTGAAATGCGCGCGTGACCGCGCAAGCGCACTGACGCGCGATGAAGGATTGCGCGCGGGCGGTCTTGATTTAATCGTCTACGCGTCCGAGCAGTGCCACTATTCTCTCGTCAAGAGCGTTGACATACTGGGCCTGGGCCGCAACAGCCTTCGCAAAATATCCACCGGCGATAATTTTCAAATTCGGCTTGATGAACTGCGCGCCTCTCTTGAACGCGACGTGCGAGACGGGCGCAAGCCCTGTTGTATCGCGGGCGCGGCGGGCGCGACCTCCACGGGCGTCGTTGACCCTCTGGACGAGTTGGCCGACATCGCGCGCGAGTATGATTGCTGGTTCCACGTTGACGCGGCATACGGCGGCGCGCTCGCGTTCTCCGAAAAGCACAGGGCCATGCTCAAGGGGATAGAGCGCGCAGACTCCATCACGATTGACCCGCACAAGTGGATGTTCGTGCCCTTCGCGTGCGGCGCGACGCTCGTGCGCGAAGGCGCAAAAGTCCTGCGCGATGCCTTCGACATCACACCTGAATATTTAAGCGAAGAACGCGAGCACTTGAGCGGGCGCGATGCGGAGTACGACTTTTTCCGCTACGGCCAACTCGGCACGCGCCGCTTCAACGCGCTCAAAATCTGGATGGCCCTCAAGCACCTGGGCGTGCGCGGCTACGCGTCAATCATCGAGCGGCAGATAGAACTCACGCGCTATCTCGCCGCGCGCATTGACCATCTGGAAAATTTCCAATTAGTTGGTCCAGTACATACCGCCGTCTGTTGTTTTCGTTTCATCCCGCAAGAGGCGCGCGGGCACGACGGCGCGACGCTGGACCGCCTGCAAATGGCCTTACAGCAGCGCGTAGAGAGAAGCGGCCTGGCCTGGTTCTCCACCACCATCCTGCACGGACGCCGCGCCCTGCGCGTCAACATCAACAGCTTTCTCACGGAGCAACGTCACATAGAAGACCTGCTCGAACTGCTCCAACGCGAAGGCTTGAATCTGATGAATGATTCACCCGCACAGAGCCGATGAACGCGCGGGCAGATTTACATTGTCCAGTCACGCCCGTATATTTACAGAGAGCAAAAAAATCCAGATTCATGACTCAGTTAAGAATGAGAATGAGAGAGATGCGAACTATCGTTCATGTATTATGTTTGATGCTGGTGTTGATCTTGTGCGCGTGCGGCGGTGGAACGCAGAGCGCGAACTCGCAAGGAGCGTTGACGAATTCGAGCGCGCCCGTGGCTGGTCCTGCTCACGCGAGGGCCGCGCCGTTAGAGTCGCCTTCATCATCATCGTCATCAATGGGCGGGCAGGCTGAAGCGATTGATACCGCGAAGTATGATGCGGAGGTTCAGCGACTTCAAAAACAGGTTGACCGGAAGAGCGGCGGCGATGCTGACCGCGCGGCTCTCGCGCATGCCTATCTCGACCGCGCGAACGCTTTGACGAAGGCCAAGCAGTACCGCGCCGCGCTCGGCGATTATCGTCGCACGCTCAAGTATGACCCCGCGAATGACGAAGCGAAAAACATGGCCGGGACCATCGTCTCCATCCTCCAGGGAATGGGCAGGGAAGTTCCCACGGAAGGCGCGGAACCCACACCGCTACCATATAAAAAGTAAACATTGACAGGTGATAAGAGACGAGCATCAGAAGAAAGCTTTTTATCATCTACTTGTCACTCGCTAAGTGTCATTCGTCTTATGTTGATTATTCCGGCGATTGATTTGAAGGATGGGCAGTGTGTGCGGCTGACGCAGGGGCGCAAGGCCGACGTGAAGGTCTACGACGGCGACCCTGTGGAGATTGCGAAGAGTTTCGAGGGCGCGGGCGCGCGCATGCTGCATGTGGTGGATTTGGACGCGGCCTTCTCCGGCGGCAACTCGCGCAATCGGCGCGTCGTCCGTCGTATCATTCGAGCCGTGGAGATACCGGTCCAGTTCGGCGGCGGGCTGCGCACGGTCTCCGACGTGCAACAACTGATAGAGTTCGGCGCGGCGCAGGTCGTCATAGGCACGCTGGCCGCCGAGTCACCCGAAACGCTGGAAAAGTTCGTACAACTTTTCGGCTTTCGCATCTGCGTCGGGATTGACGCGCGCGGCGGTCAAGTGATGGTCGGCGGTTGGGAGAAGCAAGCGAAAATCTCTGCGGCGGATTTGGCGCGTCGCGTGGCGGACGCGGGCGTGGACCGCATCGTCTATACGGATGTCGCGCGCGATGGCACGCTCCAGGGCGTTAACATAGAACAGACCTGCGCGATTGCGCGCGCCGCCGGTCTCAGGGTGACGGCCTCCGGCGGCGTCTCTTCATTAGTTGATATAAAAAAATTGACCGAAGCGAAAACCTGCAGCGTGGACAGCGTCATCATCGGCAAAGCCCTCTACGAAGGACGCTTCACTTTACAAGACGCCCTCCGCGTCGGATGATGGAAATCAGTGGCCGGAAAATTGATAGTGGTTCAGTTTGAACTGAGTGAAGATGAAAAGAGCGTTCACCACAGAGACACAGAGGACACGGAGGACGCACAGAGTTGTTGAATCTGCTCTGTGCGTCCTCCGTGTCCTCTGTGTCTCTGTGGTGAATCAAATGCTCCATGACACTCCAGACTAAACTGAACCACTACCGTAAAATTC
>JAXDFO010000040.1:0-4940 GCA_034665545.1 Blastocatellia bacterium
AGAGTATGACGTTCGTTGATGTCGCGGCGCGCGCCGGATTTACGGAGGCGACAGTCTACGGCGGGGTCGAGCGAAAGAAGTAAATCATTGAGACCAACGGATGCGGCGTCGCCTTCATTGATTACGACGACGACGGCTGGCAAGACATCCTGATCCTCACAGGCTCGCGCCTCGAAGGTTTCCCCAAAGGTCAGGAGCCGACCAATCGTCTCTATCGCAACAACCACGACGGCACGTTCACAGATGTCACTGGCAAAGCGGGCTTGAGACGTTCCGGCTGGGCCTCTTCCGTCTGCGCGGGCGATTACGATAACGATGGCTACGATGACATCTTCATCACCTACTGGGGCCGGAACATTCTCTATCACAACAACGGCAACGGCACGTTCACGGACGCGACGCAAAAGGCGGGACTCTACAGCAAGGAGACGCGCTGGGGTTCCGGCTGCACTTTCGTTGATTATGACAGGGATGGAAAATTGGACCTCTTCGTCGCCAACTATCTCAAGTTTGATTTGTCAAAGGCTCCCGAACCTGGCAAGGGCGCGAACTGTTTCTGGAAAGGCGTGCCCGTCAATTGTGGACCAAAAGGATTGCCGACCGACACGAACCTTCTCTATCACAACAACGGCGACGGCACGTTCAAGGATGTCTCGGATTCATCCGGCATCGCTAAAGTCACGGGCCGTTATTCGATGACGGCGACCACGCTTGACTATAACAACGACGGCTGGACCGACATCTATGTGGCCTGCGACTCGACGGCCAGCACGCTCTATCGCAACAACCGCGACGGCACGTTCACAGATGTCGCGCTCGAAGCGGGCACGGCCTATAACGAAGACGGGCAGGCGCAGGCGGGCATGGGCGTCGCGGTCGGAGACTATAACGCGGACGGCTTCACGGACATCTTCAAGACCCATTTTTCGGATGACCTTCCGGCCCTCTATAAAAATAGCGGGCGCGATTTTTTCGAGGACGCGTCGCGCGCCGCAGGCTTTGACCACACGCGCTACGTCGAATGGGGAACGGGCTTCGCTGACTTCGATAACGACGGTTGGCCCGACATCATGATAGCCACGGGGAGCGTCTACCCGGAGGTCGAGAAGATTTTCAAGGAGTACCCGCACCGCAGCCCGCGCCTCGTCTATCGCAATCTGGGGAATGGTCGCTTTCAGGAAGTGACCGCGCAGGCTGGACCAGGAATTCTCACGCCGAGGTCCAGTCGCGGCTGCGCCTTTGGAGACTTCGACAACGACGGCGATACGGACGTGCTCGTCATGAACATGAACGAACCGCCGCTCCTCATGCGCAACGAATACAACAACGCGGGCCATCAAGGCTCGCACAACTGGCTCACACTGAAACTCACCGGCACGAAATCGAACCGCAGCGCCATCGGCGCGCGCGTCATCTTAAAGACCGGCTCTCACATACAGGTCCAGGAAATCACCAGCCAGTCCAGCTACTACTCACACAACGATCCACGCCTTCACTTCGGCCTCGGCACAAACCAAAGGGCCGACCAACTTGAGATACGTTGGCCCAACGGCCAAGTTGAAATAATCAAAGACATTCCCGCCAACCGCTTCATCAAGATTAAAGAGGGCAGCGGAATCGTGAAGTAAGAGAACATGCTTGATTGGGCGGGGCGTGTCTAACAGCGTGCTTGCGGTTTCTCTATCTAACGAGCCGTTCCAAGATTGAACAGGGCTGCTTAACTTTTGAACCGCGCCGTTTGAGTTTTGAACAACTCGTTCAATTGTCATGCAGGCTTGTTCAAAAGTTAAGCAGACTTGTTCAACTTATGAACGGACTTGTTCAAAACTTGAACAAGTCCGTTCATAAGTTGAACGCCGCGTTCATAATTCAAACGTCGTGTTTATAATTTGAACCGGACGGTTGAAAACTTGAACGGCCTTGCCGGACTTTCATCCTATGGCAGAGGCTTGATGCGCGGGTCCAGTTCTTTGGCCTTCTGGTAGGCGGCGCGTGAGGCTTCGCGTTGCCCTTTTTGTTGGAGAGCGCGGGCCAGGTTGTAATAGCTTTGGGCGTTTGAAGGGTCCAGCCGGACGGCCTCCTGAAATCTCTCGATGGCGGCGTCCGTGTTTCCTTCCTTGAGGCGTGCGAGGCCGGTGTTGTTGGCGAAGGTCGCGGCCTGCATGTTCGACTTGAGCTTGTTGAGGCGTGCGGCCTCTTCAAACTCCTTGCGCGACGCGTCCGTCAATCCCTTTTGACGGAGCGCAGTGCCGAGCGTGTTGTGAACCTCCGGCGCGTCCGGCGCATAGCGCAGGGCTTCGCGGAATGCCGCTATCGCGCCGTCAAGATTATTCTGCTGTTGCAGGGCCGTGCCGAGAGCGTAAAAGGCTTCCGGGAAATCCGGCTTCGCTTCGGTCGCGGCCTTGAAAGAACTGGCCGCTTCCGCGAGTTTCGATTGCTGCAAGAGGATGACGCCCAGAGAGTAGTACGCCTCCGGCAGCGTCTTCGGTTGCAGCGCGATGGCCTTCCTGAGTTCGACCACGGCATCTTCAAGCGCGTCTCTCTGCTTGAGCGCGAGGGCCAGGTTGTAATGCGCCTCCGCATCGTCCGGCGCGAGCGCGATGAGCTTTTGATACTGCGCGACAGCCGCCGCGTAATCGCCCTTCTGAATCAAGGCCATGCCGAGGTTGTGATGTGCGACGAGGTTGTTGGGTTCAAGCCGGAGCGCGGAATTAAACTCCGCGAGCGCGCCTTCGGGGTCACGTTTCTGGACCAGCGCGAGGCCCAGGTCGTTATGCGTCTGGACGGAATCGGGTTTGAGTTTGAGAATTGCGCGAAAGGCTTCAACCGCGCCGTCCAGATCGTCGTTCTGTTGCAGGGCAAGGCCGAGCGCGCGTCGCGCGTCCAGCATCTCAGGCGAGAGACGAACCGTCGTTTCCAGTTCGTTGATGGCCCCTTGAGCGTCGCCGCTCTTTTGCAAAGCCAGCCCAAGATAGTAATGCGAGTTCGCATCATTGGGCATCAGCTTGACTGCTATTGTGAGGGCCGCGATAGCTCCATTCACATCACCTGCGAACCAACGTGACGCGCCCAGGTAATATTGGCCCAACCCGAAATCCGGCCTGAGTTTGACCGCCGCCTCGAATTCCGGTATCGCGTCTTGAAGCTGGCCCTTCACGCCGAGCGCGTAGCCCAGATACGAATGTGCTTCGGCGGCATCCGGCTTCAATCGCACGGCCTGGCGAAACTCCGCGATAGCGGCGTCCACATCATTCTTCCCTTGCAACGCCGTGCCGAGCAGCAGGTGCGGCTCGCCCTCATCCGGCTTGAGCGCGGCCGCCTGCTTGAAAGAGGCAATCGCGCCATCCAGGTCTCCGCCCTGTTGCAACGCCGCGCCGAGACCTATGTGCGCTTCGTAAATCGTCGCGTCGAGTTGGATGGCCTTACGGAAAGAGATGATGGCAGACTTAATCTCTCCCTTGCGCGCGAGCGCGACGCCGAGCGCGTTGTGCGCATCGGCGGACGCCGGACTGAGCCTCGTCGCCAGCGACAATTCAGTAATCGCAAGGTCCACCTGCTGCTGTTCCAGAAGCGCGACGCCCTTCTCGTAATGCTGCTGCGCGTTCAAAGCGCCGCCCTGCTTCTGCGCAGGGGCCGCGCTCGCAACAAACAGGACCAGTAAAGCGACGGCGGGCCAGGCGACTCTTTTGTGCGATGCGTGGGAGAAGAGAGATTGTTTCATTGAATTTGAGCTTGAGTGTCCTAAAGCAACAACTCACCACAGAGGCACAGAGAACGCAGAGGGGCACAGAGCAGATTCAACAACTCTGTGAATCCTCTGCGTTCTCTGTGTCTCTGTGGTGAACCGTCGCGTTCCATATTATTTCTTGCTAGGGGAATTCGTCTTCACTAAACCAGTGCCCTCTTTAATGGTGATGAATTGATTCGCGGCGACATCGTTGAGCACGTCCGTTTGCCCGCTCGGCCAGCGTATCTCTATGGACTTGACCTTCTGGCTCTTGCCCAGCCCGAAATGAACGCGCAGGTCGTTTTGCGAGTAGTAACTACCACCGCTCCGCACTTCGTCAATCTGGCTGCCGTCCGTCGTAGTGCATTTGATGCGCGCGCCTATGCCGTCGCGGTTGGACCTGACGCCGACGGTCTTGATAGTAATCCAGTTGTTCCCCGTGTTCGATTCGCACTTGAGGAGCTCCGGCGCGGCGTTGACGGGATTAATCAGAATATCCAGGTCGCCGTCGTTATCGTAATCAGCGAAGGCGCAGCCGCGCGATGGTGTCGGCTCTGTAATCGCCCCGCCCAGTTTGCTTGAGACATCCGCGAAGTGACCGTTGCGCAAATTCCGGTAGAGCATCTTGCGTTGCGCGTACCCGGCTTCGGTCGTCAACTTTTCGACCTCCGGGTAGACGTGGCCGTTGACCAGAAAAATATCGGGCCACCCGTCGTTATCGTAATCCAGAAAGCCGCAGCCCCAACCGAGCCAGCGCGTATTGACGCCCATCCCCGCCTGAAAGGTCACGTCATCAAAGCTGACCTTGCCGGTGTTGTGATAGAGCGTCGAAGTGTCGCCCGCGAAGTTGGTCTTGAAGATATCGAGCCAGCCGTCGCGGTCGTAGTCGCCAGCCGTCACGCCCATTCCGGCCTGCGGCTTGCCGTCAACGCTGAAGGCGCAGCCCGCCTCTATGCCGATGTCCGTGAACGTGCCGTTCTTATTGTTGTGATAAAGAGCGGCGGGAGACGAATCGTTGGCGACGTAAATATCGGACCAATTATCGTTATCGAAATCCAGGACCAGCACGCCGAGACCGTAAGTGCCGTTCGTCTTCGTCACTCCCGATTTCTCAGAGACATCCGTGAACGTGCCGTTGCCGTTGTTGTGATAAAGCGTATTGACGCCGCCGCCGAGTCCGGGCGGGCCACAGGCGACCATCACGCCCTTGTAA
>JAXDFO010000041.1:0-2611 GCA_034665545.1 Blastocatellia bacterium
GTCCTCTGTAAAGACATCCAGTTGAAAAAAACGGTAGTGACGCATGACTTTTGGGGGCCTCTCTTTCTCTGTGGAAATATAAGGACCATCATCAGGGAGACGAAAGCCGCTCGTCAAGCGGGCCTCTGTCGCAAACTATATTCAACACAGAGACACAGAGAACACCGGGTTAGCACAGAGAAGCAACAAGCCTCTCTGTGCTAACCCGGTGTTCTCTGTGTCTCTGTGTTGATGTTCTGGATGAAACTCTTTTACGTCGTTTGGTCGTCGAGCCAGTCGCTGACCCATTCGGGTTTCCACTTGAGATGATTGGACCAGATGGTGAAGACGAATTCATCAAGTGGATACTGCCATTCGGCGTCGGTGAATTTCTGGTCCGGCGCGGCGGGATGCCCGGCCTGTGCGGAGACCTGCGCCAGCATCTGCTCAAGCGTGTGCAGTCCGAGGCTGCGATAGCTCTCGAATTGCGCCTCGCCGTACATCTGGTCGGCTGTGGACTGGTGCGGGAACGTCCTGTTCGAGCGCGCGTAGTTGTAAATATCTATCGGCTCGGTCCCGCTTAGAGATGCCTTGATATAGATGAACAACCCGTCTTCGGCTGGCTTCCCGTCGCCGCGCACGTCAACCTGCGAGTAACCGATCTTGCCGATGGCGCAATAGTAATGCTCGCGCGGCGGCTTGTCCTCGTTGACATTCTCATCGCGGTCGCTGTCGTCGTGCGGGAGGATGTGATAACTCTCGAACTCAATCGGCACTCCGAGGTCAACGCGAACTTTGCTGATAGCGTTGCCGAGACCCTCATAAGCATACTGCGGGTCCGCGCTGCCGTCGCTCACCACGATAACGTGACAACGGCGCAGGACCATCTCGTAGACTCCGAAGTTTTCAAAATGGCCGCCGTCGGAAAGATAGACGTAAGGGTGCTGGTCGTCCGTCATGCCAAGCGATTCGGCGATGATAGGATAGGCCGCGAGTGTGGGCCCGGCCAGGTTGAATGTATCGGCCCCGGCCTCGCCAGGATTGCCGAGCCACCAACCCAGTCGCACGTTGAAGAGCGTCAGCAGGAAGGTCACGAAGGGCGACGAGTAGTAGCCCATGTTGGGGCTGGCCGCCGCGCCGGAGATGGCCGACGCCGTGCCGAGCGAGATGGCCTGGTTGTTATTGTTCAAGCCATAGAGACGCGAATCCCTGTACCCGACGCAGTAGCTGCCGGAGTGCAAAGCGGAGACCGTGAACGATTCGGCCTTGCGGTCCTGCCATGCCAGATTTTTTCCGCCGACGAGATTGAGCGTCATGTTGACGATGTGCAGAGGCATGCACATAGGCGCGGGCGCGAAGACATTCGAGTATGCCTGTTCGAGCAGCAGGCGATTAAAACGCAGGGTCTCGACGCATGGCTGCTGCTTCAACAATCCCTCTATCTCTTCCGTCAACGGCACGGAGGAGAAACGATCCGCCTCGTAAATACTCTCGTCCTGAATAATGCGGTTGAGGTCGTCGAGCAGCGCGTAACGCCTCGCATCCTGGCTGAAGGGCACGCCGCCCGTCCCGCCGTTGATTAAGCTCATGGCCTTTTTAGAGAGACGGCTCAGGATAAACTGCGAGACGTTATCCGTCCGGGTTTTCAATTCCTGGACCATTTGTTCCAGGTCCATATTGTCTTCATGAAAAAGCTGCGTGCGAAGTTGTTGAACCTGCAAGTTGTCGTTCTCATCAAGGCCCGTGAACGGGTTCGGCTTGCGCTCCTGCTCATTACGCGACGCGCCCATGTAAGCGCGAATCAAGCGGTCGCGGTAAGCCGCATGAAGCGAGAACTTGTTGATGTTGATAAAGCGGCTGGCGAAGAAGGCGACGATGGCGAGCGCGAGGATGAAAAGGAGCAGAAGAAAACCTGGCGAGTGATAGAGAATATTGAGCAGGCCCTGCCCGTCCAGGCGTTCAAAGTATTTGCTTTCGAGGTGTTCATAGTAGTTGGTAAAGAAACTGGTCAGCGTCTTGAACAACGGAACCAGTTGCGTGATTAACCAACTCGTCAGCAGCGAGAGGCAGATTAAAATGAAGGCCAGGAAGACAGGCGCGGCCAACGTCAACGCCAGATCGCTCAAGCCCGACCCGCCCTCGTCCGCGCCCTTGTTCTTCGCCGCCGTCTGCGAACTGCGCCCGAGCACCAGCGTGATGATGCCTGAAAGAGTTCCGACCGACATCGTTGCTATCGCGCGCCATGTGCCCAGCAGCATGACTGGACCAAAAATAACGAGCGCGCTGATAAGGCTCCAGGCCACGCTGGCGATTAAGAGCCAGGCCCCGAACCTCGCCAGCCACTCGCGGTCAGCATCGCTCGTGTACTTGCTGGACAACCCGACGAAGAGCGTCACGGCCAGCAGGAACAGTAGCAGGAAGAGCGGCACGGCGAGGCACACGAAGAAGCCGACGGCCTGCGCTCCCTCTACGCCGGGCATCGCGTTGAAATTCGTATTGGGGAATACCTTGTCCGCGATGAGGTATGTGAACAGCCCGCCGAGACCGCCCGCGATGATGGCGACGAAAGGCTCTGTCCAGATAAACTTGCGCACGTAAAGGTAAGAGAAGAGCCATCCGAACAGGTGCAGCA
>JAXDFO010000042.1:0-14397 GCA_034665545.1 Blastocatellia bacterium
CCGACGCTGCCACACCGGACCTACGTTCCGCATGCCTTTGTAAGTCAGGAGTCCGAGAGTCAGGAGTCTGGAGTCAAAAGCCGTTGACTTTAAGCCTCGAACCTTAAACTTTAACCATGGCTCATGACTCTCAGACTCCTGACTCTCAGACTCCTGACTCTCAGACTCTTGACTGTCCCGTGTGGGCCAACTAAGATTCACGGCGGGAAGCCTTGAGTTATTCTAGACGGATGAACATCCGAAAGGCGCGGGCTTCCTTTTACGGCTCGACTCGCATCGAAGCGTTGCGCGGCTCTCCCCTCCTGCTCCACGGCAAGGTTGTCCCGGTTGATTTAAATTTTAGGGAAGGTCAAAGATGAAATTAGCAATCGTTCTGGCAGCCGCGTTTGCCTACGCGACTCTCCTGGTGTTTGGTCATGGACCATTAATGCAGGACAAGGAGAGCAAGACGCAGCCGAAGCAAGTCACGCTCGACAAAGACAGCCAGTCCGACAAGTGGGGCGAGGTGGCCTTCAATCATGAAAACCACGCCACCAAAAATTACAGCCCCGACGGGACCAAGCCCATCGGCTGCACCGAATGTCATCACACGGACCAGCCCGCCGCCAATCTCAAAACGCCGCTCAAGACATCCGAAAGAAACGTCGTCCTCACGGCTGACCTCTTGAAGACTGCGGACGCGGCAGCCGTCAAGACTTGCCGCGCATGTCACCTACAGGTCGGCGACGACAGCAAGCCGCTCCCCGTCGTCACCTATCCTGACAAACCCAACCCCGTCAAGATGTCCAACGACAACGCCTATCACATCAACTGCAACACCTGCCACGACGCCGTCATCAAGGCCAAGCCAGCCCTCAAAGGCAAACTCGGCGGCTCAGGCCCGCAGGACTGCGCCCTCTGTCATAAACAGGTCGGCTGACGATTATTCAACCTCGGTTCGACGATGAGAGAATAGCTGAACTGTCGTTCTCTTTATTGCGTCCGTGCTGTCATCAGCGAGGCGTTCCAGTGTCGCCGGTCGTGTATGTGTTGGACGTGACAGGAGGTGCAGTTGGGTGCGTCTGCGGGGATGATGGTGTGGCCGGTCTGGTCGTCTGTTTTGCCGTTGTGGCAGGCGGCGCAAGTGGTGCGGGGCGTGTGGCGGTCAATCGGGTTGAAGGATTGATGACAGCTTGAGCAGGACATCTCGCCTTCTTTGTTGGCGGGCATCCCGGTCGCGGCTTTGACGCGGTAGAGGTGCAGGGCGTGAAACTGTTTGCTGCGCCACTGGTCGTCCGTGTCCGCGAGCGCGCGTTTGAAGTTTATTCCTTTAAGAGACCACTCTTCGTCGTCCAGACCTTTCCAGGTCCATTTATTATCTGTGACGGGATAGCCGAACGTGCCGCCGTGAGGTGTAGAGACTGCGCGCCCGTTGTAAAGATTTTTATTAGCGTCGTTGTGACATCCGTTGCAGGTCTGTAGCGACGCTTGCGCGGGCTTGAAGGCCGCGCCCCTGTGCTCCGTGTGGCAGGCCGTGCAGCCGATGCCCGCCGCTTGATGCTCAGGGATAACGGTCGCCACGAACATGCCCTGCGGTTGGCCGTTGGTGTCGTGGCACGAAGCGCAGTTGGCTTCCATGCTGGTCCTGGTTCCCTTGGTCGTGTGACAGGTCAGGCACGAATCGGCGTTGGGAGTTTTGGCTATCATCCAACTTGCGTTCAGAGACTTGCGCGCGTGCGCGTCCGAGAGGGGCGCAGGCGAGAAGGCGTTGGCGTACCAGCGCGTGGCGAAGAGAGAGATTAAGCCGATGATGATGAGCCCGGCGATGCCGCAGACGAGAATGGAGAAATACCATTTATGTTGGAGGTCAGTCGTAGGCTTCCATTTATGTCTTTCCATGCCGCGCGCGTTCAAGACGGCGCGCGGGAAAAGCAGCGACGGCTTGAAGGCTTTCGCCTTCTCCTGAATACGCAGGAGCCAGATGTCCAGCATGTGCGTTGATTCAAGCGCGGGCTCCTTGTGCCTCTTGGGCGCGGGCTTGGGTTGTTCGGCAGGCGGCGGCGTCTGCGTTGCGGGCGGCGAAGGCTGGTCCGGGATGATTGTTGGACCAGGAATGATTCCGGCCCGGCTCAGTATCTCCGCGAGGTTGGGCAGTTTTTGCGTGGGCGCATCG
Source organism: Blastocatellia bacterium (assembly GCA_034665545.1). Classification (GTDB taxonomy): domain Bacteria; phylum Acidobacteriota; class Blastocatellia; order Pyrinomonadales; family Pyrinomonadaceae; genus DASYML01. The sequence continues at coordinate 2,153 of JAXDFO010000042.1, forward strand.
GGGTGAATGAGCTTGATGTCGTCCGCCTCGTAACCGAGCAGGCGTTCGACCGTGATGTTCAAGGCGTCGTCTCTATGGCCTATGGCGAGCACGTAGAGACCTATCACCAGCACGTCGCCTGTGTTGAGCGGGAGTTCCTCTTGCTCTTCTATCAACCTGCCGTTGACGAGGAAAGGGTTCGAGGCTTGTAGATTACGGATGCGAAACGTTCCGTCTACCTTCCTGATGACCGCCTGTAGACGAGAGACGGCCTGGTGGCTCAACTTCAGTTCGCAATTCATCCCGCGACCGATGAGCAAGCCTTCCGTAATAAATCTTCCACGGTCCTGGTCCAGGTCGTCGCGTGTGATATAGAAAGTGCTTTGCGTCTCCATACAGCTTTTCTGGTCCAACCACGGAGAGAGGCTAACTCAACCTGAAGAGATAGACCTGAATAATATGCAGGACCAGCAGGGCCAGCATCAGCGCGGTCGAGATGATATGCGGCGGAATCCAGAGCTTGAGCAGCCTGTGAAGATAGATGAGCGAATCGGCGCGTCGCATCGTGGCGATGATTTCGACGGCGTCTCTCAAGCGCGCGCGCAACTCCTTATCCTCCACGCTCTCCATCAAAGGCTTGAACCCCTCGCGCGCCTCGTCGAGCAGCGTCTTCAAACTCTCGCGCCGCCAGTACTGCCTGAGCAGATACGAGAGACGGAAGAAACGCGGGCGCACCTTCTTTTCTATCATCATGCGTAACTCGTAATCGTCCCGGCCCTGGGCCATCAGAGCGTCCAACTGTTCGCCCAATTCCTGGCGGCGACGTGTGAGGTCTTCAATCAAGAGAGGCTCTTCCTCTATGCTCGTCATGATGCGCGGGGCGGCGTAGTAGCAAGCGATGCCGAAGAGGCCGGAGAGGATCACGGCGTCGAAGGAAAAGTATAGAGAGGTGGTGAGCCAGCCGCCGAATGATGTTCCGGCGTGGATGAGCAAGAGGACACACGCGACGACTCCTAGATAGACGTGCGCGAGCATCCAGTAACGAAGCGGCCCGGCGCGATGCCTGTAAATCTTCTTGCGCAATGGATAGAGCATGACTCCGACGATGCCCGTCAGGCCCGCGTAGCCCGTGGCCCAACGCAGGGTCCAGTTCGTTTGCCCAAGTTGCGCGTTGAGGTCGTAAGCGTGCTGGACCAGAAACCAGAGCGTGCCCGCCAGCAGCGCGAACGTGGAGAGCAGGCCGACGAGATGGCTCGCTTTAGCGAGCGGGTCCGACTGGTGTATGTTGCGTCCCGCCGCGTGCTTTTCATCAACGAAGATTTTCTGGCCCAGCGTGCTCTCTATCTCGCTGAAATACTCGCGCGGGTTGACGCGCACGAGCGCGCCGGTCGGGCAGTTTTCCTCGCAGGAGTAAGCCTTCCTGCGCTGCTGCCTGCCCGCAGGATTGAGCGGCGTATTCTCGCAGAGGTTGCACTTGACCGCGACGGTCGGAACGGGCGCGGGCGGCTTCGCCTTCTTCGCCTCAGTCTCGGCGTCGGATTTAGTTTCGATGGCGTGAACATTGATAATCGTCTGACCGTTCGCACTGTTCGGAGCGGGCACGCCCGGAATCATTGAGATGGCATCATACGGGCACTGGTTCGCGCAGCCGAGGCAGCCTATGCAAATGTCCGCGTTAATATCAATCATGCCCTGGCGATCACGAAAGACCGCGCCGGTCGGGCAGTCGGTCAAACATTCCGGGTCGTGACACTGCATGCAGACCTGCGGCGAGAGGACGTGTTGTATCTTCTTGCTGCCGGGTTTGACGGGACGCTCTATGTGAATGCCGCGACGGATGAGGCGCGAATGGCCGTGGACTTGATGACAGGCGAGCGAGCAATTGCCGCAACGTATGCACTTGTCCATGTCCATCACGAGCAGGTTCTTGCCGTCAATAACGCCGGTCGTAATCTCGTTTTTGATGGCTAGCTGTTGACGCGCGGGGTCGTAAGTTGAGGTTGGGAAAGCCTTGTTGCGCGCGACATCTTTCTTGCTGTCGAAGGAAGAGAACTTGTCGAAAGTGCGCAACACTTTTTCCAGCAGCGCGCGGTCCTTCATTAACTCTTTGATATTGATTTCCAGCGTCTCCGTGCGCGACTTGACCGTGACGTGATATTCCCACACGCTCTCTTCTCTCTCCCAATCCAGGCCCAGGCAATTGCCCGCGCCTAGAAAATCGAAGTCTCCGACAGGCTCGCTGCCTGTCATCATCTCAGGGCTTTCGGGCGCGGGCACATCCGACGCGCGCTCGCCGTAGTCGCGTTGCACCCAGCCTTCCTTGATGAGAATAACGGACTGAATCGTTTCTCCCTTGCGACAAAGGATGTGATGCTTGCCGTAGACGGAGACGTGCGTCGCGTCCTTGAGTTTAGAGAACTCTTCGGGGCTGAAGGCTTCTCGCGTGACCTGCTGGACCTGCTTGATGAGATATTGAAAACTGCGGTTGCGATATTTTTTATCAAGCTCTGCTCTGAACTTCGAGAGCTTGCGCAAAGGCTCAAGCGCGGGCCGCGCGATTTCCAGGACGACGGCCTCGCGCCCTTCGCCGGGGACGGAGATGGTGGCGTTGCGCTCCGCGTCCGCGAGCAGAGACATCTCACCGAAAGGCTCTCCCGGATGAAGCTCGAAGAAACTTTGCGCGCCCGTGTGGTCCGTGATGCAGACCTCAAGTCGGCCTTCGACGCCTATGTACAGCTTGTTGCCGTCGCGGTCGCCCTGGCGCATCAACTCTTCGCCCGCGCCGTAGACGGCCAGGCGAAAATAGGGGTCAACCCAGATGCCCGTCTTCGGGTGATGATGTCCTTCTAGGAGATGCTCAATCTCGACCCGCGTGCAGTGTTTGGGCTTGCCGTCTTCTTCCTCAAGCAGTTCGGAGAGAATGTCTAGTTGAGGGAGAACCCGGCGGACGGCTTGTGGGTCTGTGATTTGACGAGGCATAGGGTTCGACTATTCTTGGAAGGGCCACGATGGGTGAGCTTGATAAAAGCGCACAAGATTTATTCAGAACATCGTGCCTCTCAATTTATACTACTTACCCGCCAAAAGTTGAAATTGAAGATAGCGTATCTCTCATCAAGATGAAGCCCTCATTGACTCTCGGCCTTCAGAGCCGCGATACTATGGGCCGGAGTTAATCGCAGTGACCCTCTTCATCATACTCTCAATCATCGCCGCCCTGCTTGCGATAGGAGCGTACCAGGTCATCCTCCATAAATATTACTGGGGACCAAAAGGCCCGCCCGAAAAACAGGATCAGAATAAAGACTCCAGGTGAACGGGCGTTAATTACTGACTCAAGACTCTGCCTTCTGTGTTAGGCTTGTGCCGAGATGTCGTTGGACGACGCGAGACCAGCACAGGACGGCGCGAGCGACCATAAATTCTGGTGGCTCATCGCCGGGCGTCTCGCCGCCGCCGTTATCCTCCTCCTCGCCACCACCATCTGGACTCGCGCCTCCTTCGCAGACCCCGGCGCGGACTTCATGCGAGGCGCGCTTCCGATCTTTCTGGTGGTCGTCTCGCTCTCGCTGCTTTACGCCATCGCGCTGCGCTTCGTCGGATACAGGAAGTACCAGGCGAGCGCGCAACTGCTCGGCGATGTCCTGCTGGCGACCTGGCTCGTGTGGGTCACGAACGACGTTCATTCGCCCTACACCGCGCTTTACATCATCCTGATTCCGCTCGCGGGAGTCTTTCTGGGACCACGCGGCGCGCTCGTCACTTCGGTCGGCTGCGTCGTGGCCTTCACGGGCATTATGGTCGCCACGACGAGCGGGTTGATTCCGCCGTTTGCGCGCGTCGTGGCAGAGGACTCGACCTCCAAAATCATCCAGACCATCGGCCTCAACGACATAGCCTTTCTGGTCGTCGGTCTGCTCACGGCGCGACTGACCGAACGACAGTCTCGCTATGATGTGCGACTCAAGGCCACGACGCAAACCCTCGCCAACCTGCGCGCGCTGCATGAACGCATCGTCGAATCAATTCGCTCCGGCGTCGTCACGACCGACCTGCATGGCAGCATCTACACCTTCAACGCGGCGGCGGAAGAGATTACAGGTTATAAGCCCGCAGACGTGCGCGGGCAGGAGGCGTCCATTCTCTTCGGCGACCTCAAAGAGCATATCGAGGTCTCCATGACGGCGGCGCGCAACGGCGAGACCAGCCCGCGTTTTGAAGCAGAGTGCCTGACGCCCGATGGACTTCGCCTGAGACTCGGCTTCAGCATCTTCCCGCTCTCAGCCGAATCTGGAGAGACGACCGGCCTCGTCATCACCTTTCAAGACTTGACGCAGGTTCGCACCCTTGAAGAGGCCGCGCGCAGGCAGGACCGTCTCGCGGCGGTCGGTCGCATGGCGGCATCAATCGCGCATGAGATTAGAAACCCTCTGGCCGCGATGCGCGGTTCGATTCAACTCCTGCGCTCGGAGATGAACGGCGATGCCTCGCAAGCCGAACTGATGGAAATCGTCCTGCGCGAATCCGACCGGCTCAACCGCATCATCACGGACTATCTGACCTACGCGCGACCGCGCGCGCACGTCCTGGTCAACGTTGACGTGCGCGAACTGCTGCACGAGACTTTCACGCTCATGCGTAATAGCCCTGAGATAAGAGACGGTCACACGCTCGAAGAGGAACTGCCCGAAACGCCCGTCGTCGCCTACGCTGATGCCGCGCAAATTCGACAGGTCTTCTGGAACCTCTCGCGCAACGCCCTGCAAGCGATGCCCGACGGCGGAACCCTGCGCGCCGAACTCGAACGCAAGCCGACGGGCCGTCTCCGCATCACCTTCACGGACACTGGCCGTGGGATGACTCCCGAACAGGTCGAACATCTCTTCGAGCCTTTCTCCTCCACGACCGTCGGCGGGACCGGCCTCGGACTCTCCATCGTCTATCAAATCATCCGCGAGCATGGTGGTACAATCAACGTGCGCAGCCGTGAAGCCCACGGCACGACGATTACCATTGAGTTACCGGGAGAAAGCCAGAAGTCAGGAGCCAGGAGCCAGGAGCCAGAAGTCAGGAGGTAGGATGGAGCGAGTCGCCTCTAGAAGCTTTGAAGAGTTGATTGTCTGGCAGAAGGCGCACAAGTTTGTTCTAGCCGTTTATAGATATACAGAAATTTTTCCACAGAAAGAAATCTATGGGTTGACTTCACAATTCAGGCGCGCGGCAGTTTCCATTCCAGCTAATATCGCTGAAGGCTATAAGAAAAAGAGCAGAACCGATAAAGCTCGCTTTATGAACATCGCGCAAGGTTCACTTGAAGAATGCAGGTACTACTTAATTTTGGCGAGAGATTTAGGTTATGGTGATACTTCGCAGTTGATGCCACGACTTGAAGAAGTCAGCAAACTGTTGGAGAAATATAGCGCGGCCATTCTGGCTTCTGGCTTCTGACTCCTGGCTCCTGATTTAGATTATGGCTAACATTCTTATAGTTGATGATGAGCAGAGCATGCGGCAGCTTTTGACGCTGGTCTTCGAGCGTGGGGGGCATCGCGTGCGTGTGGCGGAGAACGGGCGGCGCGCTCTTGAGTTGTTGCGCGCGGAGGCGGCGGACCTCATCCTCTCCGATATTAAGATGCCGGACATGGGCGGCATCGAACTGTTGCGCGCGGCGCGAGAGATGCTGCCGGACGTGGCCGTGATTATGATGACGGCCTTCGCCACGGTCGAGACGGCGAGAGAGGCTTTCAAGCTCGGCGCGGACGATTTTATTCAGAAGCCCTTTGAAGAGATTGAAGAGTTGAAGCTGATAGTCGCGCGCGCGCTCGAAAAGCAGCAACTCAAGAAAGAGGTCGAGTCTCTCAAGACCGAAAAAGAGGCTCTCATCAAAGAGCAGCGCGAACGCGGAGCCCTGGGCAATATCATCGGTCGCTCCGAACGCATGCAGGCCGTTTACCAGATGATAGAGACTGTGGCAGAGGTCCAGTCAACCGTCCTCGTGACCGGAGAATCAGGCACGGGCAAGGAACTGGTCGCGCGCGCCATTCACAATCTCAGCCCGCGCGCGGACAAGCCCTTCGTCTCCATCAACTGCGGCGCGTTCACCGAGACGCTTCTTGAATCGGAACTCTTCGGCTACGTGCGCGGAGCCTTCACGGGCGCGAACACAAACCGCAAGGGTCTCTTTGAAGCGGCCAACAAGGGCACGATTTTTCTCGATGAGATAGGCGAGATGTCGCCCGCGATGCAGGTCAAGCTGTTGCGCGTTCTGCAAGAGCGAAAGGTGCGGCCCGTCGGCGCGCATGAAGAGTTGGAAGTTGACACGCGCGTTATCGCCGCCACTAACCGCGACCTCGCGGCGATGGTCAAGGACAGCACGTTCCGCGAAGACCTCTTCTATCGCATATCCGTCATCCCCATCGAACTCCCTCCGCTTCGTGAAAGACGCGAAGACATCTCGGACCTCACACAGCACTTCGTCACAAAGTTCTGCACGCTCACGGGCCGCAACCTGACCATCAGCGAGAAAGCGTTGCGCCTGCTCGAAGCCTATTCCTGGCCCGGTAATGTGCGCGAGTTGGAGAACACCATCGAACGCGCCGTCGCGCTCGAACGCACCGAAGCGATTCAACCCGACCGCCTCCCCGAACAGGTCGCCAACTTCAGCCCCGTGCGCATCGCCGCCGCCTTCGACTTGCCGCCCGACGGCATCAACATCACCGCGCACCTGGACCAATTAGAAAAAACTTACGTCCTCGAAGCGTTGGCCCGCACGGGCTACAGCCAGTCGCGCGCCGCCGAACTACTGCATCTCTCCGTGCGTTCCCTGCGTCACCTTCTGGACAAACACGGCATCCGCAGTCTCACCGCGCAAATGCGCGAAGACCGTCGCGGCATGGACTCCACACCACGCCGCCGCGCCACCGACCCCGAACCTCGCCGCCGCTCCTACGACCTCCCCCCAGACGTTTCCAAACACGCCAGTGGCGGCGAATGATTAACGACGCACAGTGGTCAGTGCGTAGAAAAGACAGTTTGCTTTTCTGACCACTGACCACTGTTCACCACTCATCCTTCCCTGCCCACTGAACACTTTCAACCATCCACGCCCATTGCTCTTTGACGTAAACCGTCACAGGGGGAGTGCCGGATTTTGTCAGGTTACGGTTCGTGTCACCGGGGGCGTGGGCGTGGCTTCTGGATTTCTCGCCAAAAGAGGGGCATCGCGTTTGATGTGGCGGGGTTTTTGAGGGTTTCCGGCTACGGCACGCGGCTTGTAAAGCCCTCTGTGTTACATCGCGCTAGTGCGCGGACTGCGAGCCTGGGACGACAGCCGATGGCGCGAGAATATTCCTGACCAGTTACCTTTTCAAGGAGCACCCGAAACTAATGCAACAGAAAAAAAGCCAGAAAGGCTTCTCTCTCATAGAGCTTCTGATCGTCGTTGCGATTATCGGCATCATCGCCGCCATCGCGATTCCGAACCTGCTCTCTTCGCGCCGCGCAGCGAACGAAGGCTCTGCCATTGCGAGCATGCGTATCATTCATAGCTCTGAAGCCAGCTATCAGGCGACTGCGGGCAACGGCACTTACGGCGACCTTGCGGCCTTACAAGGCCAGAGGTTGATTGACGATGTGCTCAATGCGGCGACCATCGGTTCGACGAAAGCCAAGAGCGGTTTCCAGTTTGTCGCCACTCCGTTGGCAGAGACCGCAGCCGCGCCCGTCGGCTTTAACGCCGGATGCCAGCCGCTCATTCACACGACGACCAATCCTGTCACCGGCACAGGCACTCGCAGCTTTGCCACCACCGAAATCGGCATCGTGTATGTCACGACCGGTCTCACTCCGCCCGCGATAGTCCGCGACACTCGCGTGCCATCCGGTTCAGCCAAGATACTCGACTAGGCTTGATGCTGAGTTTCAACTATCAACCTCTTCACCCTTAACCACTTTTAGGAGCGTACAGACAAATGCAACAGAAAAAAGGCCAAAAAGGTTTCTCTCTTATCGAACTTCTGATCGTCGTTGCGATTATCGGCATCATCGCCGCCATCGCTATCCCGAATCTGCTCTCATCGCGCCGTGCGGCCAACGAAGGCTCAGCCATCGCCACGATGCGTATCCTCCACAGTTCCGAGTCCACCTACAAAGAGACTAGCGGCAACGGCGTCTACGGCGACCTGACCGCGCTCGGCACAGCCAAGTTGATTGACACGGTCGTCGCTGGCGCAACCATTGGCAGCGCGAATGCCAAGAGCGGTTATCAGTTCTCCGCCACCGAGATCGCGTCCGATGCGACCCACCCGGAAAGATTCGACGCGAAGGGCCAGGCGCAGGTCCACACCGCCACCAACCCTGTCACCGCCACCGGAACTCGCGGCTTTGCCATCAGCGAGACGGGCGTGATGTATTCCGACACGGCTGCGACTGCTCCCGCGCTCGATCCTGACACGCGCGCTGGCGGCGGCACTTCCAAAGTCCTCAACTAAAAGGTCCAGGCGACGAGGGTCGCAAACCTCACTCCTCAAAGACGCGGGGGCCGTGGCATCAAGCTTCAGCCCCCGCGATTTTTTTTCCAGGTCCAACAATAATTCTTTAACCACGGGGAGGCCGAACGCCTTACAATGAGCCAAGACGTACTCATCGCCAGCGCAGGACCAACGACCGTAGGCACGATGAAGAATGATTCCCTTCCACGGCAACTCGCGCGCATCGCCACCATCGCGCGCAACGCTTTCCGCGAAGCCGTCCGCGACCGCGTCCTCTACAACCTGGTCCTCTTCGTGCTGCTCCTGACGACCGGGGCCATCTTCTTAGGCGAACTTTCCGCCTCTCAGGAAACGAAGATTATCGTTGACCTGGGACTCAGCGCGATGCTGGTCTTCGGCGCGTTCATCGCCATCTTCGTCGGCGTCGGGCTGGTCTACAAAGAGATTGAGCGGCGCACGGTCTACGCGATTTTCGCCAAGCCTGTCGGGCGCGGCGAATTTCTCATAGGCAAATATCTGGGCCTTTGCCTCACGCTCTTCGTCAACGTCTTTGTGATGGGCACGGGCGTCTCGCTCGCGCTCCTCTACGTGCGCGGAGGATGGGATCCACTCATCTTGAGCATCTGGCCCGCCGTGCTTCTCATCTACATGGAATTAATGGTCCTGACGGCGGTGGCCTTGCTCTTCTCTTCCTTCTCATCGCCCGCGCTCTCGGCCCTGCTCGCCTTCTTCACTTTCATCATCGGCCACTTCAGCGCGGACCTCAAGACCTTCGCGGCCTCCACGGGCACGCAGGGCGCGAAGTGGTTTTTCGCCGCGCTCTTTTACCTGCTGCCGAATTTTTCCAACTACAGTTTCATCACGCCTGCCGCGCACGGGCAGACGCCGACCGCCTCTGCCATCTGCGCCGCGTTGCTCTACGCGCTTCTCTACATCACCGTTCTGCTCTCAGCCGCCACCCTCATCTTCAATCGCCGCAACTTCAAATGAAGAACATGCAGGACCAACAATCCGGCAACAAATTTTCGCGCGGCGGGCGTCAAACCGTCGCACTCACGCTGGTGATTCTGCTCGGCCTTTCGATGGTCGTCTCGCTCAGCCGTTGGATGGAAGCGCATCGCCCGCCAGTTGACCCGAAGTTGGAAGAGGAGCAACTGTACGTGACGGGCGCGACCGCCAAGCGTATGAGCCTCAGCTTTAGCGGCCTCGTCGCCGACTGGTACTGGATGCGCTCTTTGCAGTACGTGGGCCGCAAGCTTATGAGGCTCGAAGACGACGAGAGCTTGCAGGGCCAGAGAATCGAGTTGACGGACAGCGAGTTATTCAACCTGAAGATTCTTCCCACGCTGCTGGATACGACGACGACGCTCGACCCGCAGTTCATGGCCGCCTACGAATACGGCGCGGTGATGCTCCCGCTCATGAAAAAGGATGAAGAGGCCATCGCGCTCTTGAAGAAAGGCATGGCCGCCAATCCGACGAGTTGGAAGTTGGCCCACCATCTCGGTTACATCTACTGGCAGCGCGGCGATTACCAGAGCGCGAGCGAGACGTACGGCGCGGGAGCCAGGCTACCGGACGCGCCGCCCTGGCTCGCAGCCCTCAGCGCGCGCATGATGGCCGAAGGCGGCAGCCGCAAGTTGGCGCGCGAAATGTTCCAGCGTATCTACGAGCAATCGGAAGATAATCAAGTGAAGCAGATGTGCGTGCGCCGCGTTATGCAGTTAGACTCTTATGACGAACGCGATGCGATTCGCCGCGTCCTCTCTGATTACTCTGCGCGCAACGCCGGACGCTGCCCCGCATCATGGAAGGATGTCAACGCCGGATTGCGCGCCGCGCATTTGAAATTGGACCAGTCCACGAACGCGCCGTTAGACCCTTCGGACACGCCTTACCTGCTGGTCAAGAATGGCTGCGACGTGGACCTGGACCGGCACTCTCTAGTGCCATACAAATGAAAGTCAGGAGCCAGGAGTCAGGAGCCAGAAGATAAAGCCCTTGAATGTTATGGCCTCCGCGTTACAACTTCCCGCCGCTTCTTCCTTCTGGCTCCTGGCTCCTGGCTTCTGACTTCTGTTTTGGAGACTCGTTATGTCTGCTGTGATTGAGATAGAAAATTTGTCTAAGGATTACGAGGTCGGGTTCCTGCGCAAGCGTCGTGTGCGCGCGCTCGACGGTCTTTCGCTCAAGGTTGAGGGCGGAGAGATTTTCGGCTTTCTAGGCGCGAACGGCGCGGGCAAGACGACGACGCTCAAGCTGCTCATGCGCCTCATCTATCCGACAGATGGCAGCGCGCGCATCCTGGGCCGGGACATCAACGATGTCAACATGCACGCGCGCATAGGCTACCTGCCGGAGAATCCTTACTTCTATGATTACCTGACGGCGCGCGAATTTCTGGACTACTGCGCGGAGCTTTTCGGTTACGGAAAGCGCGAGCGCGTATCGCGCACGGCCGACGCGCTCTCAAGCGTGGGCCTGGAAGAGAAGGCTTGGGATAAGCAACTGCGCAAATTTTCCAAGGGCATGTTGCAGCGCGTAGGGTTGGCCCAGGCTCTGGTCAATGACCCTGAAATAGTTTTTCTGGACGAGCCTATGAGCGGGCTGGACCCTGTCGGGCGACGCGAAGTCCGAGACCTCATCGCCTCCTTGCGCACGAAGGGCACGACCGTCTTCATGTGCTCGCATATTCTTTCCGACATAGAAGTGCTCTGCGACCGCGTCGGCGTGATGCGTCGCGGCAAGCTGGCGGAGGTGGGCAGCCTCGAAGACTTGCGACATCGCGCGGGCGAACATAACCGTATAGAAATTCTCGTCGCGGGCGTGGACGCGAACGCGCTCTCTCACGCGCTCCAACCCGCCCATGAAGGCGCGCAAGTCTCTCCCGCTCCCGGCGGCGCGCGCGTCGAAGTGGATGATGAAAAGGATGTGGACGCGGTCCTCGCCGCGATGCGAAGCGCGGGCGGGCGGCTCGTCTCCGTGCAACCCATCAAGCACTCGCTCGAAGAGTTGTTCGTCGGTGATGAGGCGGGCGATAATGCTTGAATGAATTCAAACAGGGACGTTCGGATAATCGCCAGCTTGTCTCTCATGCTCATGCTAGCCGCGACAGTTGCCCGGTCGCAGCAACGTGCGTCGTCTCATGTCGCGCTCGAAACTGGTGTGGCCGAATTGGTCCGGCGAATCGAATCTCGCTACGGGCGCATGCGAGGGCTGGCGGCGGATTTCGAGCAGGTCTATCGCGGACCCGGAGCAGCGCGCGAACGGCGCGAGCGCGGGCGGCTCTTCCTGCAACGCCCGCGACGCATGCGCTGGGAGTACGACCCCAAGCCCGGCAAGCTCTTCATCGTCAACGGGCGCGAGGTCTGGTTCTACTCGCCCGCAGACCGCGAAGCGACCCACGCGCTTACAGACTCCGTCAACGACGCGCGCTTTCCCTTCCTCTTTTTATTGGGCCAGACAAATTTGCGAAGCGAGTTTCGCTCCATCACCTTCACAGACCAACAGGGCGCAGGCGATAATGCGCGCACGCTCCGTCTTATCCCCGCGCGCAATATCAACGGCCTCCGCGAAATCTATTTGACCGTCCTTCCAGACGGCCAGATTATCAAGCTCGCGCTCCTTGACGAAGCGGGCGCAACCAGCGAAGTCTCCCTCACCAACGTCAACGAAAACTTCATAGCCCCTCCCACAGCCTTCGAGTTTCACCCGCCATCCGGCGTCAATGTGAGAAGGCAATAACGTAACTTATTATTTGAATCTGATGGCTGAGAT
>JAXDFO010000043.1:0-9724 GCA_034665545.1 Blastocatellia bacterium
TCGGGTCCATGTTGAGCTTGTAAGCGAGTTCATCCAGCGCGGATTCGAGCGCGAACATTCCCGGAGTCTCACCCGGCGCGCGCATGTAAGTGGGCGTCCCGACGTTGATAGGAACGAGGCGTTGCGACGCGCGGAAGTTTTCCGTCGCATACATCATGTGCGTGGGCTTGCTGAACGGCTCAACGTATTCGTCATAGACGGAAGTATGCGTGAGACCTTCATGAATGATGGCCGTCAGTTTCCCGTCGCTCGTTGCTCCGAGCGCGACGCGCTGCTCCGTCTCCGCGCGGTGTCCCATGTTAGCGAACATCTGCTGGCGCGTGGTGGCGAGACGCACCGGCCTCTTAACCTGACGCGCCGCCGCCGCCGCCAGAGGGACATGGGCCCACACGGTTCCCTTGCAGCCGAAGCCGCCGCCCGTGAATTTGCAGATGGTGCGGACATTCTCCTCCGGGATGCCGAAGGTCACGGCCATCGCGTGACGCACGCCGTAGGTGTATTGCGTTGCATCATAAACAGTGAGCTTGTCGCCCTCCCACACGGCGGTCGTCGCGTGCGGCTCCATAGGATTGTGATGCTCTGTGGGCGTGCGATAAATCTCGTCCACGCGCACGGCGGCTGCGCTCAATCCGGCATCCGGGTTTCCGCGTGTCGAGTCGGCGGGCTTGCCCGCGACCTTCTGCTTCGGCACATACGCTTTGCCGCGCTCGCGGTCCATGTCCGTGGCGGGCGGCTGCTCTTCGTAGGTGACGCGCACGAGTTCGGCAGCGCGGCGTGCTTGCTCTAAAGTCTCCGCGACGACGAGAGCGATGTATTGACCACTGTAATAAACGACGGGGCTTTGCAGAGGAACACGACGCCCGGCAGCATCGCCCTCCGCCGGATTAGTGGCGACGGGTTTCAGCTTCGGCGCATTCTCGTGCGTCATGATGTGAAGCACGCCGGGCGATTTCTGCGCCGCGCTTAAATCGAAACTCTTGATGCGCCCGTTGGCGATGCCAGCGCCGACGAGCGCGGCGTAAGCCACGTTCTCGACGGGAAACTCTACGGCGTAACGTGCCGCGCCCGTCACCTTCGCGCGACCGTCAACGCGGTCGAGGGGTTGGCCCACGATGCCTTTATTCTGACTCGTCGCTTTACCGCTTTGTTGATTCGCGCTCACGCCGCACCTCCCTGCTTGCCGCTCGCAACCTGATTTAATATTCGCACGACCGCACGCTTCGCCATCTCAATCTTGAAGGCGTTGTGCTTTTGCGGGACCGCGCCCGTGACGGCGGCCTCGGCTGCCGCCTTGAAAGTTTGCGCGTTGGCCTGCGCGCCCGTTAAGACTCGCTCGGCTTCCTGCGCGCGCCAGGGCTTGTGCGCGACGCCGCCCAACGCCAGACGCGCCGCAGAGATTCTTCCGTTCTTCATCTCCAACGCGGCGGCCACGGAGACGAGCGCGAACGCATACTGCGCGCGGTCTCTCACCTTCAAATAACCCGAACGAGCGGCGAAGGCGGTCGCAGGCAGGTCAACCGCGACGATGAGTTCGTCCGGCTGCAAGTTGGTATCAACTTGCGGAGTGTCGCCCGGAAGGCGATGAAACTCCGTCATCTTAATCTCGCGCGCGCCGCGCGGACCTTCGACCCGGATGACGGCATCGAGCGCGGCGAGCGCGACGCACATATCAGAAGGATGCGTGGCGATACATTTATCGCTCGCGCCGAGGATGGCATGTATGCGATTGAAGCCTGGAATCGCCGGGCAGCCTGAGCCGGGCACACGCTTGTTGCAGGGAAAGGCCGTGTCCATGAAGTAGTAGCAGCGCGTGCGCTGCAAGAGATTGCCGCCGACCGTCGCCATGTTTCGCAGTTGCGGCGACGCGCCCGCGAGCAGGGCTTGCGAGAGGACGGGGAATCTTTCGCGGACCCGGCGGTCGTTGGCAACTTCGCTGTTGCTGGCGAGCGCGCCGAGGCGCAAGCCCGTCGGAATCTCTTCGATTTTTTTCAGCGCGAGGCGGTTGATGTCAACGAGTTCGCCCGGCTGCTGCACGTTCATCTTCATCAAGTCTATGAGATTAGTGCCGCCCGCCAGAAACTTCGCGTTGCTGTTGCCTGCGACATCCCGAATCGCTTCGGCCTGGTTAGTCGCGCGCTTGTATGTGAACGAGTTCATCTTTCCTTATTCCTCCTGTCTCGCCTGAACAACCTGGTCTGCGTGAGACGCGCCGAGTGCTTTGCTTTAAGCCTTAGTCCCGCGCACCTCTTCGATTGCGGCGACGATGCCGTTATATGCGCCGCAGCGACAGATGTTGCCGCTCATGCATTCGCGCACGCCCAGGCCGGGCGGGCAACCTTCCTTCAACAACCCGACCGCCGACATGATTTGACCCGGCGTGCAATAGCCGCACTGGAAACCATCATGCTTGATGAAAGCCGCCTGCATCGGATGCAACTCCTCGCCGTGGGCCAAGCCTTCGACCGTCGTAATCTCCGCGCCCTCGTAAGCGGCGGCCAGCGCGAGACAAGAGTTGATACGATGCCCGTCGGCCAGCACAGTGCACGCGCCGCATTGCCCCCTATCACAACCCTTCTTCGACCCCGTCAGCCCGACCCTCTCCCTGAGCGCGTCGAGCAGCGTCACCTGCGGCTCAAGCTGCAACGGATAACTCTTGCCGTTGACGCGCAGGGTGACGGGCATCGTGCCCGCCGAATCAATTTGCGATGATGATGAGATTGCCGCCGTCCTAGTCTGAGCGAAGATGTTCAAGCGATAACTCAAAAGAAGATTCGCCGCCGCGACGCCTCCGCCCGTAATCAAGGCTTGTTTCAAGAAACGGCGGCGCGCTTCACCGTCTTCCGATAAAAAAGCCCTGACCTCTTCATCGTCCGCGCCGCTAGCCGTCAACAACTCACTGTCAACGGCGTCCAGCGTGGCAAGAAAGTCCTCATACTCTTTTTCCCATCCCATGATGTGCTCCTCTATGTTGACCGGCGGTTAGCTTCGTGTTGGTCCAATTAAGTAGTTTTAGTTGATTGAAGTTTTGCCCTTGTAGAACAATTATGTAGAAGAACTCTGTGTAATTGTCATGGCTAATTTATTACGATAGTGCGTCGCCATGCACCGCGAGGCTTGCTGGCTCAGGCTCTGAAGGCGAAGTAGACCGCCCCTATGATGAGGGCGTATGAGACAAGGTAGTTCCACTTCACAGGCTCTCTGAATACTACAAAGGCGAAGATGGTGAAGACCGAGAGGGTGATACATTCCTGCATTATCTTCAGTTGGGTCAGCGTGAAACGCCCGTAGCCGAGGCGGTTGGCTGGAACCTGAAAGACGTACTCGAAGAAGGCCACGCCCCAACTGAGCAGGATGGCGACTATCAATGGTCGGCTCTTATCTTTCAGATGGCCGTACCATGCGACCGTCATGAAGATGTTTGAAACGATTAGCAGGCAGACGGTTTTTATCAAGCTCAACCCCTTGTCATAATCATGGACCTCAAACGCAACAGCATTACTCGTAGCGCAGGGCTTCAATCGGGTCAAGCCCGGCGGCCTTGCGCGCAGGGTAATAGCCGAAGAAGATACCGACCGCCGCCGAGAAGAGCACCGACCCGATAATGGCCGAGGTGGAAACAAGCGTCGGCCAGCCGAGCATCAAGGGGATAGCGAGAGAGGCTACGATGCCTAGCACGATGCCGACCAGCCCGCCTGTCAGGCTGAGCACGATAGACTCTATGAGAAACTGCGTGCGCACGGCGGAAGAGCGCGCGCCGATTGCCATGCGGATGCCGATCTCCCTTGTGCGTTCGGTGACGGAGACGAGCATGATGTTCATGATGCCGATGCCGCCCACGAGCAGCGAAACGCCCGCGATGCTGCCGAGCAGAATGGTCATGATGCTGTTGGTCTCGTTGGCTGCCTCTGCTACGTCGGTCATGTTGCGGACGGTGAAATCGTTCGCGTCGCTCGCAGACAGTTTATGACGCTGGCGCAAGAGGTCCGTTATCTGCGCCTGTGCGGTATAGGTCGCGTCTTGAGAGATGGCCGAGACGTAGGCTATCTGAAGACGCGGGCTGCCTAAAATTTTCTTCTGCACGGTGGTGTAAGGAGCCAACGCCGTATCATCCTGGTCGCGGCCCTGCGGGTCTTGGCCCTTGCGAGCCATCACGCCGACGACACGAAACGGCAGATTCATGACCCTCACGGTCTGTCCCACAGGGTCCGTGCCGGGGAAGAGATTATCCGCGATGGTCTGTCCAAGCACGATGACGCGCGCGGCTGTGCGAACGTCAGTCTCTGCGAAGAACTCGCCGCTCTGCACCGTCCACTTGCGCACGTCCGGGAACTGCTCGCTGACTCCCTGGAGAGAGGTGCTCCAGTTCAGATTTCCGGAGACCAGTTGCGAACGGGCGTTGACGTTCGGCGTGACCATCGCCACGCTCGGCACTTCGCGCCGGATAGCATCAAGGTCTTCGGCGGTGAGAGTATTGGTCCCTGTGTCGCCCGCGCCGCTACGCACGCCGCCGACGTTCTGCGCGCCCGCGCTGATGAACAGCAGGTTCGTGCCCATGTTCTCAATCTGTGCCTGTACGGAGGCTTGCGCGCCCTGCCCGATGCTGACCATCGCAATCACCGCCGAGACGCCGATGATGATGCCCAGCATGGTCAGGGCAGCGCGCATTTTGTTGCGCGCGAGGGCGAGAAAGGCGATGCGAATAATTGATAAGATGTTCATAATTAATTGGTCCAGTCTCTCTTTAGAGCCAGGCTTGCGGCTATCCTTCAATCTTCATCCTCTTCGACATCGGGCAGCAGCCTCAACTCCAATGAGGCATCGCGCGGCGAAGCGACGTTGTGGTCTTCCTTGATTCTGCCGTCTTTGAAGACGACGACGCGCGTCGCATATTCGGCGATGTCCGGTTCATGCGTGACGAGCACGAGCGTGATGCCTTGCTCACGATTGAGTTTCTGGAAAATTTCCATGACCTCAATCGAAGTCCGCGAGTCAAGATTCCCCGTCGGCTCGTCCGCGAGGATAAGCGCGGGGCGATTGACGAGCGAACGCGCGATGGCGACGCGTTGCTGCTGCCCGCCGGATAACTGGTTCGGGTGATTATGCTCACGCCCGGCGAGGCCAACGGAGGCGAGCGCATCCATCGCGCGCGCGTGTCGCTCTGTGGCGTCTATGTCTGCGTAGAGCATAGGCAGTTCGACGTTCTCCAACGCGGAAGTGCGCGAGAGCAGGTTGAAGCCTTGAAAGACGAAGCCGAGCTTGCGATTGCGAATATCCGCGCGCTCGTCCTTCGACAACTCCGAAACGTCTTGCCCGTCCAGAATGTATGTGCCGCGCGTGGGCCGGTCCAGACAGCCTATGATGTTCATCGTCGTTGACTTGCCGGAACCCGAAGTGCCCATGATAGCGACGAACTCGCCCTCGTTAATCGTCAGTGAAACCCCGCGCAACGCGTGAACCTCAACGTCGCCCATCGTGTAGGTTTTATGAATCTGGTCCAACCGTATGACGGGGCGCGCGTCTGGTTGCTGCGCGAGTTGACGCGCGCTCATCTCAACTTCCGGTCTTTCGATTTCTAAGATTGCCTGCATCGCTCAATTCCCCTTTTGATTCTCTGCGACGAGTGACAGCCGCCGATGCCTTTGCCAAGTTTCGGCGGCTGTCGTTAAGGAGCAGTGTTCAGCCTTCACTAACCACGCCTTCCACCGCCACCGCCGCCAGCAGCGCCACCGCCGCCGCGCGGCGCACCACCGAAGCCGGGCGCAGCTTGATTGCTCTGCGGCTTGCTCTGGCCCGTGATGTTCTGGCCTGTGATGACTGTCTCGCCTTCCTGCAAATTGCCTTCGGATACTTCTGTGGCCGCGCCGTCAGTGAGACCGACTTTTATCTGCCTGGACTGCGGCTTGCCGTCCTGACCGAGCACCCAGACTCGTCTCGTCTGACCCTCAAGCACGGGTGAAGTAGGCGCGGCGATTCTTCGTTCGGTCGAGCCATCCGCCTGCGTTCCATTTTCTGCGGGCGCATTGGCGGGATTCGCACTGTTCGCAGACCCTTGCTTCGCGCCCTGCCTCGCGCCCTGGCCGTTCGCGTTGCCCGTTCGGCTTTGGGTTGCTGCGCCCTGTTGCGCTGTCGTCGCTTGCGGTGTAAAGCGCAACGCAGCGTTGGGGACTTTGAGGACGTTGTTGCGCTCGTCAATGGTGATTGTCAGATTGGCAGTCATGCCGGGCTTGAGTTTCTGTTTCGGATTGCCGACATCAATCACGACGTTATAAGTGACGACGTTCTGGACGTTCTGCGGGTTGAGCCGCATCTGTTGAATCGTGCCTTTGAATTCTTCGCCGGGAAAAGCGTCAACCGTAAAGCTCGCGCTCTTGGCCTGTTCGACGAGGCCGATGTCCGCCTGGTCTATGTTGGCGATGACCTGCATCTGCGTCAGGTCGTTGGCGATGGTAAAGAGCGTCGGGGCGGAGAGGCTGGCGGCGACGGTCTGCCCTACGTCTACGTTGCGCGAAACGACCACGCCATCAATCGGCGAGGTAATCGTCGTGTGGGATAGATTGATTTGGGCCAACTGGAGCGCGGCCTCCGCCTGCTGCACTTGAGCGGCTGCATTCTGGACCTGCGCCGCAGAGTTCTGCGCCTGCGCTTGCGACTGCTGCACCTGTGCCTGCGCCTGTTGCACCTGCGCCTGCGATTGAACGATGCCCGCGCTCGAAGATGACTGCGCGCTCAACACGGCCTGTTGCACTTGCGCGACGGCCTGGTTATAGCGGGCCTCCGCCGTCTTGTAACTCGTCTGCGCCGTCTCTACATCACGCCGTGCGACGACGCCATCCGTTGCGAGCGATTCCTGCTGTCGGAGAAAACTGGCCGCGTCGTCCATCTGCGCCTTCAGCACCGCGAGGTTGGCTTGAGCGGCTGAGACGCCCGCTTGCTGGTTCTGCACGGTTGAATTAGCGGCCAGCGCTTTGCCTTGCGCATCCGTGACGCCAGCGCGCGAGAGGTTGATGCCCGCGCGCGATTGCGCGACGCCAGCCTGTGCCTGCGCGAGTGCGGCTCGTGCCTGTATGACATTGGCGCGGGCCTGCTCAACCTGTGCCTGAGTGGTTGAGGGGTCAAGTTGGGCGATGACCTGTCCCTTCTTAACCGTCGAGTTGAAATCGGCATAGAGCGCGGAGATGGTCCCCGACGACTGGCTGCCGACCTGCACGGTCGTTACGGCCTGGAGCGTTCCCGTCGCGGTCACGGTGTTGCGTAGATTGCCCCTCTCAACCTTTGCGGTCATGTATTCAGCCGCGCTCGCCCCGCCTCCCCACAACCTGAATCCAACCAGCGCGACGAGCAAGACTGCGCCGATGGCAATCAAGAATCGTTTCTTGCCGCTCAGCTTTAATTTTATCCACTTCATCGTTCGATACCTCTGCCGACGCCATCCCTCAAAGAGCGCGTCTCTATCATGTTTATTCAAAGGGAAACCCTACAAAGCCTCCCATCTTGATAGACACCGGCAACGGAGCTTCCGTTACACTTTGGCCCTCAATAAAGGGAGAGCAATTTCGGGTCATGTTTCTTGAAGTCCGGGCGAAGGGTTGTAACCATTCGCCGGGTCGCGGTGTCTGGACTATCAGGAGGCAACGCGAGGTGCGTGACCGCAATGACATCAGGTATTATCGCCGTCATTAAAACTTCGATGAGGAGAACCTTCTGTCGAGCAGTTACGAAGAGGCGTCTGACCTGGAGTTGGCGCACGATGCGCGCGATGGTGATGAAGACGCCTTCGCAGAGATCGTGCGCCGCTACAGCCCGCGCGTCTTTCGTTTCGCCAGCCGCTTCTTTCGCCAGCGCAGCCTGGTAGAAGAAGCGGCACAGGAGGTCTTCCTCAAGGCGTTCACTCAACTGGGCAGTTACGAAGGGCGCGGGTCTATGGAAGGATGGCTGACGCGCATTACCACCAACACGTGTCTCAACATCCTGCGCAGCGCAAAGCGAAGACCGGAGTTGACGGTCTCCGACCTGACGGAAGACGAGAACACATGGCTTGATAGCAAACTGGCGGACGTGGCAACAGAGCGTCATCAATCGCACGAGCGCAGTATCGTGGCGGCTGACCTCGCGGCCCGCGTGCTTGAGACGATGTCGCCGGATGACCAACTGGTCCTGACGATGATTGATGGCGAAGATGCGCCGGTCAAGGAGGTGGCGGCGGTGACGGGTTGGTCCGAGTCGAAGGTCAAGGTGCAGGCTTTTCGTGCTCGCCGGAAGATGCGCGAGGCGGTGGAAAAATTACTGGGTAAGAGAAAGAGTCAGGACAAGAATCTGGAAAGCGCGAGGTGAGAGATGAAAGACGAACACATCACCAACATGCTTGATAACACGCCTCTAGCTCTCCTGGGAGAGAGCGAGTTGGCAGCCATCCGCGCGCACGCAGGCGCGTGCCCGGAGTGTCGCCGCGCGTTTGAGGCTGCGCAAGTCTCCGGGTTGCTGTTGAGGGAGCGGGCCGCAGAGACGTTCGAGCCTTCGCCCTTTTTTCAGACGAGGGTTCTGGCCGCGCTGCGTGAACGGCGAGCCGCTACGGAAACATCCGCGTTGAGACGGTTGTGGCAGGCGACGGGCGCGCTCGTCTCTTCAATGGCGGTGACGGTCGCGGCGTTGGCCTTCTTAACTTTCATCAGTCCATCTCATCAGCCGCCGACAGTGCAGCAGCAGTTAGCCTCCGCTACGGATTCTTATTCGGCGGAAGCGGTCATCTTCGACCAGGACAATGTGCCCGCCGGGCAAATGTCTTACGGGCAAGTGCTCACGACCCTTTACGATGATAATACGGGAAGGTAATTTATGGACCAGACCACTAAAAGCAGATGGCAGGTGCGGGGCGCGGCGCTCATCATTTTTGTGCTCGGCTTTGCGGCGGGCGCGCTCGCCTTCAACGTCTATCGCGGATGGTCAGGTGGCGGCGCACAGCCAAGCAGGCAGGACCGTTTCGAGCAGATGTCCGAACGCTTGCAACTTGATGGTGAGAAAAAATCTCAGGTCCAACAAATCTTCGACGACACGCGCGCTCAATTGCAGGGCTTGCGCAAAGAGTCCGATGCGCGTGTGATAGAGATTCGCCAGCAGGCTGACGAACGACTTCAAAAAGTGTTCACTCTCGAACAGTGGCAACAGTTTCAGCAGATGCGAGATGAATGGCATCGTCGAGACCCGCGCGGCGGCGAAGGCCGTGGCAACAGTCAGCCTTCAGTCAAGTGAGCAGTAAGAGGTTGTTTACTGGAGCACGCCTGTCATGTGGCCGGTTGACTATCCCGGAGTGCTTCTCTGAATAAGCAGGTGTTATGATCCTGCCGTGTACGGATTTTACAAAATTCCGTAGTGATAATCTTTTCGCAAAATAGAGGGGGAAAAAGAATGCTACGTTCTGTCGTAAACAAACGCATAGCCGTCATGCTCCTGAGCATGACATTATTGATAGGGGCTTTCTCAATCACGGGCAACGCAGTTCAGCGTCGGCGTTACAGGGGACCGCACCACAGTAGGACCAAAGGAGCCATCGTCGGCGGCCTCGTGGGAGCGGGCGGCGGCGCATTAATCGGCGGCAAGAAAGGCGCGCTCATCGGCGCGGGCGCGGGCGCGGGCACAGGATACTTGATTCAAAGGCACAGGAATAGAAGACATCGCAGGCGTTACTAACAAGCAACGCGGTCCAACGCGAATTGATTCTTAGGCCGTG
>JAXDFO010000044.1:0-6615 GCA_034665545.1 Blastocatellia bacterium
CACATCCACGGTAATCTTCTTGGAGAGGTCGCCATTCGCCACAGCCGTCGTGACCTCAGCGATGTTACGCACCTGGCCGGTAAGATTGCCTGCCATTGAGTTGACGCTATCCGTTAAATCCTTCCAAGTTCCGGCCACACCCTTAACATCCGCCTGACCTCCGAGCTTGCCTTCCGTGCCGACTTCACGAGCGACGCGCGTGACTTCCGAAGCGAACGCATTGAGTTGGTCCACCATCACGTTGATAGTGTCTTTCAATTCCAGAATCTCGCCCTTCACATCCACGGTGATTTTCTTGGAGAGGTCGCCGTTGGCGACAGCCGTCGTGACCTCAGCAATGTTACGCACCTGGCCGGTAAGATTGCCCGCCATGGAGTTGACGTTATCGGTCAAGTCTTTCCATGTGCCAGCGACGCCTTTAACATCAGCCTGACCGCCAAGCTTACCCTCCGTGCCGACTTCACGGGCGACGCGCGTGACTTCTGAGGCGAACGAGTTAAGCTGGTCCACCATCGTGTTGATGGTGTTCTTCAACTCAAGAATCTCGCCCTTCACATCAACGGTGATTTTCTTGGAGAGGTCGCCGTTGGCGACAGCCGTTGTGACTTCTGCGATGTTGCGGACCTGGGCGGTGAGGTTGCCCGCCATGGAGTTGACGCTATCGGTCAAGTCTTTCCATGTGCCCGCGACGCCTTTCACTTTGGCTTCGCCGCCGAGTTTGCCTTCCGTGCCGACTTCGCGGGCGACGCGCGTGACTTCCGAAGCGAAAGAACCGAGTTGGTCCACCATCGCGTTGACGAGTTTGACGGAGCGTAGGAACTCGCCTTTTAAGGGTCTCCCTTCGACTTCCAGGGCCATCGTTTGGGAGAGGTCGCCGTTGGCGACGGCCCCTATGACGCGGGCCATCTCGCTGGTGGGCCGGGCCATGTCGTCAATCAGGGTGTTGACGGATTCGACCATGTTGCCCCAAGACCCGCTGGCATGCGGCAGGGTGGCGCGTTGACCGATCTTGCCCTCCTTGCCGACCACGCGGCTCACGCGCTCAAGCTCTTTCGTCATCTTCTCGTTCATCTCGATGACATCATTGAGCGTGTCGGCAATTTTCCCGGCCACGCCGGTCAATTCATCCGGCATGCGCACGGAAAAATCGCCTTTTTTAAGCGCCATCAGCGCGCCCAGCAACTGCTTGGTATCTATCGAATCGTTGGTCACTTGTAAATTTGGCATACTTCCTCTTGGGGCTTCTCCCTCCCGTGACCGGGCCGGGACATGAAAGTTAAAGTGGCAGAAAAAATTCCCTTCAGCTTCGCAACTCGTGCTGTCGCAATCCTGTTCCGGTCAACTCTGTGACCGAAGATGTTAATGGAGATACAAGGATGGGGGAAGCGGGAGAGGGCGGTGATAAGCAGAGCCGAATTAAGACTATCCCTCACCCTCATCTTTTATAACTGCCGCTAAGCAATTTGTAAACTCTCTAATTCAATTATGTCGGGTGCGAACTATTTTCGGCGTCCTTGCCAGTCACGCGCCTGCCAATGTAAAGCGTCGCGCGTCTGATTTTGCTTGAGTTGCAGTATAACAAAAGAGGGAAGCATTCGTGCTGAATGCCTCCCTCTGTGTAGTTGGGTTGTGGCCGCTCGCGTGGCTTCTACATCCTGGAAATCAGTGATGACGAAAGCGGTCGTTGTACTCGATGGAGATGAGAAAGGCTTTGACCATGTCGGCCTTCTTGAAGTCTCCGTTGAGCCTGTTCATGATGTTGAGCCAGAAGAGATAGCCGTCTCTTTCCGGGTCGCGCCTGAGATAGCCGAAGTATTGCATGAGCACAAACGCGCTGTTGAATTCCTGTTGGAAGAAGGCCGGATTGTCCACCACCTTTCGCAACACCGTGGCGCGCGTTTCCGTCCCGTTGTTCAAACCATTCACCAGCGCGTCGCGTTCCGACTGGGTCGGGGTCACTCCCGCGTTGGCGAAGAGCAGGTCCACGAACTCCGCGTTCGTCTTCAAATCATAGAGAGCGGCGAACGCCGGATGGCGCACAAAGTCGTCACCGAAAGCATGCTTGTTATTCTCAATGACGGCCTCGCCTTTATCGCTGTCTTTGCTGATGGCCTGCGTGTCGGGCAGGAACTCCACGAACTTCGGCTCGCGCCCGAACGAAGCCTCGTAATAGCGATAGACGAAATAGCCCGTCTCTTGAAATTCCTTCGAGAGGAAAAAGGCCGCAGAGACCTCGACGCGCCTGCGGTCAACGCACGCGGGGTCGTCGCCGCACTTCGCAATCTGGCTGGTCCAGTAATCAAGCCCGCCCGCTTCGGCCTTGCGATTGAGAAAGTCTTCGTAGTTCTGGCCGACGAAGTCCTGCGCCTTATCCACAGGCTTGAGGACGGCTATCTTGATGGCATCAATGCTTTGGTCCGCGCGCTGCGTGCCTAGGACCACCACGCGCGAGCCTACGAGCAGAGGACGCTCCGCTTCCTGTTCAACTTCCGTCGCGGCGGTGACGTGGACCGTCAGGTTGTTGACCGTCCAGTCGCCTATGAAGGGCGGCCCGGCGGGCAGCGCGTTGACATCACCGAAGACCTCGAAGGAGTTGATGCGGTGGTCCGTGTCGTTGCTGCGCGCGACCTTGATTTCGGAGGCGTTGATGGATTGGTCAGACTGTATCGTGCCCTCGACCTTGACGAGCGCGCCGATAACGAGCGGGCGGAAGAGATGCTCTATGCGCGTGCCCGCCGTGACGTGTACGGTGCGCCCGCCGATGGTCCAATCGCCAATGAGACCGTTGCCGCCCGGCAAGGTCTGGACCGCGCCGAAGAACTCTGTGGACGAACTTGGCTTCGGATTATCGTCGGAGCCTCCTTCGACTTCGATAATGCTGGCGTTGAAAGTGCCGTCGGTTTGCAGGCAGCCTTTGATTTCGACGGATGAGCCGACCGAGACAGCGCCATGCTCCGTCTTGATGAGCGTGCTCGCGCTGACGTGAACCGTGCGACCGGCGACGGTCCAGTCTCCGACGAAGTTCGCCGCGCCGGGCAAACTCTGAATGGTCCCGAAGAAACTCATGCAAGGCTCGCCGGGCTTGGTCGAATCGGCCCGCTTGACCTCTATGTTGGTCGCGTCCGTGGAGCCGTCCGCGCGCTGGCATCCATTGACCTCAACGAAGGCTCCGACGACGGTCGCGGCCCCGTCATCATTTCTAATCACCGTGGCCGTAGTGACGTGGACGATGCGCCCGTTCACAGTCCAGTCACCTATAAACCCTGCGGTGTTCGGCAGCGTCTGGATAGCGCCTTTGAAGTCCTCGCATCCGGGCGAGGGCGAAGGCGTCGGCGAACCGTTCGGCGACGGTGACGGAGTGGCCGACGCGCCGATTTTGATTTCTATCTTGGTCGCATCCACGGAGCCGTCCGCCCGCACAGTGCCTTTGACCTCAACAGTCGCGCCGACCACGGGCCGACCGCCCTCATCGTCAATGACGGTCGCCGTCCCGACGTGTACAATGCGCCGACCAACGGTCCAATCTCCAACGAGGGTAGAATTATTGGGCAGAGTTTCGATGGGGCCAACGAACTCGAAAAGACCCTTATCGCCGCCGGAGGCCAAGCCTCTATTGACGGCGAGGGGGCTAAGGGCGAAAACCAAGAGCAGTATGAGGGCTGCCTTTAAACGTCTTTCTGGATTCCAAGATTTCATGTTCTTTCACTCCTGCGATGCTTGAACTTAAAGGTAACTGACAGGACGAGCGCGCCTTCGGTGCGGCACTGCTGTCGTTCTGACAGTCTCCGAAGCGATGAATAAAATACATCGCCCCCGTCAATACTATCGGTGGCCCCGATAGCTTGCCCTTCATCCGCAACATCACAGAACTTTCCGCCAGGAAATGAATAATATTGTATGCTGTCGAGTCGCTATGAAATTTCATTAACGGGCGCGGGGATAACCAGATGAATCTTTTCAGCAATGCTATTTTTCATCGCTTGAGGGATGCGCTGCGCAGCCGCAGCGTGCGTTACGCTTTTTTCGTCTTCGCCTTAACGCGCCTGATTCTCTTCGTGCTCTTTGTGCTGGGCGCGCAGGTCCACTTGCTCAAGGCTCCGCTCCCACTGGGCCAGGGACAGGACGTTTACATTGACCTCAACAAGATGAGCCTGGCGCGCACGCTGCGACCTCTGGCCGGGAGGGGAGACGGCGGCTGGTATCTGACCATCGCCAAACAGGGCTATGAGCAGATTCCATTCACAGTGGGCTATCACAACTGGGCCTTCTTTCCCCTCTATCCCTTAACGGTGCGCGCCGCTTCGTACCTGACCGGCGGTTATGAAGTGACGGGGATGCTGCTGTCGAGCCTCTACTTTTTCATCGCGCTCGTGCTCCTGCACAAGCTCATACTCGAATACGGGCACGATGAAGCCACAGCCGAGCGAGCTATCTTTTATCTGGCAGTCTTCCCGACCAGTTACTTTTTTTCTCTGCCTCTGACGGAATCGCTCTTCCTCTTACTGACCGTGAGCGGTTTTTATGAAGCGAGGCGCGAGCGTTGGACCACTGCGGGCATCCTGGCCGCGCTGGCTTCGGCCACGAGGTTCATAGGCATACTGATGTTTCCGACGCTGCTCCTGCTCTACTGGCAGAGATACCGCGCGCGCCCGCGCCTCAACGCGCTGGGCATCCTGCTGGCCCCTGTGGGCCTGCTCGCCTACATGCTTTTCCTGCATCAAATCACGGGCAATGCGTTTGCCTTCAAGGACGTGCTGGTGGCCTGGGGGCGCAAGTCCGGTTTCTTTCTCAAGCCTCTCTACGACTACATTTCAAACCCCGCCATCGTCGCGCCGGGGACTGGCGGCGGCAACTTTTATCTACTACATTTCGCGGCGGCGGTGATGGCGCTCGTCTGTGGTTATAAACTTGTGAGACGACGCGAATGGGGCCTGGCTTTCTATACTCTAGGCTCTATCTTCGTCGCCCTCTCATCGCAAAACATGGTGAGCCTGACGCGTTACGTGATGGTCATCTTTCCCGTCTTCATCACGTTGGGCGAGGCCGGAGAGTCGCCGCGCGTAGACATCACGATGCGCTCAATATTCCTGGTCCTCTTCGGCATCTTATCGCTGCTCTTCGCCGCGCACTTTCTGATAGCATTCACGTGATATATGAAGCTACTCTCGGTCATAGTCCCTTGCTTCAACGAAGAAGCCGTGTTGTTGGAGACGCACCGGCGGCTCACATCTGTGCTTGACGGCTTAAATCCGATTACATACGAAGTTGTTTATGTAGACGACGGCAGTCGTGACCGCACTGCCGGGATGCTACGCGAGTTTCAATCAAGCGATGCGCGCGTGCGCGTCGTGCTGCTCTCGCGTAACTTCGGACACCAGATAGCCGTGACAGCCGGGCTGGCAGAATCCGGCGGCGATGCGGTGGTCGTGATAGATGCGGACCTGCAAGACCCGCCCGAAATTATTCCGGAGATGATCGCGCGCTGGCGCGACGGTTATGATGTGGTTTACGGGTTGCGCACGGATCGTTCCGGTGAAACGACCTTCAAGCTCTGGACGGCAAAAATTTTCTACTACTTGCTCAACCATGTCTCGCGCGTGCAAATCCCGCCGGACGTGGGAGACTTTCGTTTGATGAATCGCCGGGTCGTCAACGCCCTGCTCGCCATGCCTGAGCGCGACCGTTTCCTGCGCGGGATGATTAGCTGGATAGGCTATAAGCAGGTGGCCGTGCTCTATGAACGCGCGCCGCGTTTCGCGGGCGCGAGCAAGTATCCTTTGCTCAAGATGCTGCGCTTCGCCCTCGACGGCATTCTCTCGTTCTCCTTTGCGCCGTTGCGCGTGGCGACCTGGATGGGATTCATCGCCATGCTGATGGCCTTCGCAGGCATCGTGTACGCCATCCTGCTCCGTTTATACACGACGGATTGGGTGCGCGGTTGGGCCTCCATCTTCGTCGCGGTCCTCTTCATGGGCGGCGTCCAACTCGTCACCATCGGCATCATCGGCGAATACATCGGGCGCATCTATGAAGAGGTCAAGCAACGCCCGCTCTACTTCGTTCAAGAGCGTCTGGGCTTCGAGACGAAAGAGGAACAGGATGAAAGGGAAGCTAGCTCGACTGTTATTCGCTAGCTCCACTGTTATTCGATAGCCGGTCGCGTATAGGATAACTGCTCCGCCCCGGAGTGAGTTGGAGACGAGGCACATGCAATTCGTGCTCGACAAACATCACAAGGACTCGCTCTTCGAGCAGGCTTACTTTCAACTGCTGACCGCGCTGCACATGGGAAAGGTCGGCGCGGGCGACCGCCTTCCGAGCGTCCGCCAGATTGCCTCGCGCAATAGCATCAATCTCAAGACCGCCTTCGCCATCTACCAGCGTCTACAGGAGGAAGGCTACATCACCCTCCGCACAGGCTCAGGCGCGTACGTCTCCGAGATTGACCAGGCCGATCTGGAACAAGCCTACAGCCTCTCTCTTCTGCAACTCATCAAGTCGAATCTGGCGGAGGCGGATCGTCTGAGAGTCAGCCCGCGTGGCTATATGAAACTGGTCCAGAGCTTCATCAACAGGTCGCCTCTGAAGTCCGTGAAGGTCGCCGTCATAGAGTGC
>JAXDFO010000045.1:0-7393 GCA_034665545.1 Blastocatellia bacterium
AGGCATTCGACCGCGCACCTTTTGGCGGCTGCCGTCCTGGACCTTTTTCCGGGCACGCAACTCGGAATTGGACCAGCTTTGCTGGACGACCCGCGCTACGGTTTCTTTTACGATGTCATCGCGCCGCGACAGTTGACGGACGCGGATTTGCCCGTCATAGAGAAGCGCATGCGCGAGATTGCCAAGCGCAATCTGGCTTATCGTCGAGACGAGATACCGAAGGCGCAGGCGTTGCATGTCTTTCAAGAACGCGCTGAGCCTTTGAAGTGCGAGTTGATAGACGAGAAGGCCGGGGAGATAGTGAGCGTCTATTACATTGACGGCTCGCCCTTCCTTGATTTCTGTCTGGGCCCACACGTGCCTAACACGAATAAGCTGCGCGCCTTCAAGTTGTTGACCCTCTCCGGCGCATACTGGAAAGGCGACCAGACCTTGCCGCAGATGCAACGCATCTACGGCACAGCCTTCTTCACACAGGAAGAACTGGACGCCTGGACCAAACAACGCGAGGAAGCAGAGAAGCGCGACCATCGTCGCCTGGGCCGCGAATTGGACCTTTTTTCGATTGAAGAGCAGTACGGGCAGGGTCTCATCTTCTGGCATCCGAAGGGCGGAGCCGTACGCAGGGAGATGGAAGATTACCTGCGCGAAGAATTGAGCAGGCGCGGTTACGGGCTGGTCTTTACGCCGCACATCGCCAAGCGCGAGTTGTGGCGGGTAAGCGGCCATGAAGAGAACTACGCCGATGCGATGTTCGCGCCGACAGAGCTTGAAGAGACGGAGTTCAGACTCAAGCCCATGAACTGCCCGTTCCATATCGGCATCTATAAATCGTCGCAGCACTCTTACAGAGACTTGCCTTTGCGCTATGCGGAACTCGGCACATGCTATCGCGCGGAGCTATCCGGCACGCTGCATGGATTGATGCGCGTCCGTGGTTTTACGCAAGACGACGCTCATATCTTCTGCACGCCCGACAGCGTGCGCGGCGAGATAGTGGATTGCATCAGGTTCGCTTTCGCCGTGCTCGGCGCGTTCGGTTTCGAGAAGTTCAAAATCGAACTCTCCGTCAAGGGCAGCGATACAACCAAGAGCTATCTGGGCTCTGATGAACAGTGGGAACGCGGGGAAGAGGCGCTGGTCAGCGCATTACAGGACCAGAATCTTCCTTACGAGCGGGTGGAGGGCGAGGCGGCCTTCTATGGTCCGAAGATTGATATTAAGGTCGAGGATGCGATTGGGCGTTTATGGCAGTTGACGACCGTGCAGTTCGATTTCAATCTGCCGGAGCGTTTCCAGCTTGAATATATCGGGGAGGATAACAAGCCTCATCGCCCGATCATGATTCATCGCGCGCTGTTCGGCTCGGTCGAACGCTTCTTCGGCGTCCTGATTGAACATTACGCGGGCGCGTTTCCAATGTGGCTCGCGCCTGTCCAGGTGATGGTCCTGCCGATTACGGATCGCATTAACGGGTACGCGCAAGGGGTGGCCGGGGAATTGAAGAGCATGGGGATGCGCGTTGAGACGAATCTTCGAGGCGAGAAGATCGGCGCGAAGATACGCGACGCGCAGTTGCAGAAGATACCATTCATGCTCGTGCTGGGCGACCGCGAGATGGAGGATGGCACAGTCGCCGTGCGCGAGCGCAAGGGTGGAGACATGGGCGTCATGAAGCTCGCGGAGTTTAAAGAGATGGCGCGTCGCCTCATCGAGTCGCGCGCTCTAACAAATAGTTTGGAGTCTGAAAGTCTAGACTCATAACGTAGGAGGTGCATCAATCGTTACGAATTTTCGAGGCGGTCGCGGTGGTCAGCGCCCGGATAATCGTCGCGCCCCCAGCGCGCGCATCAACGAGAGAATCCGCGTGCCGGAAGTGCGCGTGATAGGTGAAGAAGGCGAGCAGCTTGGCATTCTGGAAACGCGCGACGCCATTCGTCAGGCCCGCGAAAAGGGCTTGGACCTGGTCGAGGTCGCGCCCAACGCGGAGCCGCCCGTTTGTCGCATTATTGATTACGGCAAGTTTCAATACGAAGCCAAGAAGAAGGCCAACGAGGCCAAGAAGAAGCAGGTCGTCATCACCGTTAAGGAGGTCAAGTTCCGTCCGGGCACGGACGACCACGATTACGACTATCGTATGAAGCACGCGCGCGAGTGGTTGCAGGAGGGCGATAAGGTCAAGGCCACCATCTGGTTTCGCGGGCGCGAAATGACGCACCGTGAACTCGGCGCGCGTATCCTGGAAAAATTGGAGAAAGACCTCGCGGATGTCGGCGAAGTCGAAGCGCGGCCCAGAATGGAAGGCAACCAGATGTTCATCATTCTTGGACCAAAGCGGCACAAGGGCACGACCGCCCCGGCCAAGCCGGAAGGCACGGGCCAGCCGCCGCCGCAAGAGAATAAGCAAACAACTTGAAATCGTTTGAGGGAGTAAATAATGCCAAAACTTAAAACACATAAGGGCGCGGCGAAACGTTTTCGCCTGACTGCCACTGGGAAGATCAAGCGCGGGCATTCGCATGCGCGTCACATCCTGACCTCGAAGACTCATAAGCGGAAGCGCCACTTGGATATAGACACGTACGTCTCTGACGGAGACCAGAAGCGCGTCGAGGGAATGCTGCCGTACGGAAGAAGCTGAAAAGCAAGTATGAAGTCGGAAGGATGAAGGATGAAGCGGAAGAGAGCTTTTCATCGTTCATCGCCCGCGCGTTCATGAATATTAGGAGGAGCGAGTTATGCCTCGTGCAAAACGTGGAAATAAGCGTCTTGAGAGACGCAAGAAGATTTTAAAATTAGCCAAAGGTTATCGCGGCACGAAGTCCAAGCTGTATCGTTCGGCCAAAGAGTCGGTCGAGCGCGGTTTGAACTTCGCTTATACCGGACGCAAGCTCAAGAAGAGAGATTTTCGCAGCCTCTGGATAGTCCGCATCGGAGCCGCCGCGCGCCTCAATGGTCTCAACTATTCGCAGTTCATGCACGGCCTTAAAGTCGCTGGCATCGAACTGGACCGCAAGGTGCTCGCGGACCTCGCCGTTCATCAACCGGAATCCTTCGCCGCGCTTTCGGGACAGGTCAAAGACGCGCTGGCGAACGAGCAGCAGCAACAGCCCGCCGCTGCCTGAATCAATGAAGGGTTAAGAGGAAATGCCGGAAGGCGAGAAGCAGGAAGACCCGAAACTCAGGGCGGAAGCCGCCCGCAAAGCGTTCGAGCAGGAGTTCGAGCGCTTTGCTCGCTTTCGCGCCGGAGTGGACCAGCAGGCAGCCCTCACGCTCACGGATGCGGAATCGCTTCAGCGTGAGTTGGGAGAATTGCGCACCAGGCACACAGGCAAAAAGTCCGCGCTCGCTGCGGTCATGAAAATGATCGGTCGCGTCGAGGCGGAAGAACGCAAGAGCTTCGGCCAGTTGGTCCAGGAAATCGAAGCGAGCATAAAAGAGGCCATTGACGAAGCCGAGAACGCGCTCAAAATTTTCATAGAGACGGCGCGCACGAGGCGCGAAGCTCTGGACGTGACCCTGCCGGGCAGGCGTCCGCGTCGCGGCCACTTGCATCCTATCACCATCCTGCGCCAACGCTTCGAGGACATCTTCGTCTCTATGGGCTACGCGATTGAGGATGACAGGGAAGTCGAAACCGATTTCTATAACTTCGACGCGCTCAACATCCCTGAGAGCCATCCGGCGCGCGCCTCGCAGGACACCTTCTATACGACCGAAGGCTTCGCCCTGCGCTCGCAAACCTCGACGGTGCAGATTCACGCGATGCAGCGTCGCGGCGCGCCCGTGCGTATGATTGCGCCGGGGAGAGTCTTTCGCCGGGACACGCCGGACCCGACGCACAACCCCATGTTCTTTCAGGTCGAAGGACTCTGCGTTGATCGCGGCATCACGATGGCCCACTTGAAGGGAACTTTGCAGGAGTTCGTGCGCCGCATGTTTGGTCCAGAAACCCGGACGCGCTTTCGTCCCTCCTACTTTCCGTTCACGGAGCCGAGCGCGGAGGTGGACTATAGCTGCTTCAAGTGCGGCGGCGAGGGCTGTCGCATCTGCAAAGGCTCCGGATGGATCGAACTGGGCGGGAGCGGGATGGTCCACCCGAACGTTTTGCGCGCGGTCTCGGTTGACCCCAACGAGTTCAGCGGCTTCGCCTTCGGTCTGGGCATTGACCGTATGTGCGGGCTGATGTTTGAACTCGACGACATACGCTTGCTCTTCGAGAACGACGTTCGCTTCCTTGAACAATTTAACTGAAGTGACGAGTCACGGGTGACGGGTGATGAGAGCAGAGCTTTCATCCCGTGACACGTTACTCGTCAACTATCATTGTCTCTTATGAACATTAGTTATAAATGGCTGCGTGAGTTGACGGGCACGGCGTTGTCTCCGCTCGAATTGAGAGAGAGATTGACGATGGTCGGCCTCGCTGTGGATAGCGTGGAAGAGGCTGCGGGCGGTGATTCTGTTTTGGATGTGGAAGTCCCGTCGAATCGCCCGGATTGCCTCTCGCATGTCGGCATCGCGCGTGAAGTCTCAGTGATAGAGAAGGGGAGTTTGCATCTTTCAACAGAAGCGCCGTCGCGTGTTGGCGGATTGATGAAGGAGTTCGCGTCCGTGGAAATAAAGGACGCGGATTTGTGCCCGCGTTATGCGGCGAGGGTCGTGCGCGGAGTCGTGATTGGACCATCGCCGGACTGGCTGGTCCAGAAATTGGAGGCCATCGGACAGCGCGCGATAAATAACGTCGCGGATATTACAAACTACGTGCTCCATGAGTTGGGCCAACCGCTTCACGCCTTCGACCTTAAGCTGCTTGCAGAGGCGCGCATCATCGTCCGTCGCGCGCGCGCGGGCGAAAAAATCAAGACGCTAGACGGCGTCGAGCGCGCGCTTGGACCGGAGATGCTGGTCATCGCGGATGCGGCGCGGGCCGTGGCGTTGGCGGGCGTGATGGGCGGTGAAGAGACGGAGATTAGCGACGCGACGCGCGATGTGTTGATTGAGAGCGCGTACTTCGCGCCCGCGTCAGTGAGGCGCACGGCGCGCGCTCTGGGTCTCAACACGGAGGCTTCGTACCGCTTCGAGCGCGGGACGGATTACGACGGCGTCCTGCGCGCGCAGGAAAGATGCGTGCAGTTGATTTGCGAAATCGCGGGCGGGACGGCCACGGGGGATTTCATAGATGTTTATCCACAGCCTTTCCCGCCGCGCACTGTGAGCCTGCGACCCGCACGTGTTGAAGCCTTGACGGGGCTGCGTGTGCAGCCCGATGAGATGAAGCGAATCTTAACCGCGCTCGGACTGGTCCAGCGCGGGCAAGCCGGAGTCGTCGTCGCAGGGGGCGCATCGGAGGATGCCGGTTCGGTGATGTCGTTCGACGTGCCGACGTGGCGCGCGGATATCTCTATCGAAGAGGATTTGGTGGAAGAGGTCGCGCGGCATACGGGCTATGACAAGATAGCGACGGAGGTTCCGCCCGCGAACTCGGCGGGCGAGTACCAGCCGAGCGAGGGCAGGCGTCGCGCGATGCGTCAGACCTTGACTGCCGCCGGATACGATGAGGCCATCAACTTCAGTTTCATAGACACGACCGGCGACGAGCGTTTCGAGATTGTTCCTACTCTCGCAACAGCCGTAGCAGAAACAGAGGAACGCTTCATCACCCTGAGCAACGCCATCATCGAAGGCGCGACGCGGATGCGCGCGACTCTCTTGCCGGGCCTGCTCGGTGCAGTGCGCTACAACTTCAATCACGGGACGCGCGACGTGCGCCTCTTCGAGACGGGACGCATTTTCGTCGCGCATGAGACGCGCGGGCAGTTGCCGCATGAGAGGGAAGCGTTCGCGCTGGTGGCGACGGGCGGAGACGTGCTTGAGGGTCGCGCGGGTGCTGCGCGCGAGTTGGATTTTTACGATCTCAAGGGCGCGTTGGAAGCCGCGTCGGACGCGATGAAAATTGGTCCACTCGAATTCGAGGCCGTGAGGGCCAGGCACTTGCGCGAGGGGCAATCGGCGCGCGTGCTTGTTGACGGGCAAGCTATCGGGACCATCGGCAGGCTTGACGAATCAATCGCCTCCGCGTACAGGTTTCGCCAGCCCGTCTACGTCGCGGAAGTTGATCTCAACGCCTTGCTTGCGGCGCGCGAGTCTGCGGTCTTGTACAAGCCTCTGGCGCGTTACCCGTCCATCGTGCGCGATGTTTCGCTGCTCGTCGCGCGCGACGTGACGCTCGCGGAGTTGCTGCGCACAATCCACGCGCAGGGAGCGGAGCATGGCCGCGACGCGAAGCTGGTCGGTGTCTACGAAGGCGAAGGCGTGCCGGAAGGGAAGCGTTCGATGACGCTCCGCATGGAGTATCGCGCGGACGAGCGCACGCTTCGGGATGAAGAGGCGGACGAACTGCACGCCCGCATCGTCGCCGCTCTTGAAGAGAAGTTCGACGCGCAACTCAGGAAATAAAGTCTTGAGTCCGGAGTCCGGAGTCAAAAGCAATTCGCTTTGACTTTAACTGTAACCTCAAAACTTAAACTTGAAACAGTTCTTCGACTCATGACTCCAGACTCCGGACTCAAGACTTTTATTCTTGCACTTGCGCGCGCGAAGTCGCATAATCAAGCGGCTCTTTTGACCCGCCTTCGGATTCTTACTTTTTGGAGATAAATTGATGGTCGGCCTATCTGGACTCGAAAAATTTTCACATCTTGAAGATAAGATTTACCGCACCATCGAATTGACGAAAACCCTGCGGCAAGAGAAGGAAGGGTTGGAGCGCGAAATCGCCAACATCCGCCGCGAGCTTGGCGGCCTGCTCAACGAGAAGGAACGGCTCGAATCGCAGGTCGAGAGGTTGTTGTCAGAGCGCGATACTATTCGGATGAAAGTCGAAGCGATGCTGGACGCGATTGCCACGCTTGACCCGGAGATGGCGGAGGTGGTGCGCAGATGAAGACGGATGGGCGTGGCCGTATGAGTTTAAGCAAGGGTAATATGGATACAGCGAGCACTCCGACCATCAGGGTCGAAATTTACAACCAGACTTACAACATCCGTTCCGACGGCGATAGCGAGTACATCACGCAACTGGCAGAGTTCGTGGACACGCGCATGCGCGAGATTTCCTCCGGCACGTTGACAGTTGATTCGCTCAAGGTCGCCATCCTCGCCGCCCTGCACATCGCCGATGAGCTTCATCGTCTCAAACGGCTGCACGAGCAAACGGATTCGCAACTCGCCTCGCGCAGCGCGGAATGCGCGGAGATGCTAGACCGCCTGCTCAAGGTCCGCACCAGCGTCGAACAACAGAATCCCGCGCCCGGCAGCATCGCTTTCACATAAGAAGAATGACAGGTGGCGAGTGGCGGTTGATGAAAGAAAAACTTTTATCCCGTCGCTT
>JAXDFO010000046.1:0-7840 GCA_034665545.1 Blastocatellia bacterium
GCAGACACAGAGAACACAGAGCGGGCACAGAGTATTCAAGCCTCTGTGCGTCCTCCGCGTCCTCTGTGTCTCTGTGGTGAATCGCGCTGTCAAAAAAAATTACAAGGAGTGGTCATCATGCGCTCGATGAGAGATACGAAATTTGTTGTGAGCCTTCTTCTACTGCTGTCAATGTTGCTGGCATCTCCTTGCATTCTCTACGCGCAGCGAACGCAGAAGCCGCCACTGCACGGTCGGCACTGGATGGCTATTACGGGCAAGCCTCTGGCGGCGACGGCGGGCGCGATGATTTTCCAGAAGGGCGGCAACGCGGTTGACGCCGCCTGCGCGATGATCGCGGCCTGCTCTACGATGTGGGACACGCTCTCCTGGGGCGGCGAGACGCAGGCGCTCATCTATAACCCGCACACAGGGAAAGTCATCGGCATCAACGCGCTCGGCGTCGCCCCGACGGGCGCGACCGCCGCCTTCTACAAATCTCAGGGGATGAATTACCCGCCGGAGTACGGGCCGCTCGCGGCGGTGACGCCGGGCACGCCGGGCGGCATCATGACGATGCTCGCTGAGTACGGCAAGCTATCGTTAAAAGAAGTGCTCGCGCCCTCGATTGAGATGGCGGATGGCTTCGCCATCGAAGCCCAACTCGCTGACACCATCGAGCGGCAGAAGAGTTGGTTGAAGCAATGGCGCTACTCGCGCGAAGTGATGCTGCCGCACATGGGCCAAAAACGCGAAGCCCCGGAAGCGGGCGAGATTTTCCGCCAGCCCGAACTTGCCGCGACGTTGCGCAAGCTGGTCGAGACAGAGCAACAGTCGCTCGCCGCAGGCAAGAATCGCAGGGAAGCTATCTATGCCGCCTACGACCGTTTCTATAAAGGAGACATCGCGCGGGAAATCGCGCGCGGCACGAAAGAGGAAGGCGGGCTTATCACAGAGCAGGACTTAGCCAACTGGAAGGTCAGAATCGAAGAGCCTGTCAGGACCAATTATAAAGGCATAGAGGTTTACAAGTTCACTGCCTGGACGCAGGGACCGGCGATGCTCGAAGCCCTCAACATTCTTGAGAACCTTGACCTCAAGGGAATGGGCTACAACAGCGCGCGCTATGTCCACGCGCTCTACCAGACGATGAGCCTCGCCTTCGCCGACAGAGATTTTTATTACGGCGACACATACTTTCCGCCCGTCGAGCCGATGCGAGGATTGCTCTCGAAAGATTATGCGAAGCAGCGCGCGAAGCTCATCAACTGGGAACGCAACGACCCGGCGGTAAAGCCCGGAGACCCGTATCCTTTTCAGGGCGAGAAGAATCCTTTCCAAGAGCTTCTGGAAAAGTGGAAGCCGTCGCAGCCACTACCCGGCAACGCGCCCGCGCGCACACAGGACAGCACCTCTTTGTTAAATTCGATGCAGGGACAGGATGAAGACTTCAATCGAGCCTTCTACGCGGGCACTACCTCAGTTGAGGCGGCGGACGAGGAAGGCTGGGTCGTGTCCGTCACACCGAGCGGCGGGTGGGTTCCGGCGGTCATCGCCGGGCACACGGGAGTCGGCCTCAGCCAGCGCGCGCAGAGCTTCGTGACAGACCCTGCGGAAGGCCCCTTCAACGTCATCGAACCGGGCAAGCATCCGCGCGTCACGCTCACGCCGACGCTCGCCCTCAAGGATGGCAAACCTTATCTATGCTTTTCCGTTCAGGGCGGCGACAGCCAGGACCAGAACCTCCTACAATTCTTCCTCAACGTGGTCGAGTTCGGGATGAGCGTGCAGCAGGCGACCGAAGCGGCGAACATCAACAGCTTTCAGATGCACAGTTCTTTCGGCAAGCATGAAGCCAGGCCCGGTCGCATCCTGCTCGCGGACTCTATGCCGCCCTGGGTCCAATCGGAACTGAGGCGCATGGGCTACGAACTGACCTTCGAGGCGCGCACCTCCGGCCCGATTAACGCCATCATGCTGGACCAGAAACACGGCACGCTCTGGGGCGGGTCCAGCAATCACGGCGAAGACTACGGCATCGCCTGGTAGTTAAGAGAACCGCGACTGCTTAAACGCGCGGAGCCAACGTTCGTCCAAATTTTTTCTGGTCCAATCTTGCGAAGCGGGCGGGTATTAAGTTAAAACAGGAGGCATGTTCAGCCAACCAACTAAAATCAATCTCGTTGTTCTCGCCGTCACTCTTATGATAAGTTTTCTGGCAAACGATTGCTCTCATCAAAAGCGAAACGTGAAGGGCCAATCGGGCGGGACGAGTAGCAGAATGGAGAGCGCGCAAACAGGCACATGGGGAGGCGAGCACATCAGACTCGAAGTCACCGCGCAAGGTGGACAGGTCGAGTACGATTGCGCTCACGGAACTATTGACCAGAAGATTGTTCCTGACGGCCAGGGCCGCTTCGATGTGGCGGGCACAAACGTTAGAGAGCATGGTGGGCCCGTGCGCAAGGATGAAATTGCGGATAGCCATCCGGCCCAATTCACAGGTCAGATTAAAGGCAACAAGATGACGCTCACCGTCATCGAGAGCGATACTAAAGAGACGGTCGGAACATTCAGTCTCGTCTACGGTCAACAACCTCACATCGTGAAATGCAGGTAACTCCGGCTCGCACATAGAAAGAGGAAAGGCCGTCTTGAATATTCAAGACGGCCTTCCTCTTTCTATACATCTCTGCACGCAGCGCGCAGCTTACTGGCAGGTCGCAAGCTTGAAGGAAGCGATGCGCGTGCTCCAGTTGAACGTCCCGTTGGCCTTCAGGTACTCGGTCGTGTACCAGAAAGTGCAGTCGTCAACCGGGTCAATGGTCAGTGCGCTGTAGTCGCCCCAACGGCTCAGGGTAGCGGTCTGCGAGCCTGTTCCCGCGATGATGCTGGATTCGGCTCCCATCGTGCCTGCCGCGAGCCCCGGCGTGCGACTCGTGAAGCGGATTGACGGTTGAAGGCTACTGCCGGAAACGCTATAGGCGAGGCCGATGTTGCCGACCTTATCCATCGCAATCGAACCCATCCAACGGCTGTTCGAGTCAATGGCGTAAGTGCCTTGTTGAAAGACGCTCGGCGTTCCGCTATTAATGCGTAGCTCGTACCACCTGACGCCCGATGCGGGTCCGGTCCCAGGGTTCACAGAATGGTTGACGACCATCGCC
Organism: Blastocatellia bacterium; assembly: GCA_034665545.1. GTDB lineage: Bacteria > Acidobacteriota > Blastocatellia > Pyrinomonadales > Pyrinomonadaceae > DASYML01. The sequence goes on from JAXDFO010000046.1 coordinate 3,147, forward strand.
TCATGACCATCTGCGAAATGACGATAGGCCAGCCTGTACATCAATCTATCGGCGAGCGAGTCAAGTTGCTGAGTCGTGCCGGATTGGGGAATGCATGTTCCTCCGGCGCACGCCTCGCTGAAGGCCGCGACCCCAAGCGTGGTCGGACCCGTCAGAGTTGAACTGGAAGCCGTCGTCCAGTCTACATGGACCTTCCACACGTTGAGCGAGTTTGAGCCGAAGTTGACGAAGTATTCGGGCGCGCCTGCTGGCGGCGCGATACTGCCATCAATATCGGCTGGCAAGACTCCGCCGAAAGTCGAGCCCAACTGGAAGCACTGCTCCGTGGCCGCCGCGCCAGTCAACATCTTGGCCCTGTCATAAGCACATAATCTTGCGCCCGTGAAGGTATTGCCGTTGAACATATTGTAGGTCGCATAGTAACCGTCGGCCCACACGCCGAACTTTGGATAGTCGTTGAAGTTCGGCTCTTTAAAGGCGTACAGGTTGTATGCGCCCGTCGCATCCGAAGTCTGCGAGACGGCGATGCATTCATAGAAGCCTTTGGTCGCGCCGTTGGTGACGGCGAATTGAGTCATGACCCAACGGTTGTTCGCCTTGTCATACTGCACGATGGGGTCGCCATCGTTAGTGACGGCGCACTGGTGCGTGGCTCCCAGGCCAGCGAACAATTGATTACCATTGGTCGGGCCTGCGATGCGCGCGCCCGTGCTCTTGTTGTAGACGGCGAACGCTTCGTTGACCCACTGCACATACTGCGTCGCGCCGATCGCGCCATTGGTGTCGGGCGGAGCAGCGTTCGGGGTATAGCCTCCACCGTTACCAAGACCGTCGAAGTTAAGCAGCGCGGAAGGAGTGGGCGTTGGTGTGGGTGACGGCGTGGGGGTCGGTGTTGGTGTCGGTGTGGGCGTTGGCGTGGGCGTCGGTGTCGGCGTGCCGGTCGTGACGTTCAGCGCGAAATCGTCAACCACGAATGATGTTTGAAGCGATGCGTCTTCCGTGCCTTTCAAAAAAAGCTGAACGGTCTGATTCTGGAAAGCGGAGACATCGAAGGAGACCTGCGTGTACCCTGTATTGCGGTTGAGGTTGGAGTAAGTGGCAAGCGTGCTGAGCACAGTGCCGGAGGTGTTTCGTATCTGGACCGTGAGCTTGTCGAAAGCCGTCGTGGTCGTCGTCTCTTGTGTGTCAATGTGAAGCCAGAATGAGAGCGTCGCGGCGGTCGTGCTGGTTGGAATAGCAACCGTCTGTAAGATTGAATCCGTGTGCGTCGTGCCGTAACCGTTGAGCCATGCTTTCCACGCGCCTGAATGGGCGGCTTCCGACGTGGAGTTATCTATCACTCCGGCGGTGGGCGTCCAGGGAGCGGGGCTGGTCGAACCGTTCTCAAAGCCCGGATTGCCTAATATCTGTGTCGTCGCCGCAGGCAACTGGCTCGGCGCAAAATCTGGAGAGGGCGCAGAGTCGTCGCCCATCACTGACGGCGAGAATGGCTGCGTGACTGATGTTTGGACCACAGGGTCAACTACATAACCGAGTCTGGTGAGGCCATCCGGATTAAACCCGTTGTGATAATCCTTATCCGGCGAAAGGTGCCTGCCTTTGTCCTTGCCTCTGATCATGTTCTTGACGTGGCCGGAGACGGCATGCTCGCCGAACTGAACTTCCGCGCCGGACTGGACGGATTCCTTATTATTCTGAGCCTGCGCGACAGGGATCGAAAACTTTTTACTATCTACTATCGCCAGTAGTAATACGGCGATGCAAAAAGCTAATGTGAGAAACGCGAAAACTTTCTTCATTTTTCCTCCGAGGTGGTTAGGCTGCCGTTAAAGAAGGGGAACCCTGGCGGGGTAGCCTTCGAGAGTAGGGGAAAAGATGCTCTTCAGTAGTTAAGCGAGATTGCACGAAGAGAACCATGAAGAAAGAGCTATGAGCGATGACCCGTCGCCCTTATCTTCAGCGTAATTGTGATACCTGTTGATAAAGCTTGAATCCAAAGAGGAGGAGTGACATGAAATTCAAGCTGCAAGAATATCCCACGTACGGAGGAAATATATCATTACTTCAGCGCAGTTCAAAGCTCAACTCAGTCACATTGTCAGGGCAGGGCTGGTCCTGCCCTGACAATAGCGACACGCGCGACGGTTTATCTCTTCGCTATCGGGAGGATGATTTGCGAAGCGTTTGCGCCGCCGTGGTAAACGCGCTCTGTCGCTTTCTGGAAATCGGCTTCCGTGCCCTGCTTATAGTTCGCCACGAACTTTTGCGGATTGCGCGCGACGAGCGGAAACCATGTGCTCTGGACCTGCACCATAATGCGATGCCCCTTCTTGAAAGTATGCACGATGCCCGGCATCACATAAGAGATTTTCGCAGGCGTGTTGGGCTGCAACGGCAACGGCTTTTCAAAGCTGTTGCGGAAGCGGGCCGGAAACGGTTCGGCGCGCAAGAGCATTTCATAGCCGCCCGGTTGAAAGACACAGGCCGCCGAACCATCCGGCGGTTTGGCTCCTTCCGGGTATTTATAATCGTCAGGGAAAACGTCTATCAGTTTGACGATGAAATCCGAATCCGTGCCGCTCGAAGCGATGAAGATTTGCGGCTTGATGTCGCCCGTCACCATGAGGTCTTCCGTCAAAGGTTCCGTCTCGTAGACGAGCACGTCGGGCCGCCCTGAGACGAAGCGTTGGTCCTCCGTCATAAAATCGCGCGGGTAATTGAGCGTAATCTTTTGCGTGTAGGGAACCGGATGAAAGGGGTCGCTCACGTATTCATCATAAGCCGCGCCGCCCGCAGGTTTTTCAAAAGAGAGTTTGCCGTTCGCCCCTAAATAAAGCGGCGTGTCGGTGGAGACTGCCGGAGACCAGTTGGCGAAGTCGCGCCACTCGTTCGTGCCAGTGTCGAACGTGTTGACTTCCTTGATTTGCGAAATGTCGCCCTTGTCTTTCAGGAAGTGATTGAAGAAGGGCAGTTCAAAATGTTCGCGGTAGTAAAGACCTGTCTTCTGTCCGAAGTAAGCCGTGCCGAGCCAGTCGCCATCCGAACGCGCCCATCCGCCGTGGAACCACGGTCCCATCACGAGCACGTTGAAGATGCCGGGATTCTGTTGTTCTATGTATTGATAGGTTCTGAGCGCGCCGTAGAGGTCTTCATCATCATACCATCCGCCGACGGTCATGACGGCGGCCTTGATGTTCTTCAAATGCGAGAGGATGTTGCGGTCCTTCCAGTATTGATCATAGTTCGGGTGGGCCAACATCTCATCCCAGAACTTGATGCGCGTGCCGAGTTGTTTCTGGTATAGGTCGCCCGAATTACCCAGCCCGCCCATCTCCAGGTAAAACCTGTAGCCGTCCTCTGTTTCCCACTTGAACGGTTTAATATAATCGGGAGACGAAGTCGGAGTGGGGCGCGGCTGGCCGAAGAAGTTGAAGAAGTTGTAGTTCTGTGCGAGAAAGAACGCGCCGTTGTGATGCATGTCGTCGCCGTGGAACCAGTCTGAAACAGGAGCCTGCGGCGAGATGGCTTTGACCGCCGGATGGCTGTCAATCCCCGCCATCGAAGTATAAAAGCCCGGATACGAGATGCCGTAGACGCCGACGCGCCCGTTGTTGTTCTGAATGTTTTTAACGAGCCAGTCAACGGTGTCGTAAGTGTCGGATGTCTCGTCAATCTGTTTGCCCGTCTTGTTCGGAATGTATGGGCGCACGTCCTCAAATTCGCCTTCGCTCATCCAGCGACCGCGCACATCCTGGTAAACGAAAATGTAGCCTTCGCGCGCGAACAGTTCGTCCGGCCCTAGAGAGAATTTGAATTTGTCCGCGCCGTAAGGAAAGACCGTGTAGGGCGTGCGGCTGAGCAAGATTGGATACTTCTGCGATTTGTCTTTCGGTTCGTAAATCGAGGTGAAGAGTTTCACCCCGTCGCGCATGGGGATTGACACTTCGCGCTTGGTGTAGTTGCTCTTGATGTAGTCTGCCAACTCTTTTTGTTGCGGCGTCAGTTGCCCTTGTTGGGCAAAACAAGCGACCGTCGGCAAGAGCAGCAACAAGGCCAGGATCGTCAAGCTCAGGAAACGATTTGCTCTCATATTTTTCTCCAGAAGAAGGATGACAAAAGATAGCCCATCTCAACACAAGAATCCAGCACTCGGCTGAATCTCAAATTCGACGCCTGTGAACTAAGATGCTGGCAGTTTCATCACCAGTTATGTTAGCTGCCTGACGCTCGCGCGTAAGCCGTGAACAGGATGTTCAAGCATCTTCCTGCTCACGGCTTACATGTGTTCTTGGACCTGCTTCAGCAGGAGAAGGAGCAGATGGTCCAGCAATGAGCGTCATTGTTCTGAAGGCATGGGTCAGGGTCCGGGAGCGTGTAGCAATAGTCTTCCCTGGCCTGACAACTGCTACAGCAGGGACGAGCCAGCGCTTGGTTCACCAACAGGTTTGAGGATGCAAGGATGAGGCCCGCCAGCATGATGACGAGCATCGTGAGTTTGCGCAGTAATCTGAGTTTATCTGTCCGGTTCATTTGTGTGCCTTTCAGTTTGAGGTCTGTGTGTGAAGTGGCAACCTGTTTATGAGATGCAGGAATCCGGCTTGCCTACCGGTCTCCTCTCATCATTGACACGCCTTGAGGTCATGGCGTGAGAATGAGGGCTATTACTGTGAGCCGTTGTGGCCGTTGTGATTGGC
>JAXDFO010000047.1:0-10491 GCA_034665545.1 Blastocatellia bacterium
TGTACGAAATATCCCAGGACCGTTGCGCCTATGACGTGCGCGATGACATGGTCCTGATGCATGCTCGTTTCCTGGTCCAACCACTCCGTCATCATCGTCATCGAGCCGGGAAAAACTTTGAAGGTTAAGCGCGCGCAGTTTCCCCTTTATCACACGGCAATTGAACTGGACGGGCGTTGAGTGTCGCCATCGCCAGTCGTCTTTAAGAGCCTCGCGCTCGCTGGGCCAATGAAATATATTTAGTTGTCAAGGGAGGAGCACAGAAGTTTGCAAAACAAGCGCAAGTATTGCTACTGAAACGGACGCCTGCTCATTCTTGATTAAGGGGAAATATGTGTCTGCCAAAATTGCTATCGCATATTACACATCTGGACCAGCCCACGCAACATAAATTTTCCGGTTCGATAAATTTAAGGATGAATCCGCGCCCTTGACGGGCGGCGCGTCACTGGTCCAGTCGGAAAAGAGGAACGCTGCGCTCCTTGCAAGGTTTCTTACATCTTGCTTTCGTAGTTCACCAGCCTGCGCGCCATCAACCCCGCGATGACGACCGCGACGAGGCAGCCCACGCCGCCCGTCAAGACCGAGAGCGGCGCACCGAGCAGGGCCGCGAGCGCGCCCGCTTCCATTTCTCCGAGTTGCGGCCCGCCCATGAAGAAGATCATGTTGATGGAAGTCATGCGACCGCGCAGGTAATCCGGCGTGGAGAGTTGGCGAATCGTCTGACGCAGAACGGTGCTGACGGTGTCCGCCGAGCCGACCAGTGCGAGCATGATGAGAGACAGCCAGAAATTTTTTGAGAGACCGAAGCCGATGGTCGCCAGGCCGTACACGCCAATCGCGGCCAGCAGGATAACGCCCTGCTTGCGCAACGTGCCGAGCCGCGCCAGGATGAAACCCGTGATGACGGAGCCGGTCGCGGGAGCCGCCGCCAGTAGGCCCAACCCTCGCGCCCCTACGTGCAGAATCTCCGCCGCGAAGATGGGCAGCAACGCCGTCGCCGAAGCGAAGAAGGTCGCCACGAAATCCAGCGTCATAGTCTGCACGATGATAGGCGTGCGACGAACAAACCCCAACCCTTCTCTGAGCGCGGCGAAGCTGACGCGCGCGGCATTACTCTCGCTCGCGGCCACGCGCCCGCTCGCGCGAATCAAGAGCATAGCCATGATGACCGCGATGAAGGAGAGGGCGTTGGCCGCGTAGACGGGCGCTGGTCCATACTCGCTCAAGACCAGGCCCGCGAGCGCGGGTCCAACCACGGTCGCAAAGTGAAAAGAGATGAGGCCCAGGCTGACCGCGCTCGTGAAATCTTCGGGCGGCACGAGCATCGGCAGCAAGGCTTGCCGCGCCGGATTCTCAAACGCCGTCGCCGCCGAACTCAGGGCCGTCAATAAATATATAGGCCACACGCTGCGCAATCCGTAAGCGGTCACGGCTGCGAGCAATCCCGCGTTCGTCAGCATCACCAACTGCGTGGCGATAATCAATCGCTTGCGGTCGAACACGTCCGCCACGACCCCGCCCACCAGCGAGCACAGGATAATCGGAACGACGCGCACGAGTCCGACCGCGCCGAGCGCGAGCGATGATTTCGTCAACAGGTAGACGTGCCAGTTAATCGCCACCGTCTGCATCTGCGACCCTGCGACGGAGACGAACTGCCCCGCCCACACGAGACGAAAATCCCTGTGATACAAAGCCGGAAAAGATGTACGACGATGCGTAGAAGCACTCTCTGAAGGGACTGGCGGGGCGGGTTCCTGAACAGACATCGAAGAATAACTTACAGCTTTATCCTGATGAACTCAACGAGAGCAAGTAGGAATTATGAAGAGTGAGAGATGAAGGATGAAAGAAATACTATTCAACGGTTGAATAGCTCGTCTCTCATCCTTCATCCCAACCACTTCATCCTTGCTCTTGTTGAGAGGAACGCCACAGGGCGGCGATGGCGAGGCCCGTGCCGAGCGCGATGGCGGTGGCCCATAGTGGATGAAGCGATGCCTTCGTATAGAGGCTGGTTTCGGCGACGTGTCCTTCGTGGCCGCCGCGCTCTTCCAGTTTCCTGACGGATGCTTGATAGAGGCCGTTATTCTCGCGCGGGCGCGGCGGATGGTCGCTCTTCTGCTGGTCAATCATGGTCAACTCCATGACCTTGTCCGTGAGCCTCGGCGCGTACTTCTCAGACATAGAAAGAGCCTTGCCTCCGCCGCCCGCGAAGACCTCTCTTTCCGGGTGCTCTGCGCAGTAGAGAATGGCCTCCGCCACCACGTCTGGCGCATAGACGGGAGGCGGCAGGGCGGGTTCCGTTTCGAGATAGTTCTTGGCGTGATGCGTGTAGGGCGTGTCAATCGCGGCTGGCTTGACGAGCGTGACGGAGACGGGCGCGCCGTCCGCTTCAAGCTCCATGCGCAAGGCATCCGTGAAGCCCTTGATGGCATGCTTGGACGCGCTGTAAATTCCCTGGACCGGAATCGCGCGGTCGGAGACGGTGCTGCCGATGTTGATGAGCGCGCCGCCGCGCCCGCGCAAGTGCCTTGCGGCAGCGCGCGAGCCATACACGACGCCCCAAAAGTTGGTCTCGAAAAGCTGCCGCATGTCCTCAAGCGGAACGTCCATAATCTTTCCGTAGATGGAGACGCCCGCGTTGTTGACCCACGTATCGAACCCGCCGAAACGACGAAGCGCGGTCTCCGCGATGCGCCGCACGTCCTCTTCCTTGCCGACATCTGCAACGACGTAAATGGCCTCGCCGCCCGCTCCCGTAATCTCATCGCAGAGTTGCCTGAGAGCCTCTTCGCTGCGCGCCGCCAGGACCAGTCGCGCGCCTCTCCTGGCAGCCGCGCGCGCCGTAACAAGGCCGATGCCGCTCGACGCGCCCGTGATAACGATTGTCTGTTCGTTCAGTTTCTTCAGTGCCGCGCTCATAGCTTCCCCCTCGTTGACCTTTGAAAATTTGTGTAGTGATGTTCGCTCAAGACGATGGCGATGAGCTTAAGCGGAGCGACGCACGACGCGATGCTCGACCATCAAGCAACGGTCCTGCACGACCTTGATACCGGCCTTCGCCAGTTGCTCCGCGACCTCATCGTTGCGAATGCCCGATTGAAACCAGACCGCCTTCGGCCTCTTCGCCAGCATGTCTTCCAGGTGTGGCGGAATATCTTCAGAGCGACGAAAGACATCAACGAGGTCAATCTCGCCGGGTATCTCGGCGAGACTGCGATAGACCTTCTGGCCCAGAATCAGCGTCGCCTTCGGGTAGTAGACAGGGACCGGAATCACTTCCAGCCCGGCCCCTGCCAGGTACTGAGCGACATAGAAAGCTGGCTGCGAAGACTGCTCTTCCGTCTTAATGCCGAGCACGGCGATGCGCTTGCTCTCCGCCAGCAATTCTCTTATGCCCGCGTCGGTCTCAATCAGATTCTCACGCCAGTTCATCTCTTCATCCTTCATCTTTCTCACTTGCCCTTTATCTCTTGCGCCATTTTCAGATGGCCCTGGATGACGGGCAGGGTCTTGGCGGCGAAGGCTTTGACATCCGCATCCTTGCCCTCTTTGGATTGTTCCTGAAACTCTTTCGCGTCCTCCTCATGGTCCTTCACCATGTAATCTATGTACTCCTTATCGAAGTCCGCGCCGGAGAGTTTCGCCAGCTTATCCGCCTCGGATTTCTGGTCGGAGTTGACCTCCTGCGGCAGACTGACATTCTTGCGTTGGGCCAACGTCGTCAATTCCTGATTCGCCTTCGAGTGGTCCATCACCATATGCTGGCCGAACTGCTTGACGGCCTCGCTGGACCCGCGCTCTGCGGCGAGTCGTCCGAGTTGGACTTCGGCCATCCCGCCCTGCGCCGCCGTCGTCATAAACTTATTGCTATCGCCACCGCTCGCACAGCCCGCCAACGCCAACGCCGCCATCAAACAGACTCCGCTCACCGACATCAATCTTCTCTTCATCTTGAACCTCTCATTCTTCAAACCAATTTTTCCGAGCACTTTCGTTTGACGCTTTTCTTTGTAGACTAACCCCTATCTCTCCACAAATCATTCACGATTTCAACACAATGCCATAGCGAAAACCGCGCCCCCCACACGCACAAAGAAACGGCCCTGAATTCTCAAACAGAACCCAGGGCCATCCTTCCGATTTATGATAAGCCTGTTTACAGGACAGGCAATCCGCGTCTCTTTAACGGCACTTGGAATAACCGCAATCGCGGCAGAAGTCGCAGCCGCTGGCGTGCTCAAGTTGGCCTCGACAGTCAGGGCAGGAGCCTATCAGGTTGGACATGACGCTGCCCGTTGCGTTCGCGCCAGTGAGGGCTTTCCCGGCGGCGCGCGCCGAATCGGGCTGGCCCTCAAGGCGACGGCTGGTGAGCATGATGCACTCCGCGACGGCCTGTTCCGGCGAAGTCAACAGGCGTTCGTTGAACCACACGGCGTGCGTGCCCGTGACCTTGTTCAAGCTATGCGCGACCTCCGCTTCGTCGAAGCCGCCGCGCAGCATCTTCGAGGCGAGCAAGCCGACGCCGCCGCTAATTGGACCAGTCGCAAAAACTTCCTGGACGCTCTGCCCGTTATGGTTGACCGTCACGTAAAGATTCTGCCCGTCGAAGGGTATCTGCCACGTCGCGCCGCGCAGTTCGCGCGGACGCTCCACGCGCGCGGGAGCCTGTGCCGTCTCTCTGGTCGAGACGGGCGTTGCCGCCGCCGTCTCCGCCTGTGATGCGGGCGGCTCGTCTATCGCTTCGGCAGTCGCTTCAGGGTTGCAGGCGACCTCGCCCTTCGGCTCCTGCTTCATGGAAGTCAGGACTTGCCCCTCGCGCGAGCCGTCGCGGTAATAGCTGACGGCCTTGCAGCCGAGTTGGCGAGCCAGTCTGTAGAGTTCATCAACTGATTCGACAGTATCATCAACCGCTCCGTTGCAGGTCTTGGAAACAGAGTTATCAACGTTACGTTGTGCGGCTGCGAGGACATGCACATGCTGCTGCGCGCTGATTGACATGGCCGTGACGAAGTGTGGCGGCAACTCGGCTTCGTGCTCCACAACATAGACCGCCGCGCTGTCAATTGATTCCTGGTCGGTCTGGTCCACGTTGAGGCCCAGAGCCTGCGCGGCCAGCGTGTGAACGTAGGTGCGCGTGCCCAATGTGTCTTTGCGCACATAGGCCCAGGAAAAATTAGGCTCTATGCCGGAAGAGGTCTCTGCGACGAGCGAGATGGTTCCGGTCGGCGCGATGGTCGTCACCTCGTAGTTGCGCGGCGTGAGCGGCACGTCGCGCGAAATGCCTATCTGGTTATAGATGAAGTCCGCGTAAGCTTCCTTGTTAGGCTCAAGCTCCGGGAATGCCCCGCGCTCGCTGCCGAGTCTCATACTCTCAACCCACGCCTCGCGCCGCACAAAGCCCATCACTTCATCCATCAAGTCTATAGAAGCTGGCCCACCATACGTCACATTGAGGTTGAGACAGAGGTCCGCGAATCCCATGATGCCGAGGCCGACGGGGCGCGTGCGCTTGACCACCTTATCAATCTCCGGCAGGGGCCACGCGCACGTATCAATGACGTTATCGAGAAAGCGCGTGCTCAGGTGCGTCACATCGCGCAGGCGGTCCCAGTCAATGCACTTGATCGGGTCGGTCCCGTCCTCGACCTTAATATAGAACTTGCTGAGGTCAATCGAACCGAGGTTGCAGGAGTTGGAGAAGTGCAGGAACTGCTCGCCGCACGGGTTGCAGGAATAGATGGGCCCCATTGACTTCATCAAATGATTATGACGATTGACCTGGTCTATAAAAGCGACGCCGGGTTCCGCATACTTATGCGCGGAGGCGATGATGCGATTCCAGATGTCCGGCGCGTAGACCGTGCCCGGTCGCGGCGGCTCTTCCTTCGTGCAATCCGAGAGGTCCATTAATTGAAAGCTCGCGCGGTCGCGGAAGGTCTCCGTCGTCCCGTCAGCGCGACGATAAACAGCATAATCTCCATCAACCACCGGGTCATAAATCGGGTCCGTCCAAGGCTTGCCGTCAAACTCAAGTTGGAACCACTCCTGATTCTCCACCGCGTCCATAAACTTATCCGTCACGTTGACGGAGATATTAAAGTTGGTCAAAGAGTGCTGGTCGTTCTTCGCGTGTATGAACCTGAGCACGTCCGGGTGCGTCACTCTCAACATGCCCATGTTGGCCCCGCGACGCACGCCCCCTTGTTTGACCACATCCGTCACTTGATTGACGATGTTCATGAAAGAGACAGGACCACTGGCGACGCCGCGCGTGCTGCTGACCATCGCCCCGGCTGGCCGCAGGAGTTCGTAAGTCATGCCCGTTCCGCCGCCCGTCTGATGAATCGTTGCGGCGGCCTTCGCGTGCTCCATAATGCCCGCGATTGAATCCGGCACTTCGAGGACGAAGCAGGCGGCGAGTTGGCCGTTCGGCCTGCCCGCGTTGACGAGGCAGGGGGTATTCGGCACGAAGTCACGATTGAGCATAATCTCGGACATCGCCGCGTAGAACGCATCGCGCTCGGACTGGTCCGTTTCGCCGCGCGAGACATGGCCCACGACGCGGCGCACAATATCGGGCCACTCTTCTATAGGCTGTCCCTGCGCGTCCTTCAGGCTGTAACGTTTGCTGATGACGCGCTGCGCGTTCAATCCGAGCGGCTGGTTGCTGCGCGTTCGTGCGGTGGTGGTCGTGTTGGTCTCGGAAGCAAGCGGGGGGGCGGCATCAACTGCGTTCGCGGCCTTCGGGTCAATAACGGTACTCATCTTCTCTAGCCTTTCCCGCGCGGCGTGTGCGGCGCGAGGAATCCCTTTCAGTCAGTGTTAAAAGATTCGGTGCGCCGGAGTGTCTCTCCGGCGTCCTTGCAAAATGTGATTCGGATATGACGGCTGGCTCAATTTAAAGCGACGGATTCCCCTGGCCGGGTGGACCATCACAGGCCCTTTTTCCGGCCCAGACCCGCCTTTTCTTAAGCGGAGCGCAATATACATGTTTATCCTACCGATGTCAATATATTGTGGTCATCTTTTTTTTCAGTGCAATAGAGTGGATAACCTGAGACTTCACCTTAACTTCTTGAGCTTTTATTTTACTCCTTTCCAGCCCCGCCCGCCACCCGTCAAGGCCAGGCTCCAACAGCTTATCTCTCATCCAACTTTAGAGGCCCGCGAGGTATCTAAACGAGTCCGACATTAATCTGGATTTAAGACCATCAAGAGAGAGAATCGAGGGAGAGCTTTGGCAAATCAACGGAACGTGGAGAGCAGCGATACGCTCGTGCGCGGCACGGCGGCGGATGGCACTGTGCTTTGCATGGCGGCGGTGACGACAAGGCTGGTCGCGGAAGCACAACGCAGGCATGAGACTTCGCCGACCGTGGCGGCGGCGCTCGGTCGCACTTTGACTGGCACGCTGCTGCTCGGCGCGAGTTTGAAAGAGTTGGACCGTCTGACCGTGCAGATAACGGGCGATGGTCCAATCGGAGCGATTACGGCGGAAGCGAACGCGCGCGGAGAGGTGCGCGGCTACGTGCGCAACCCGCTCGCGGATGCGGAACTCAACGCGCAGGGCAAGTTGGATGTGCGCGGCGTGGTCGGCCAGGGGATGTTCTATGTGATGCGCGAGTCGGGTTATGAGATGGGGTTGTATAGAGAGCCGTACAAAAGCTCTGTGCCTCTCATCTCCGGCGAGATAGCGGAGGACTTCGCTTACTACCTGACGAAGTCCGAACAGATACCCTCCGCCGTCATGCTCGGCGTGCTCTTGCAGGCACGACAGCCCGACGAAGCGTTCGTCACGGCGGCTGGCGGATTGATGATTCAAATCATGCCGGGCGCGGATGAGAAGACAGTGGCGTTGATAGAGTCTTCTGTAAGCCGGACGCCGCAGACGACGACGCTGGTACGCGAGGGCGCTGGTCCAATAGAACTCTTGCGCACGGCCCTCGGTCCTCTCGAATTCGAGTTGCTGGACGAGCGGCCAGTGAGCTTCGCCTGCACTTGCTCTTATGAACGCTTCGCCTCCATCCTCGCCTCGATTGACCGCACAGAGTTGGAAGCGATGCTGCGCGAAGACAGGGGCGCAGTCATGACCTGTCACTTTTGTAACGAGGCATACCACATGGATGAAGCAGGATTGGAAAGCATAGTGAAGGGCGAGATGGTATCGTAGAAGAGCAAGCCGGAAGGCGTTGGGATGAATGATGAAAGGGAAGCTATCCAACGTTGAATAGCTTCCCTTTCATCATTCATCATTCCTGCCTGCTATTTTGAAGGAGTGTTGGAAGTGAGCAGGTCGTAGTTGCCCAGTTCGCGGTTGTGATTGTCGAGCGGGGTCAGCATGTCGGAAGTCTCTTCGAGCATCTGCCGCGTCATGGCGATGGAGTCGCTGAGTTGCTCGAAATCGAGCGAGGAGACTCTTTCGGGCGTGGGCAGCGTGACGATCTGGTCGTTGACGAGGCCGAAGAAATTTTCGATGGACTGCAACTGTCCTTCCACGAGTTTGACCGAACGCTCAAGGTCGTTGAAGGCGGCGACGCGTCGCTTGAGTATCTCCACGTTGGCCTGCTGGACGCGGCGCGAGCGGTCGTCTGGCGAACTCTCGACGGAGCGTTCGGATTGACGCATTTGATTCTCGACGGCCTGGCGATTAATCGAGCGCAGGTGTTTTTTGCGACGGCGGTAGACATCCAGGAGGTCCACGAAATCTTCCCAGCGTTGGTCCAGGCTCTGTATGTTCGCGGGAATCTCGCGCGAGCCCGTGAACTTTTTATAGTTTGAATATATCTGGTCCTTCATCCAGCGCAGGTACTCGACGGCTTCGCGCTCACGCGGGTCGAATTTCTTAATCATCTCTTCGCGCTGCTTTTCGCGCAGGGCACGAATGCGCGCCTTCTGACGATTATCAACCAGGCGGCGATAGAATGAACTTGCAGGCACGATGGCTAAGTATGCTCCCTCGGCGGCGAGCGCCACTTCAAGCGGAATGATGGAGGGCAGGTAAGCGGCGGCCACTGCGAAACCCGCCATGCCCCAGAAATTGACGGGTTCCTTGAGCGCCTCTTTCAGGTACTGAAAGTTTATCTTCGATAATGAAAACTCTGACATAACCGTTAATCACTGCAACGAACGATAACCACATGGAAGACGCCTGCACTCGTGTCGCTTTGCGCTAACGCTCAGGGCGCATCCTTCAAACCGGAAACCGGCTCATCGGCTTCAACCGAACTGGTTTCGCCGCGCGCCGGGAGCGCCTGCGCTTGACCGCCGCTGGCCCTCGCGGGAATCGCGCCCTGAACATCTACGCCGCCAGTCGAACTCGGCAGCAGGCCCATCTCGCGCTTGTACTCAAGCAGCCTGTCCTGCAACTGCATGTCCATAGCCTCGCGCTCTATGTCCTGCATCTGCGAATCAACGCTGGCCGCGCCGAGTTGCATCTTGGCTTCGGCGGCGGCGACGCGACGATCAATCTTGTCGCGCATTTCATTAAAGGTCGAAGCATCGTCGCCGAGGTTGAAGGTCTCCATCGTCTGGGCCAACTGTTCTTGCAGCTTGGCCTGCTTCGATTGATTAATAAGCTGCATGGCCTCAGCCGTGCGCTTCTGCATTTGCAGCACGTAATTGTCGCGCGCCTTGAGCGCCTGTTTGGATGCCGCGCCCGCGTGCTCAAGTTGCTGCGAGGTCTTCTGCAAATCAACCTGCGCCTGCTGGAGTTGACCTATATAGGCGGTGGCGATGTCGTCGCGGCCCATCTTGACGGAGGCTTTAATCTTCGAGTCGAGGTCAACGACCTGCGCTTCGAGTCGCTCTTTACTGCGCGCCAGCAGCTTTTCGGTCGCCATCACCTGCGAGACGGAGTTGTTCAACTCCGGCACGCGGTCGCGCATGTCGCGTATGGTCTGCTGAAGGATGAGTTCCGGGTCTTCCGTTTTCTCTACCAGACCGCCAAACAGAGAACGCAGCGAGCGTTTCATTCTGCTCCAAAGTCCCATCTCTTCTACTCTCCTCCGACAATGTAAATAGAACGCGCTTCAAAAATCCCCAAAGGCCCGCTCGATTTCAACGAACTTCCGAAAGCCACCTCTCGCGCCTTTTGTTTGTACGTAAATTCGTGTCAGGCGGTTGCACATTCACAAATCATTGGTGACTTCACTTCTGAGTATAGCAGGAGTCGAAAAGAAGGCGAAGGGCGAAGGGCGAAAGGCGCGAGTTTCGCTTTTAAAACTTTCCTATGTCGCGGCGGTAATGCATGCCGTCCCAGTGAATCTCGCCGACGGCATCATAACAACGCTTGAGTGCGTCCTTCAGATTCGTGGCGGTGGCCGTCACGCCGAGCACGCGCCCGCCGCCCGTGAGCCATTCGCCCGCAACGGAGCGAGTTGTTCCCGCATGAAAGATTTCCACACTCTCATGCCCGGCGGCGCGTTCGAGTCCCTCTATGCGCGCTCCCGTTTCGGGGCGCGACGGATAACCTCTCGCCGCCAG
>JAXDFO010000048.1:0-13087 GCA_034665545.1 Blastocatellia bacterium
TTAGTGTTCGGACTTTCCTCTCCCGCCTCCACGCTCTTGAAAAGCTATGGATTCGGCAGCGACCGCCCGACCTGCTCTCATGCAAGGCACTGAGAAGTATAGCAAATCGGTGTTCAACACGTACAGCACAAAAACCGCGCGCTGTTTAACTTCTCTGGATGTTTAGTTATAACCGAAATACTTAAAGCCCACGCGCAGGCTATTGAGCGCGCTCGTGGGAAGCTCGGAAGCCAGCAGCAGCGACATCAACCCGTGCGAGAGACCAATTGCCAGCAGGTTCGGCGCGCGCTGGTAAACGCTCGCCCACAACAACCCGCCCGCGAAGGTCGCCAGGCACAACCAGGGATTCGGCAGATGAAAGAGCGAGAAGAGCGCGGCCACCGAAACTATACTGCGCCAACCTTTGCCGAACACTATCTGCGCGCGACGATTGATGAAGCCCTGCATGACGTACTCCTGCATCAATCCCCACAACGGCAACCACAACAACCTGCGCCAGAAAAGCATCCACTCGAAACGCAAACTCGCGCTCATCCACCCGATGAAGAAAATAATCAACGCTGCGACCAACATCGGCAGGACCAGTAAACGCGCCGCCTCGTAAAAATTATCGAGCCGCCATCCAACATCCCTCGCTGTCTCAAGATGCGCCCGGTGCGAAAGCCACATCAGCGCAAACGCGAGTCCCACAGGAACGACCCCGATTAATTTACTATTGCCGACAAACGGCAGGATGGTCCAGGCCGCAATCAGGAATGATGAACTGACAGACACTATCTCCCACATCGCCAGCGCACGCTCACCAGGAGCGAAACCGCGATGTGCTTCAATAGCAAACCTCTCAAGATGGTCCAACTCTTTTTTAGCTTGCCCTTCATCCATGACGATTGATTATCTACTCACTTGAAAGCGCAGAGGCCGACCGACGAGTTGCATCGTGAGGCGCGCGCCTCCGCCGCTCTCATGGACGGCGTAAACTCGCGCGACGTGTTCGCCCGGGCCAAGCGTCGGAGTGTTGAAGATATAGCCATGCAAATCATCTTCGGCGAGGCCCGCCGCCTTCACATCTGGGCGCGGGGCATCCGCGCTGCGACTGGCGACGAACCCGCCGTCAATGTAAAGCTGGACTTCCACATGAGCCTGTGGCGCAGCATGGTCTATGGCCCAACCCGCGACTTGTTTCGAGTTGGCTTCGTCAAGTTCGCCGCGCAGTGAGGGGGCGAAGGCCGTCAGGTAAAAGCCGACCGCCAGCGCGCCTACGAAGAGCGCTTCGATAATGGACTTGGCGATGAGGTAGTGAGTCAATCGCGCAAGCCTCTGTGACGCATCAACACTATTCATGCCCGTTGAATCATCTTCGCAAGAAGAAGGGGCGGCCCATCACGCGCCGCCCCTTCCAAAAGCCCTTCTCTCAGTGTCGCTCTAATCCTTTCACTGACCCTGATAGTTGTTGGCGTTGCTGTCCTGATAGCTCAGCGTGTGCCTCGTCTGAAGATTCGTCTCGGCTGTCAGGTTGGGCCGCAGGCGCACGGCGATGCGTAGTACTGCCGTATCGCCCGGAGCAAGTTCGGGGACGTGCCACGTAATTCGCTGCGCGTTGCCGGAAGCATCCTGCGGATTCAAAGAGGGGTCGGAGTTGACGAACTGCAACGCTTCGGGAAGCATCTCCGCGACCGTCAAGTTCTTCGCCAGTCCGCTGCCCTCGTTGATGAGAACTAAGCGATAGAAGAGCGAGTCGCCGGGCGCGGTCGTGTCCGTGACCTGCTCTGTACGCACGCGCACGCGCGGGGTCGCCACGGTCAGCACGCTGCTGGCCTCGCTCGCTATGCGGTTGGAGGTCAAAGAACGCGCGACCATGTTGTAAGAGTACTGCTGGCGGTCAGGCGTATTGGCCGGAATCTGCACGCGCAGGAGCACTGGGAATTGTCCGCCCTGCGGGTCCAGTTGCGAAGTCTGAGCGACGGTCGGCTCGCTCTCCTGATGTTGTCCATCGCCGTTGCTGTCGGCGTAGATAGTGGCTTGCGGTGCGCCGGGCGCAGTCACGCGAAGTTCGTAAGAGTCCGCAGTGTTGCCCGGATTGCGTATGACGAACGGGATGTAGGTGGTGTCTCCGGGCGTGGTGGTCAGGCCGACGGAGACGGCATCAATGCGCGCGGCTGGAACCTTCCCGACCGTCACGCTGGGGCTATCGAAGTTTGCGCCGACGGGCAGGCTCTGCGTGCGAACGGTCCCGCGTCCGAGCGGGTTGGTGGCGGAGAGCGCGTTGGGCAGAACGCGCAACGTCACTGTGATGTCACGAGTATCGCGTGAGTTCAAGTCGCCGAGGCTCCAGATGGCCGTGCGCGAAGGACGGTCGTAGATGAGAGGGCTGGGGTTCGCGCTGACGAGTTCAAAGTTGGGATTAAAGACGAAGTCGGCGCGCGAGCGTTGGGCCGTCGCGCTGCCGCTATTGCGAACGGCGATGGTCTGCGTGAAAGTCTCGCCGGGCATGACGGTCGTTTGCGAAGTGTTTGAAGCCGCGCTGAGAGTCGCCGCGACGACGTTGATGGAACCGTCCGCGACGCGCAAGACTTGATAGTCAGCCTGCGAGGCCGCACGCACGAAGAAGCGACGCTGCTGGCCGTCCGTCGCCGTCTCAGGCACGCGCAGGTTGAGCAGCACGTCTACGGAAGCGTTGCGCGCCAATTGCGGAGTGACGAGAATCGGGAGGCCGGTGTCTGAGCCACCCTGCGCCAGACTGAAGGTCGGCAGAAACTCTGCGGGCAGGTCAGTCTCTAAACGGAATTGGTCCTCTTTGTTGCCGGTGTTGGTGACGGTCAAAGGGATCTGCACGGTCTGTCCGGGCGAGGCCGCTTCGGACGCGCGGCGCAATGAGAGCAGAAGGTTCGGCACTTGCTTGACCGTCAGGCTGAGACCGCCTTGAGCCTGCGCGTTTGGACTCTCAACAGGCGTCTCAACGCTCGGAGCAGGAGGCATGACGGGCGCGCTCGTCGCGGCACTCGTGGCGTTATTTCTGGCCGTCAGGGTGACGGGCGTCGGCGTTGGCGTTGGCGTGCTGACGGGGCGCGTGGGCGTTGTATTGCGCGACGTGTTGTTGAGAGCTACCTGCCGATTGTTTGTGGCTACCTGTTGAGTTGGTTGAGTGGCGGCTGTGTTGGTCGCTGGCGGATTAGAGACCGCAGAGGGCACGTTCCTTCTGCTTCTACGCCCGCGATCAATGGTGCGCGGTCGTTGCTGGCCCGTGGTCGGAGGCAGAGTGTCCAGGCGCGTCGCAACCTGAGATGACGTGTTGGAGGCGGTCTGCGTCGAAGCCGTAGGCTGAGTGCCGGGACGTTTGACCGGAGCGTTGTTCGCGGTCGAGTTGGTCTGTGTGTTCGCGGGCTTGTTCGTAATCACCAGAGGTTGACGATTCTGGTTTGCCTTTGCGACGTTTGCCGTTGAAGTCTGCCGTTGTTGCGGAGGCTTGATGGAGGCGCTGCTGTTGCTGTTGTTGTTGTTGGCTGGCGCGGAGGTAGTCTTCTTGTCAGGCACTCTGGTGGAAGAGGGAGGGGCGACGTTGCGTGCTTCGGTCGCGCTGGCAGTCGTGGTGGGCGTCGGCTTGGCGGCGCGTCCAGGGTTATCACGCCGCGCTGTTTGCAGTTCGCCGTCATAGATGTCTGCGAAGGGCGTGTCCTTAATCTCGCGCAAGCGTTGGCCCACGGTCTGCGCCTCTTCAAATTTGCCGAGTTGCATGTAGGAGCGGCCCAACCAGAGGAGGGTCAAATCTAAGATGATGCTCTTCGGATAGGTCTTGAGAAAATCCTGAAGCACTCCGGCGGCCTGCTCATAACGACCTGATAGATATAAATTCTGTCCTTTGGTGAACATGGCCTGCTCTGCGTCGCTCGGCACATCCGAGTCCTGCTGATGATTAAGTAGACGCACGCTGGCGGCCATTGTTGATGAGATGGGAGCGAGCAGGAGCAGGGCGGCGAGTGCCATCGCTCCGATTTTATTCTGGTTACTCAAGGTAATAGACCTCCGGCAGGATGGGGCAATATTATTTTGTGGAAACTTTGATGCAAACCAATCGGTGATTGCAAGGCTAGATTCAAGGCCGCCTAAGACGGCGGCATCCCACACCCCGCATCATAGCATATAAAGATAGTCAGGAGTCTAGAGCCTTGAATCAGAAGAAGGTTCCGAGTTGAAGGTTCCGAGTTGAAGGTTTCGAGTTGAAGGTCAACAGCAGTCGTCTTTGACTTTAAACTCAAAACACTAAACTCGAAACTATCGTTCCACTTCTGGCTCAAGACTTTTTACCAGTGCCCGCGACCGACCTCTATGCGGTCGCCGGGTTGCAAGGTCGGGTCCGGAGCCTTCCCTTCTTCTATCTGTTTGAGATTGTACTCGGTCATGGCGAGGCGTCCGTCCGCGCCCTGCCGCGAGACCTTGACCTTGCTGTTGGCAAAGCGAGAGATGCCGCCCGACGCGAGAATAGCCTGCGTCAATGTCAGCCCCGCATGAAAATCTTTCTGGCCCGGCGCGCTGACCTGCCCGCCTATAAAATAGAACTGCGGTTGAGCGGGCGGGGCCGCCATCACCTTAATCACGTCGCCAGATTGGACCAGCGTGGAAGTCGCTGCGGAGTCCGCGAGGTCAACCGTCATGTTCGGCGTGCCCGCGCGCATAATCGTGGCGCGCGCAGCCTCCGGGTGGGGCTGCGCTTCCGCGAGCACGACGTAGAGCGGCATGGCCTCGCGCCGCAAAATTCTTGGTCCTGAATTGCTGACGAGGCCCGTGATGATGATGGTATGGCTCGCGTACTCGCGCACGCTGACGACGAACTGCGGATTATCGTAAACCTTCACGCTCGATGCGAGACGCGCGACGACCTCTTCCGTCGTCATTCCCAAGACCTGAAGCGGCGCGCCCGCGAGCGGGTATTCGAGCAGGCCGCCCGACATCACGGTGAAGAGCGTTGATTCGCGCGAAGAGGTGTTGAGAAGGCGTATGTCGAGCACGTCGCCGACGCCTATGCGATAAATGCTGGTCGGGAGTGGCGCGCGGCTCGCGGTCGTCGTGGCGGCGGTTGAAGCGGAAACAGTTGAAGCAGGAGCAGTCGAAGCGAGGCCGACCGGAGCGGGAGCAGAAGAAGCGGGCGCGTTTGAAGCAGGAGCGGTTGAGACCGTCTTCGGCTTCGGCGTTGGCGTTGGCGTTGGCGTTGGCGTTGAGATGCTCTTGGCGGGCGCGCTCCTTTCTTCCTTCGCAGCCCTTTCTTTTTTCGCGTCGTTCTTCGCTGGCGTCGCTTCTTTAGTCGCTGGCTTGGTCGCAGCCGTTGATGAGTTGGAAGGTGAAGCGGTTGGTCCGGCGACGGGCACGGTCGGAGTCGTCTTGACGGGAGCATCGCTGGTCGCGGCATGACTATCGCTCGCGCCTTCCAGCGTCGTCACGGATGCCGTGGAAGAGGCGACGGGCTTCTCCGTCTCTTTCTTATCCGCCTGTTCCGCGTTCTTCGGCTCGCTTGCGGGTTCAGCCTGTTCCTTAGCCTGCTCTTTGGGTTGCTCTTTCCTGGCGTTGTTGCTGTGGTCAGAGGAGACTGTCCTGGTCGGGTTATCGTTGTCCGGGCCTTTGCCCTGTGCCTGCGCGACGGCGGACTGCACACTGAAGGCCAAGAGAATCGCGGGCAGAATCAGAACTTTTTTCATAGCGCACTCTACTTCCAAACTTGATGTCTGTCATGAGCGACGGCCACGGTCTCAGGGCAAGAGAGCCGGGCATCGCCCGTTGATGTCTACGCCTTTCTCAGAACGCGCGGCCACGCACATCATTGCGCCGACCGAGTTCAAAAATAAGCGAGAGACGATGATTGTTAAAGGTCAGGACAGGAATATTCGCATCCCTGCGCTGAAAATTATAGACGAAACGCGAACGCAAATATTCGCTCAGGCGATAGCCCGTCTCGAACGAAAAGCCGTATAGATTGTCGCGCCTGCGCATTCCTGCGAACTGGCCGACCGCCACGCCGCCGCTCGCCGTCGAGTCCGGGACGATAGCCACTGGGAAACCTAAGTGTTGATAGTTAAGACCTAAAGCCACCTTCATGGCCTCCCCCAAAGTGCGTTCGAGGCGTGCCGCGCCGCCCGTCGAAATGAGGCGCGCGTTGCCCCCTTCTAGATTAAACGCCGAAACCTGCGTTTTTCGTAGAGCCGTGAGTTCAAAATTCGTCTTTTCCGTCAACTCTCGCCTGTAAGCCAGGTTGAAGATGAGCCCGCTAAAGTTATTTTCGCCCGGCGCGTTATAAAAAATGTCGCGCTCGAAGCCCACGCGCAACGCCAGCCCGCTCGTCTGCGAGACGCGCGTCCGCGCGCCAAGCTCTAATGAGTAACGCCTGCGATTGTTGAGGCCGTCGAACTCCGCGCGCAAGGGCGCGCCCGCGTAAGTCGCGCCGAAACTGAAGACCGCCAGCGCGGTCGTCTGCGGCGAGACATCGCGCTCGAACGAGAGGTCGAATTGCGGCTCGCGGTAATTGATAAAGAGCGGCGCGCCCTGTATGTGGTCCTCGCTCCAACGCACTATGTTATAGCCGAGTCCCGTCGCAAAACGATTGCGCTCGTCGAACTGGTAATCGAAACGCAACGCGGCATCATTACGATTGAAAGTATCACCGACGATATAGACTTCGCCCGCCGGGTCGTACTCGCGCGGGTCGAGCGGCGAGCGCACGAAATGGTCCCGCAGGCTCACGCTCAAGTAAGGCGTCGCTTCCACGCGCGAGTCGAAGTCGAAGGTCTGCCCGTTGGCCCACTCGCCGTTCGTCAGGCGTCGCAACTCCGCCTCGTAAGCGACGCGCATCGCCCTGTGCTCGCCCGGCACTTCATACTCAAGCCTCGGCGCGAAAGTGAAAAGCCCAAGCCCTCGCCCGTTCGTCGAGCGATAGAAAAAGTTGTCGTCGTAGCCCGCGCCGAAGAGGAAAGAGGGGCGCAGTATTCCTGGTCCAAAAGCCCTGCCGCCGATGGTGTCCGCCGTGCTCGTCGTCGTGCCCGGAACCCACGCGCCTCGACTCGCGCCCGGCGCATCAATCGTCAACGGCATGAAGTTGGCCGCCGTCGTCAGCGAAGAACTGAGCGCGCTGTTCGGCGTCTGGAAAAAGAGGAGCGGCAGATTCGCCATCTCTCGCTGAGAGAGCGGCCCCGTCAACCCCGGCAAATTGGGCCAGATAGTTCGCCCGCGAAAAATCGCCTGCGGCGTTGATGCGATGAAGGCTCGCGGCGCATTGATGCCAGCAACGTTGAGCGCGGCAGAAGAAGACTGGACAACGTTTGTTGCTGTCTGGTTATTCGCCTCGCCCGCACTCTCTTTCCTGATAGCTTGTCTCTCATCCACAACGCTCTTCGCAAACGAGCCGCGCGATTCGGCGTGGGCAGTCGTAGTAACTCCCGGCGCGGCGGGCTGAGCGGCTCGCGCCTCTTCGGACTTGCTGCCGTCGGGCGCGCGCCTTCGCAGGTGCGCGAAGTCTGCGGCGATGCCTATCAGGAGGCGGTTGAAAATCTTCTTCTGCGCGACGGTCGCGCCCTCGCCCAGAGTGATGAAGAGGTCCACGAACGGTTCGCCGTCGCGCATGCCCGACGCCGTGCGAACCTTGTGCGCGAGCACGCCGTCCACGGCATAGCTCGATTGCAGGAGCGAACGCGCGCCGCGTATGTGAACGATTGTTTCCCTGCCGCGCGTCGTCTGTTCAATCTCGGTCTCCGCGAACGGCCTGTCGGCGGTAATCTCCACGCGCATCATGCCCGCATCATTGTTGATGCTGAGACGCACGAGTTGCATGGGAGGCGCGGCGGCCTGCGCGCGCCTCGAATCCGGCAGCCAATCGAAGACGTAGACAGACAGGAGCAGGAGCGCGAGCGTTGATAAGAGGCATGCTATCTTACCCGCGCCGCGTGGACGGATGCTCAACTTATGCCCGTGGTATCTCATAAGAGTTCAAGAGTTGTTGGCTGGAAAATCTTTGATGCGCCCGATTAAAGGACCAGGCCGCCGTCGAACCGTTCATTGATGTAGACGTAACTCGCTCTCGGATTTTACTCTTTATTTTCAGGCGGAGGCAAGACCTTTGCGTGGCGGGAGGTCATGCGTCTTGAAGAGGCGCGGCCAGCGGCTGCCGAACTCCGCTCTCACAAGCTCTTCGACATCATCCGCCATCACGCATTCGAGGCAAGCGGCGGCAATCTTCGCGGCTTCCGCGAATTCTACGGCGGAGAGAATCCGCCTGACGCGCGGAATGGATGAAGCGTTCATGCTGAAATCAATCGCGCCGAGTCCGAGCATAACGGTCGCGTAAGCTGGCTTGGCGGCCATCTCGCCGCAGACGACGGCGGGGATTCCGGCGTCGTGCGCGGCATCGAGCGTGCGCTTGATGCTCTGCAAGACCGCCGGATGCAGCGAGCGGAACCAGTCCGCAGCATCCTCGTTGCCACGGTCCACGGCTAACAAATACTGGACCAAGTCATTCGTGCCGAGACTGAAGAAATCAACTTCACGCGCGAGCTTATCGGCGGTCAAAACTGCCGACGGCACTTCTATCATCGCGCCGATTTTAACCGCGCCCGTCTTATGCCCTTCGCTCTCAAGCCGAGCTCTCTCTTCCTCTATAATGACGCGCGCGCGCCGCACGTCCGAGACATCCGAAATCATCGGCAGGACTATATCGAGACGGCCTGCGGTCGCCGCGCGAAGCAGCGCACGCGCCTGTGTGCGCAAGAATTCCTGATGGCGCAGGCCGAAGCGAATCGCGCGCAGGCCGAGCGCAGGATTGCGTTCCATCTCGTAAGGCCCGCCCATCTTATCGCCGCCCAGGTCGAAGAGCCTGACAGTCGCGCCGTCCTCGCCCGCCACTTCAACGACTTCCCTGTAGGCTTCGCACTGCTCATCTTCCGAAGGCATCGTGCCGTGCTGTGATAAGAGGAACTCCGAACGATAAAGCCCTATGCCCCTCGCTCCGTACTTGCTCACGCCAGCATACTCGGCAGGCAGTTCGACGTTGGCTCGCAGAAACAGTTCGACGCCATCGAGCGTGCGCAGTGGTCCATGCCCTTCATCCGCCTGGTTGATTCTGACGCGCGACGCGCTCTCGCTCGCAGCATGATAAGTCTTGACGGTTGCGGCGGAAGGATGCAGGACCACTTCGCCCTTGAAAGCATCAATCACAATTTCGTCGCCGGTTCGCGCGCGGCGATGCAAATCTCGCAGGCCAACGACGGCAGGAATGCCGAGGCCGCGCGCGATGATGGCCGTGTGAGAGGTCCAGCCTCCGGTGTCCGTGGCGATGGCGCGCGCGTGCTCGAAATCCATCTCGGCGACCGCCGAGGGCAAGAGTTCTTCCGCGACGATGATGGCATCCTCCGTCAGGTTGCGATAGCGCGGGTGCTCGCCGCTCAACGCGCTCAGGATGCGCTGCGTGACATCCTCTATATCGGAGCCGCGCTCGCGCAGGTAATCATCCTTAATCTCAGCGTAGATGTTGAGAATACGATCAGCCGCGACCTTGACGGCCCACTCTGCGTTGGAACGCTCGCGGCGTATAAACTGCTCAACGTCTCCGAGCAGTTTGCGGTCCTCCAGCATCAAGAGGTGCGCGTCGAAGATGTAGGCGTGGTCGAGGCCGAGTTCTTTTTCGGCGCGGGCCTTGATGGATAGAAGTTGCCTGCGAGCCAGGCGCACGGCGGCACGCAGGCGACGGACCTCCTTCTCAATTTCCGACTCTTCGAGCGTCGCGCGATAGACGTGATGCGACCCCGTGTGGATTCTCAAGACGCGCCCGACCACCACGCCGTCGGATACGCCGAGACCGTTCCAGCGTTCCTCACTTGCTCTACGTCTATGACGCTCTCTCACTGCTCCAACTCTCCGAAGCCTTTGGCGAACAGTTCGCACAGCGCGCTCAAAGCCTCTCCTTCATCATCACCATCCGCAATGGCCCGCAACTCCGTCCCGCGCGAGGCCGCCAGCATGAGCACGCTCAAGATTGAACGGGCGTCCGCGCTGCCGCTTCCGTCCATCCGCTCAAGTCTGAGCATGCTATTGAAGCGGCTCGCCAGCCGGACCAGTTGCGCGGCGGCGCGCGCGTGCAGGCCCAGGCGGTTAGTGATGATGACGCGATGTTCGACCATGCTATTTTTCCGGCGATTGTTTTCGATAATGAATTCAATCTTAAAAGCTATACCTTAATTCTTCTTCTGCGGCGCGAGCAGGTCGCCCGCCAGATAAATTCCCTCGCGTCCGAGGTCGCGCACGCGCCTCGCCACGACCGGCAGAGATTCCTCTGCCGTCTGGCTGGCGAGTTTGATGACCATCGGCAGGTTGACGCCCGTGACCATCTCGACCTCGCCTTCGACGAGGAACATGGAGGCGATGTTGGTGGGCGTGCCTCCGAACATGTCAGTTAGCAATAGTACGCCATGCCCTAGCGAGACCTGATTGATGGCGCGTTCAATCTCGGCGTGCGCGAGGTCAACGTCGTCGTGCCAGCCGATGGAGACGGAAGTGATGTGCGTGACTGGACCAACAATCATCTCTGCGGCGGCCAGGAATTCGCTGGCGAGTTGCCCGTGCGTCACGATGACGCCCGCGACCTTTTGCGGCGCGGGTTCGTTCTTCTCAAGATGTTCTGTCATATCGCTCACCTACTCTTACCGGAGCGGGGCCGCTTCCCCTTATTGACATCACGATGCGTCGCCTGGGCCAGGAATCCGGCGCGGCGCAGGCGACGCGCCAGCGTGTTGGCGACCATCACGGAGCGATGGCGGCCACCCGTGCAACCGACGCCAACCGTGACATAAGACTTTCCCTCGCGCTTATAAAGCGGCAAGAGATATTCCAGCAAATCTTCAAAGCGGCGCACGGTCTCTTCAACTTCGGGTTTGGATTTCAAATACTGGACCACTCGCTTGTCATGCCCTGAGAGATGGCGCAACTCTTCCACGAAAAAAGGATTGGGCAGGTGTCGCACGTCGAAGAGCAATTCCATATCGCGGGGATTACCATACTTATGACCGAAGCTCAAAACCTGCACGCGCATCGGCGTGCCCTGCATGTCAGGGCTGAAACGGTCTATGAGAAGTTTGCGCAGCGTGTGAACGGTGTGCTCGGAAGTATCCGTGATGTGGTCCGCGAGAGAGCGTATGTCGGCCATCGCCTCGCGTTCGGCTTGAATCGCGGAAGCAAGCCCGTCATCATTGTCTGCGGGATGCGGGCGGCGCGTCTCGCTAAAGCGTCTCTGTAAGACTTCATCCGAAGCTTCCAGAAAGAGGACGAAGACGTTGAGACCCTGCTTGCGCAGCGCGCGCAGTTTCGTCTCGAACTCTGAGAGAAACTGTCCCTCTCTGATATCAACGACGAGCGCGGCCCGACCGATGCTCGCCGACTCATCTTCGCCTTTCTGGACCAGCCGCGCGAAGGTCGGCAAGAGCGTAATCGGCAGATTGTCCACGCAGAAATATCCCAGGTCTTCAAAGGCGTTGATGGCAGACGACATCCCTGAGCCGCTCAGGCCCGTGATAATCACGATGTCAGGCGCGCCGTTATCATCGTAGTTCTCTAGTTTCCTATGGACCATAAATCAGTGAGCATTGGAGAGTGTTCAGCAAAAGCAGGGCAGTCTTTTCTGCCGACTGTGCGCTGCTCACGAACCATTCTCTTTTTTTCCTTCCAGCCATCGCGTATGACGTTCGACGAAGCGTTGCGCGGGGTAGTAGCCGCGCAGGCGCAGGAGTTGGATGCGGGCAGCCGTTTCCACGAGGGTGGAAAGATTACGACCGGGGCTGACGGGTATCAGGAACTGCGGAACCTGTACGCCGAGAATCTCCACCGTGCGCGCATCAATGCCAAGACGGTCAACCTCGCTCGCTTCATCCCACCGCTCAAGTTTGATGGAGAGGTCAATCGTCTTCACGTTGCTCAAAGCGGAGACTCCGAAGAGGTCGCGTATGTTGATGATGCCCAGGCCGCGTATCTCAAGATGCTCGCGCAGCAGTTCCGGCGACGCGCCGAGCAGCCGATCCGCGCCGAGGCGACGGATTTCCACCACGTCGTCGGAGACCAGGCGATGCCCGTGCGCGATGAGGTCCAGAGCGCACTCGGATTTGCCGATGCCGGACGCGCCCTCAATCAAGACGCCGAGGCCGTAGAGGTCCAGCAGGACGCCGTGGCGCGTGGCCTGCGGCGCAAGCATCTCCTGTAGATAATCCGTGACGATGTTGATGGCGATGGAACTGACGAGCGGCGTGCGCAGGAGCGGGAGACGCGCCCTCTCGGCTTCCCGCACAAATTCGGGGGATGGGCCCAACGCTTTGGTGATGAGCACGCAGGCGATTTTTTCGAGGTCCAGATTGCGTATCGCTTCGCGCCTGCGCTCAGGCTCAAGCTGGGCCAGAAACCAGATTTCACTCTGGCCGACAATCTGCAACCGTCCGGGGTGTATGTAGTTGGTAAAGCCAGCGAGCGCGAGTCCCAACTTCTGAATGCGCGCGACCACAATCTCGCGCTCGCGCGCCCCCTCCTCGCCGCACAACACTTCCAACTCAAGACCGGGAGGAGCGTGCGCGATAAAATCGCTGACCGTAATCGAGGGGTTTTCGTTCAAGTTGAAAAAGGTCCGAAGACCGTTACTGGTCCAAAAATCGAGGGTCCGGAATCCGAAGTCAAGAGACGTTCTCTTGTTTTTCGACTACGGACTTTGGACCCTGAATAGTTGGACCATGTTGTTAAGGCTCTATGAGACCGAAATTGCCGTCGGCGCGTTTGTAGAGGACGGCGATGCGGTTCGTGTCCGCGTCGCGGAAGAGAAGGAATTGGTCCTGTTCGTTAGAGAGACGCAGGGCGGCCTCTTCGGCAGTCATAGGCTTGACGTTGTAGCGACGCGCGGCGATGATGCGCGGCGGGCGCGGGCTGGCTTCAAGATTGCCGTCGGGCTGCGGGGCGACGAGCGAAGTCGGTTGCGCCTGCTGCTTGCGGTCAATAATCTTCTTCTTGAGTTTGATGGCCTGCTTTTCAATCTTGGCGATGGCGCGCGTGAGCGCCTGGTACATATCCGCGTTGATGTCTGTGG
>JAXDFO010000049.1:0-9155 GCA_034665545.1 Blastocatellia bacterium
CCGATTCTAGAATCGGAGCCATTCGGCGCGGGTTGATTAAAGTTAAAATCCTTGAGGATGTAGAGATTGGTCTTTCCCTGTCCCCGACGTTTGACTTCAAGAAGCGAGGCGTTCGACAACTCTTCGATGGCTTTGGTGACGGGCTTATCCGAGAGTGATACGTCAGTGCAGAGCTTGGCGAGTCCTGGATAACATGACTGGTTAGTCCACGCATAGCTCAAGAGCGCCATGTAAATCAACTTGGCGTTAGAACTGATGGGCAGCCCGAAGATGTAGTTCGGAATGCTGGTGAACCCTCTTCGCAGTAACTCATTCTCAACTACGATGTTTGGATCGTCACTCACTCTAGGTTGCATCCATACTTGACCAGGATGTCGGCGAGCGCCTCATCGAACAGATCCTGAAGCTTCCTTGCAGGGTCTAGATCGAGGGCCAGTCTTTTGAGAGCCTTGACCTTCCTGCGATCCGCTTTGAATGTCGTCGGCTCAAAAACATCTGCCACTGGCTGAGAAGTAATATCACTTACTATATTACTTTCTGACTTACTTACTTTATTTCTCTCTCTCTCGGGTTTTGCCGCCGACTCTTGAGTTGCAGCCGTCCCGGCCTCAGCGAGGTCTCTTGTTTCTCGCTGCTGAAGCCTGTCCTGATCAACCTTATAAAGGGCTTCGAAACCGGCCAGTTTCTTATTCTGTTCTGGCACGCTGGACGGCCTCCTTCGGAATACTCGTTAAGTTGTTGAGCGACGCGATGGTCATGGTATCCATACAAGTTTTGACGATCTCACGTGGAACGCCCTTCGTGAGAGTGAATATTTCATCAACCGCTTCATCCTCGAAGAGCGGTCGTTTTCGACCCGCCACCGTCAAACGAAACTCGATCATGTCTTTGGTCTCATCAACGGTGAAAGGATCAATGGTGGCGACCGCCGCCGCGCGCGATAGCAGCGGGCGTTTGAGTTTCAGTTTGTTCCGCAGATTGTTCTGCCCGCTCAGGATTATCTGTACTAGTTTGGCAGAATGGGATTCAAAGTTGGTTATCTGCCGGACCAACTCGAACATGCTGCCCACCATCATCTGCGCCTCATCAATCAGGAGCAGCACGTTTTTGCCCTGGGCGTACTGGGAAACGAGATATGATTCCAACTCTTCCATCTGATCCAACTTTGAACGTTTGCGGTCCAGACCGAACGAGTCCGTAATACGCTTGAGGAGTTGCATCTCAGAAGGCAGATCAGGGTTAGTAATTAGAATCGTTTCAAATTCCTCATCAGCCTTGTAGATGTCATAAATGCGGCGAATGAGAGTGGATTTTCCATGGCCGACATCCCCGTACAGCACCGCCAGCCCCTGGCGATTGTCAATTACATATCTGATCTTTGAGAGTGCCAGATGATGCTGAGGTGAGAGGTATAGGAATCTTGGGTCAGGTGAAATAGAGAAAGGTGCGTCCAATAACCCAAATTGCTGTAACATTCCCACCAAAGCAGCATTCGCTTTCGCCATAGATGCCCTCCCTGGGAGTCCTAGATATCATAGTATTTTCTAAATGGCAATAAAAATATCCCTATCCCCCTCGAATAAAAATCACATGCCGGACCTTGATAGTCTTATTACTTACAATAAAGTAAGTAAGTAATAAAGTAATATTACTTACTTACTTAAAAGGCCGATGAAATAGCCTCTTTTCTTAGCTATGCTTTTGTTCTTTAGTGATGCTAGACTTTGATGACGATGATGAAAGAAGAGGACAATGCCTTGATTGATTTTGAGAACCAGGCCTTGCTGGAAGCTCTTGGCGAGCAACTATCCAAGTCGAAGGCAGCTTTAGTAACGGATATTGAAAAACAGTTAAGCGAGCTTCTTGGCATGGATGTGCATCAGGCATTCAACTCGGTCGCTAATATTCAACAGATTCACAGTGGAAGCATGAACCTGGACCGCGCGCACAAATCCGTGCTCGTGTTGTTGGCGTATGTCCTGGCGCAAAGGATAAGCAAATCAGAGCCGGTTAAAGGGTAGGCTTTATAAAGAAAAGTAAAAACTAAAAAGTAAGCTTGTAATATAGTAAGTTATATTACAAGCTTACTTTCTTTCTTGCCCTATTAATTCCTCAGATTTTGTGTTTGTCTAGAGCGCGCCTGCCGCCTCTTCTCAATGCGGAAAAGCACTTTCGACACTCCGTCCATCGCAGCCATAAACTCCTCCATTGTCCGTTCATCAAGGTCTTCTAATTGCACTTCGCGTATCGCATAGAAAATTCTCTTCATCTCCTCCCAGAAAAGGTGGCGCGCATCCTGCGGGTCAATCAACAGCAGTTCATCCACCTGTGCGACCACCTGTGTCATCTTTTCTGAAGAGATTGCCTGGGCTTCTGTTTCGCCGAGTAGCTCTTTCACGCGCGCACGAAGCCGCGTCTGCGAACCCTGGACGGCTAAGTGTAGTTTGAGAAGTTCTGTGCGTCGCGCGCGTGCCCCTTGAGTTGAGGATCCAAGCCGTTCCGGCATGAGGCGGGCTAGTTGGGCTGCTTCCTGTAGATTTATATGGCCTGAAACGAGCGCATCCACCACGTCGGAAGGGAATCCGAGTATGGGGAGATACTGTCCGATAAAGCTGTTCAAGTCTATTCGTCCGGATGTTTCATGCTGGAGGATTCCTCGCAAATTTCTGGCCGCTTCCAATAGCTTTTCACGAGGCCATCGGCTGGGCCGTCCTCGCAAAGTATCGGTCACGGGACGGCGTTCAACATGTCTGACAGAATAGAGAAAACGCACCAAGTGCTTTTCGTTACTGGGTATAATATCAGGCATGCGAGCGCGCAGTTGGTCGCAGATAGCGCGAATAGCAATGGGAGAAGCGAGCGGGTCTAGTGTTCGAGTCCTTCGGCGAGTGGCGCGCATCGGGCTCATTATGCCTCACAGAGTAGGAGTGTTTCACGAGCCAGGCATCATACATCAATTGTGCCAGTCTAAAAGGTAATAATGACAACTTGACTTATCTAAGATTACCAGACGAGCGTAGAACTGTAACCTTATTTTCGTGTTATCATGTCCGGCCATGAGCACCGAAGAGTACGACAAAAGGCGCGCTGGACCAAATCAGGACTTGATTCCGGTAGGGCGGGGAGTTGACCTCGCGCTCCAAAATGCCATTCATCTCTGGGCATCAGCCACCACGGACGCGGAAAGCCTCTGCCGCGCAGACCTCTTGCGCGCGAAGGGGCACGCCGCCGTTTCATTCTTCGCTCACGCACGTAAAAGTCTGGCGGAGGTCGGCCCTGTAGACGTGGAGACGTGGCGCAAGTCGCTTGAGGCCGATGGTTTCAAGTCAGCCACAGTCTACGCGCGCCTCTCACGCCTCTCGTCCTTCTTTGAGTGGGTGCTGCGAGACCCCGTGCTAGGACAGTTTATACAGCGTAACCCTGTCCCGCTTGTTCGCCCGAAGGCTCCGCGTGCGTATCAGACGGACAGCACCAAGTCGCTCGATGACGAGCAGGTATCTGCGCTGATTCGGGTTGTGAGAGATAAGGCCCGGACGGGTGATGTCGTAGGCCAACGCGACTACGCGCTTTTGCTCTTCTTCATCACGACGGGAATGCGTCGCAGGGAAGTCATAGGCTTGCGCGGGACGGACGTTGAACTGAGGAAGGATGACATCATCTTGCGATGCAGGGTCAAGGGCGGCGACTATGTAGGCAGGTCGGTCAACGACCCGTTAGTTCGAGAAGCGCTTCTCGATTACCTGGGATCGTGCGCGCGTTTGAACGTGCTTGGCAGTGAGCGACCGCTCTGGACCAGGCATGACCGGGCGGGGCGACCGGGCGCGCCGCTCACTTCGCATGCATTCGATAAGAACTTGAAACGATACGCGCGCGAGGCAGGGCTAGGCAGCGTTCACATACACCAGACGCGCCACACCTTCGCCCGCATTGTTTCGGAGGAGACGGGTAGTATTACGGAGACGCAAGACGCACTCGGGCACAAGAACCTCTCAACAACGCGCGTCTACATAGGGCGAATCGCAGTCAAGCGTGACAAGCATAGCCGACACATTACAGCACGCCTCAACATCTCCTCCGACGGACAGAAAGATTAGCTTATAGATGAATTCAAAGAAGTATATCGTTGAGACAGTTTGACGTTGGAGGGTTCAGAAGGGAATCTCATATTCGAGCAAGTCCATAGCCTTGCCGCAGAGTTTCTTGAATGTGTTTCTCTCTGCGGCCTCCCAGGAGGTGTAGGCGGGTTCGCGTTGTGCGAAGACACTTTTAGGATTGGCCGTCTGTGTGGGCCCATCGAGGGGATGGAAAATCGTGCCACTGGAGAGGGTCGCCGGGCCTGTTTCTTTTGGGAGGGCGAGATGCTCGAACAGACGGTCGCAGACCTCTTTTGAATTCTCTACGAAGTTGTCGAACCTGACGCAGATGGCCCTTTCGTGTCGCCGCAAATATTCGTAACGAAAGACGCGCTCGCCCCAAAAGCGGCACTTCTCCTCGAAGCTCATTAACTTGAAGGAAGGGAATTTCGACATTGAGCGAACGACATCAATGCCGTTGCGAAATATGTATATGAACTTTGCGTTCGGATAGAGCCAGACAAGACCTGCGGCGGAGTGTTCATCCGGGAAGGCTTTAACGCCCCAACGCTTGAGGGGCTTCTTGCTTGAGGTTCGCAGGTCTCTTATTTTCGCTTGTGAAGGCAACAAGCCGACCCGGTATCGCGGCCCCCACACACAGTCAAGACAAAGGCTGCTTATGGACTTGCGAAAAGTCTCGCCGACGAGCGCGGTGTTGTGCTGGTAATAGCCAGCCTTCTTGCTAAACTGATGCTCGTAGGCGAGCAGGCCGAATCTGTGTACGATGGGGCCTTCGCCGCGTGCCATCAGGATGTTGGAATGCCGGTCGAGCATCTCGCAGAGCGCGGTCGTGCCGGACCTGCCTGCGCCGACGACGAAGACGGGGCTTTCGATGCAGCGTTGTAGTTTTCTGCCAACCAGCCAACGCCTCCATGCGCCAGTTTTGAACATCATAACTTTGTGCGCCCTGCTCTCAAGGAAAGTAGAGACCGCCATTAAACGGTCTCGCGGTTCGTCTGTTGATTTGGCGCGGCGGCTATACTCTCGCGGTTGATAAGCCCGCTTACTATCGTCAGTCCGATTATCTTCAGGTCCATCATGAGCGACCAGTTATCTATATACTTGAGGTCAAGCTGAATCCGTCGGCGCATGTCTTTACGGCTGCGTATGGGCCCGCGCGAGCCGTTAATCTGCGCGAGTCCGGTGAGGCCCGGCTTGACCGAAAGCCGGAGCCGGTATCCCTTTATCACATCTCCATATCGCTCATTCAACTCGACGGGATGTGGGCGTGGCCCGACGAGGGACATGTCGCCACGCAGCACGTTATAAAGCTGTGGCAGTTCGTCTATGCTGGTGAAGCGGAGTATCCTTCCGAGACGTGTGATACGGCCATCGCGCATGGTGCGGAGTTTGTAAATCGAGAAGGGCTTTTCGTCCAAACCATGCCGGACCTGTCGGAACAGAACGGGACCGGACCCCGTGAGCTTGATGATCAGCGCGGTGACAATGATGACAGGCATGCTCATGAACAGGAAGACCACCGCCAGCGTTTTATCTTCGAGGTTCTTGATTCGTTCATTCACCGGATTAGCACGCATAATGCTCCTGAAAATTGGTCGGACTTCAGCAGGCAAGATGAACTTTGGCCTACCGCTTCAAAGGAGATCGAAAAGAACAGCGTGTTGGAGTTTGCCGCCGCTCCTCACCTGAGCGAGCAGCATGTTTTGCTCCACGTTACTGGCGTAAGCCGCCCCGTCATTTATCGCTGACGCAGTTGTTTGCCACACGTCATGCCATGAAAGGCCGTCGTCAATCGAACGATAGATAGTCGCGCGAGGTTCGTTCGCGCTCGCGCTCACCCCACTGGCAAACAGGCGGCCCCCGGACGCTTCACGACGTAGCCAGAAAAAATAGAGTTTCCTGTCAGCGAAACGAACCACATCAAAATGCCCGTCATCAATTGTTCTGTACAAGCAGGTGATGCCCGGTTGGTCCGAGCCGAAGAGGCGAGACGTGGGCGTTGCGATGATGGGCACAACTTGAGGCATCGCCGTCAGAATTTCCGTCCAGGATTCTCCACCGTCAAGCGAGCGCACGACACGCTTGGTCTTCCACTTCCCGAAGTCATCACCGACCGAAACATAGACCGCGTTCTGCCACGGGTCAAACGAGATGGCGTGAACGTGGCGGCCCGTCGGGTCCGTATAGCAATTGGACCAGGATTGTCCGCCATCATTGCTACGGTAGACGACAGCGAGCGTGGTATTTCTGCCGCGAGTATAAACGCCTGCGAAGAGCGCGCCCTGCGCGGCCTCCGCGAAGCCCCACACGCTCGCCAGTCCGTCGCCCCGCAACTCTAAGACACGTTCCCATCCCGCCCCTGAGTTTGTGCTTCGCCACAAACCCTCTTGAGCCGCAGACATCTGCGGTCCCTCCGGCGAGACGAAGATGCTTCCCTTGCTGTCAACGAAGATGCAGCGCAGCCCGTATGACGCGCCGGGAAAATCTCTGAGGAGCGAAAACGTTCTTCCGAAATCCGCGCTACAATAAATGCCCGTCTCGATGCTGGCGAAAATACGCCCCTTCGCTATGTAAGCGTTGATGATCTTATGCGGTATGTGCCGCGTTGCCGGATTCATTCCGCCTGAAGAGGTAGCGGTTTGAAAAGAGTCCGGGCTGCCTGGGGAGAGTGTCGCCATCTTGGTCCAGCTATTTTTGAAACGACTAAAATTTGTTTTCAATGACGAGCGGCGGCGGCTCGCAGAAAAACTTGCTCGGTACGATTGACCATCTCTTTGATGGAAAACCTGGCCCGTAAATTTGCTTGCGCCTCCCTAGCCACACGCCGACGCTCTTCGCGCTCCGATAGCGCACGCGAGAATTGCATCTTCAGTCCCGTCGTATCTCTCACGCGAAAGAAGAGGCCGTTGCTGCCATCCGCGCCGAGCAATTCACGATGAGGCGGAATGTCGCTCACGATAGCGGGCACGCCGTAGCCTATGCCCTCTATGAGCGAGAGCGGCAAGCCCTCCAGTTCAGACGGGAGGACGAAAGCGGCTGCTCCTTTGAACAGGGAGCGCACTTCATCCTGTTCCAGCTTGCCTGTAAAAATCACGCGCGGGTCGGGTTGCGCGAGGCTCTGTAGATACTCCGTATAGCGGCGCGGGCCGCTGCCGACGATGGCCAGCTTGCAGTCGGTCTTGAGCGACCTGAAAGCGTTTATCGCATCGTCAATTCTTTTCTCCGGCACGAGCCTTCCGACAAAAAGAATGTACTGGCCCGGCTGCAAGTTATAACGCGCAAGGTCAGGGCCAACGGCAGCCGTCTCGCTTTCTGAAAAATCGAGCGCATTATGGACCACCGTCGTGGCGCGCCCGTAACTGGTCCAGTAATACTCCTGTAGCGCGGTCGAAACGACGATGATTTCGTTAGCGAAACGCACGCCGCACCGCTCCGCTTGTTTGAGGACCAATGAGCCTAAACCCTTCCACCTGGCGCGCTGCCAATCGAGACCGTGAACGGTGAGAATCGTCGGCATGCGCCGGGCGCGATAGCCTGCGGCGATGAGCGCGGGGGCTAAGGCATGAAGATGAACAAGGTCGAACCTGTGCGCTTGCGCGGCGCGACGAAAAGTCGAGAGCGACTGGCTGAGCGTCTCCAACGGAGCCCACGCGATTCCTCCCGTGCGGATGACGCAGACGCCTCGAAAGTCAGCGATGTCTGTTAGGGAGTTCCGAGGGCGTGCGAAGACCGTCACCTCGTGCCCGCGCTCAACAAGAGCGGGATAGAGTTCCTCCCCTACGCGCTCTATGCCGCT
Organism: Blastocatellia bacterium; assembly: GCA_034665545.1. Taxonomy (GTDB): domain Bacteria; phylum Acidobacteriota; class Blastocatellia; order Pyrinomonadales; family Pyrinomonadaceae; genus DASYML01. The sequence continues at coordinate 7,891 of JAXDFO010000049.1, forward strand.
ATAGTTGCTCGGCATCCCACGCATGCCGACGACGGCGATGCGCAACGGTCGCCAGGAGTGTGCGGCAGGATAAGCGGAAACGTCTTGCATCGGTTCGGCAAGCTCTCAATGCGCTGATGTCATGCGGACAATTGCAGAGTCCGTCGGGAGCAGCTTTCAATGGCCGCCCCGTAGAGTTTCAGCAGTCGGCTATAATGAACTTCCGGGCTGTATTGAGCAATTGCTTTCCGGCGCGCGGCCTCGCCCATCTTCACCACAGTTTCCGTTTCCTGCCAGAGCCGCCGCATGTCTTGGGCCAACTCTTCCGCATCTCCGGTGTTGAATAGCATTCCCGTCTCCATGTGATTAACGATTTCGGCCAGGCCGCCTATCCGCGAGGCGATGACGGGAAGACCGTGCGCCATCGCCTCTGCGCAAACCAGATTGAATGACTCGAAGCAAAGGCTCGGAACGACGACGAAGCGCGCGCGTCGCAAAAATTCTCCAAGCTGCCCGCGCCCGACTCTGCCTATGAACTGAACGTTGTCGGGCGCGCCCTCCGAAATGGAACTGGCGTTGAAAGCATCACCCGCGATGCGAACCGGAAGCTTCGTCATACGCGCCGCATCGAGAAGCACGCCGAGACCCTTCTCCGGGCTCAGCCGACCAACATAAGCCGCATACTCACCGCTTGACGGTGATGCCGCCTCATCAGGAACCTGCACGACATTTGGCAACACGACGATCCGTTCGGCGGGAAAGCCCTCCGCTATAAACCTCTGGCGCACGAAGTTCGTCGGCGCGGCGAAGAGTTCCACTTTTTCCAGAAAACATCTTCGCAGGCGCGCGACCATAGTGCGCAAGGCATAGGCCGCGCTCATCAGTATATTGCCGCGACAGTTTGTCAGGACGCAGTGATACTCCCTGCCTCCGAGACAACGTTCGCATTGCGCGCCGTTGCGGAAGTGGTGCGACGTGGGACACAGGAGTGTGAAGTCGGCCAGCCTCATGACGACGGGGATAGACGCGCGCTGGCAAGCATCCAGGATTGAAGGGGAGACTAGCGGGTAGAGATTATGTGCGTGGACCACCTCCGGCTTCGCAGTCTCTATGAGACGCGCTATCTCACGTTTGGCGTTAAGAGAATAGATGCCCGACGCGGCTGCGCGAATCCCGCCCGCCACGTTCGCCACCTCATGGTTGTCTCGCTCATACACGTAGACTTCATGACCCGCGCGTTCGAGCAGTGAGACGGTGGACCGGAACATCATCTCCGAGCCGCCTTC
>JAXDFO010000050.1:0-21317 GCA_034665545.1 Blastocatellia bacterium
GTCGCTTTTCTCTTCGGTCTGACCACTACGGTCTATCTCTCTCTGCGTAGCTCGGAAGTGAAAGTCCCGGACGTGGTGGGCAAAGACCGCGTGGCGGCGGAGAACGCTCTCGGCGATTCCAAGTTGAACATACGCGTGCGGGCCACGCGTCCGAGCGCGGATGCCAAGCCCGATACGATTCTCATGCAAGTGCCGCACGCGGGCGAGATGGTCAAGGCCGGACAGACGGTCGCCGTTGACGTGAGCCGTGTTCCGAGAGAAGGCGAATCCAGCATCTCAATCGCTTCCGCCGAACATAAACCCACAGAGAATAAAGAGGAAGAGAAAGCGGCTGCGGAGAACACGAACGCCAACGCCAACTCTAACCAGCCCGCGACGAAGAACGATAACGCGAACGCTAATCAGAACCAGAACAAGGCGAAGCGTAACAAGAATACAAACTCGAACGCGAACAATAAGAACGCAAATAATTCAAATAACAGTAATAACAACAACAGCGCCTTGAACGCCAACCGCAACCCGAATAATCGCAACGCGAATCAGAACGTGACGAATCGCAACGCCATCCCGGCCAATCGTAACCAGAACTCGACGAAAGTCAATCGCAATAATACCAACAACGCAACAAACTCTAATCGTCGTGCGCCGGTGACTACCACGACGCCTTCCGTCAATCCAGGCAGCAACAGGCGCACGCCTTAAGACAAACCGCCCGGCAGCCAACCGGGAGGGTTTAATAGTTGTCTAAGACCTATGACGGTTTTGAAAGCCGAAGGGCGCACATCGCCAGTCAATGATAGAGATCGCACCCTCAATTCTGTCAGCCGATTTCACTCGCCTCGGTGAGGAGATAGAAGCGGTCGAACGCGGGGGCGCGGAGTTAATACACTTTGACGTGATGGACGGGCACTTCGTCCCGAATATCACGGTCGGTCTGCCGGTCCTCAAATCGGTCGTGCGCAGGACGCGCCTGCCCGTTGACGCGCATCTCATGATTACAGAGCCGGGCCGGTACGCAGAGCAGTTTGTGGAGACTGGCGCGCGGATGGTCTCGGTTCACGTCGAAGCGGAGCCGCATTTGCATCGCACGCTGACGGCCATCAGGACGGCGGGCGCGCTGGCGGGCGTGGCGATTAATCCAGCGACGCCGCTCTCAGCCATCGAGGAAGCGTTGCCCTATGCGGATTACGTGCTGGTGATGTCGGTCAATCCAGGGTTCGGCGGGCAAAAGTTTATCGCCACCTCGCTAGATAAAGTGCGCCGCCTGCGCAGCATCATAGAAGAGCGTCGGCTCAAGACCCGGATTGAAATTGACGGCGGCATTGACCGCTCGAATATCTTTGAAGTGGCGACAGCCGGAGCGCAGATTATCGTTTCCGGCTCAGCCGTCTTCGGCGAATCAGACCCCGCCACAGCCGTCCGAGCGTTACGCGCGGAGGCACAACAGTGGGTCTAGGTGAGGGATTTTAGATTTCTGATTTGCGATTTTGGATTAATGAAATCAAGAATCTAAAATCCAAAATTGTTGGAGGTTTAGTAATGCATTCTCGCTATCTTAAATTAACCGCGCTGTGTTGCGCGATGCTGTTGTCGGGTTCGCTGACGGTCTTGACGTTGGCCCAGACCCCTAGCGCGCCGAGCGACGCTTCGCCCGCGCAACGGTTGGATGTGATGCGTTCACGCCTTGAGGCGATGCGGCGTTCGCTCAATGGCGCAGTCTCGGCCATGAACGCGGGCGACGCCGGAGCGGAGAAGAAGGGCAAGGGCAAAGACAAGACCGCTCTCTCCGACGACCCGCGCGAACGCCTGCGCGGGCTTGAGAAGGAGGCGGGTTCGCTGATCTCCGAGGTCAACGACCTGCACGGCAAGGTGGACCGCTTCGAGCGCGTCGAGCCGGATAAGATTGATAAGTTGGAGACTTCCGTGTCGGACCTGGACACGCGCGTGCAGGCGGGCTTGCAGGCCACGGCCAGCTTGCGCAACGCTAACAACACGGTCGCTTCTTCCGGCGGCTCCGGCAGCAAGAAGAAAAAGAAGGGCCGCCTCTTCGGCCTCCTGGGCGGCGGCGATAATAACGATAAGTATGAAGACTTGACGGGCACGGTCGCTGCCGGGCGCGACCGCGTCTTGTTCGAGGATGCCATCAAGGAGGTCCGCAAGGGCAGCTACGATACGGGCCGCCTGCTCTTCAACACCATCATCACGACTTATCCCGACTCCGCCTACTTGCCACTGGCGAAGCTCGCCATCGCGGATAGCTTCTACCTCGAAGGCTCTACCAGTTCGCTGATTCAAGCGGCCTCCGCTTATCAGGATTGGCTCACCTTCTTTCCCACGGACCCGCTCGCGGATGACGCGATGCTCAAGATAGCCGAGTCAGAGATGAGGCAGATGGGCCTGGCGAACCGCGACGTTTCGCACGCGCGCAAAGCCGAGCAGCGATTGAAGGTCATCCTGCAACAGTTTCCCAATTCGACCCTGCGCCCGCAGGTCGAGATGCGTCTCAAAGAGGTCCAGGAAAACTTAGGGTTGCATAACCTGCAAGTCGCGCGCTTTTACTATGAGCGCAACGAGAATCATAAGGGCGGCTTGAAGGGCGCGCAGTCTCGCCTGCGCGAGATAGTCGAGAAGTATCCCTTCTTCTCTTACATGGACGAAGTGCTGTTCCGTCTCGGCGTGACCTACATGGAAGAGGAAGAGCCGGACGAGGCCGCCAAGTATTTTCAACAGGTCGTGCGTGATTATCCGAACGGCCAGTTCGTCGAAAAATCGCGCGACCAGTTGAACATCATCGGCGCGGCCATTCCAGACCCAGACCCGATTAAGAAGACCATGCCGGACCCCGTGCGCCCCTCTTTCACGCAAAAGTTGATGCAGGAGGTGGCGGGCAACGCCGACGTGACCGTTGACAAGGACGGCGTCCTGATTAGCAAGGACAGCAAGTCGCACGACGACCTGATTGACATCGCCGCGCGCAACGGCGGACTGCTTCCCGCGACGACCCCGGATGCTCCGACGCATCGCAACGCGCCGGTCCAACGCACCGCGCCAGCCAAGCAAATCGTCCCGCCAACGACGCCCGCCACGACTCCCGCGCAAGGGAGCAGCAATAGCGGCGGCGTCAAGATACAACCGACGCAGCCCGGCCCTCCGGCTGACACTAACAATCCGGTCGAGCCTTCGACCGCATCCCCCGGAGTCGCGCCGCGCACTACGCCGATTCCTGGTCCAACAAATACCACGCCCGCGACGACCACTCCGACGAAGCCATAACGGAAGCGGTCAGGCAGTGACAAGTGACGAGTGACAGTTGACGAGTTAAGAGCCAGGTTGTGCTGACTCGTCACCTGTCACTCGTCACTTTGTGTTAGAATTTCTCGCGCTCAACTTTCCCCTTAGCATTTAATCCAGAGAGAGAGACGGCAACAGTTAAAGAGGCTTGACTTGGAACAGGTAACTGCGAAATCGCCAAACATTCAGGATGAACTGGCGCGCCGTCATAAGGCCGCGATGTACGTCGTCGCCGGTCTCTTCGCGCTGACGCTGGCCCTGGCCCTCGTCGCGTATATGGGCCATCAATATGTGGTCCAGCGAAATAATCCGACGCTTGATATGACCTGGCGAATCGTCGTGCCTATCCTGGGCCTGGGCGCGGTCGCGTGGCGACGCACGAAGTTTTCCGCGATTCGTTTACAGGACATACTGGCTTTGCGCGGAGTCTCAGGTTTGCTGGCGACGCTGCAACGGACGACGGCGCAGGTAGCGTTGCTCGGCGGCGCAATCGCCGTCATAGGCTTCGTCGTGACGATGCTCACGGGCCTCTTCTTTTACATGCTCGGAGCCGGAATCATCGCCATCGCCGTCTTGCTTTACTGCTACCCTCGCCGCGCCTCATGGCAACGCGTCGTCAAGGGCATAGAAGAAACGGATGACGCGAACGATCCTCCCGCGAAAGGAAGTGTAGCGTGAAAAATATTTCTCGCGGCGCAAGATTCATGCTGCTGGCGTGCGCCCTGCTCTCCGTCTCTTCATACATGCCTGCGGTTCGCGCGCAACAAACGCGGACGCCCGCCGAGACTCCCACAACTTCGCGCGAGAGACGCGCGCAGGCTTATGCCAAGTTGCTCGAAGGCCAACGCTATTTCCTCAACGCCAGGCGCAACGATACGGAATCCATAAAGTTGGCCCAACAGGCTTTCCAGCAAGCCGCCGCGCTCGACCCGACCATCGCCGAAGCGCACACCGCGCTCGCGGAGATAGCCTTCTTGTCCCTGCAAGACATGGAACAGGCGACGCGCGAAGCGGGCATCGCCGCCAGCATTGACCGCGATAATCTGGGCGCGCATCGCCTGCTCTCGCGCATCTACTCCATCAAGAGCGGGATGCCTGAAGGGCGTCTGGACAAGGCTATGGTGGAACGCGCTATCAGCGAACTGCGCGAAGTGTCGCGGCTCTATCCGGGCGACGCGGAAAGCTGGGCGCTGCTCGGCGAGTTTTATCTTGCGACCGGACGAAACGAAGAGGCCATAGACGCCTTCACGCACTGGTCCGCCGCGCCTCCCCCGACAGAGGCACGCATCTTTCAGTACATCACGGGCGGGCGCGAACTCTCGCCCGATGCCGCCGCCGCCAGGCTCGGCGAAGCCCTCACCAGCGCGGGCCGGACGACCGAAGCCATCGCCGCCTTTCGTCGCGCCATCTCGCTCAACCCTGACAATAGAGAGTATCTCTTATTGCTCAACGGGGCCTTCGAGGCTGGCGGAAGCAAAGACATCGGCACGCTCGCGGAATTACAGCGCATGGTCACAGTTGACCCGAACAATGCGACCGCGCTGCAACTGCTCGCGCGCGCAAAGGCTCGCAACGGTCAGGTAGACGAAGCCGTCGAACTCTTGCGCTCGCGCCTCAAGGGGTCAATCGAGGACTTCAATTATCACCTCATGATCTCTTACCTGTATAACCAGGCGGGACGCGGAAACGAGGCGGTCGCCGCCGCGCGTAAAGCCTTAGAACTCGCGCCGCCCAGCAGGCAGGAGATGACGACCAGCGCGCTGCTCGCGCTCTCGTCCGCGCAGGAGCGTGCCGGTGATGCGAAAGGCTCAGAGGAATCGTTGCGCCGCATCCTCTCCAAAGAACCGGACAACGCGACCGCGCTCAACAACCTCGGCTACTTTCTGGTCGAACGCAATGAACGACTGGAAGAAGCTCTCTTGATGATTCAACGCGCCGTGAGCGCGGAGCCGACCAACCCTTCCTTCCTCGACAGCCTCGGCTGGGCCTTCTTCAGACTAGGACGCTTTGAAGAGGCAGAGCGGCATCTGGTCGAAGCCGCCAGACTGGACCAGACATCCGCGACCATACAGGAGCATCTGGGCGATACTTACGAGAAACGCGGCAAGAACGAACTGGCCCGCGCGGCCTGGCAAAAAGCCCTCAGCCTCTCAGTCGCACAGGACGGAACGACCAGGCTCAAGGCCAAGCTAAACGGCAAGTAACTTCGAGCCTCCGAGGCGATAAAAACTCTCCTTCCCGTGTCACGGGATAGTTCCGAAAGGTCTCGAAACTATCCCGTGACTTTCTCTTACCTGAACTCGGTCAACAATTTAGCGCGATTACAGCCGAATTGCGCCCGGTGGTTGCAATATTTCCGTAACATCTTTAAAATGAAAAGGGTTGATGATGTTCAAGGTTTTTGTTAATCTTTGTTCTTGATAAACGACCGGCTGCCCCTGCCGGTCTCTTTGCCATAGATAGCTTTCTCCCGGCCCTTCCGGGGATTTGGTTTGTCGAATCCCTTTTGTGAGTTCCCCTGTTATGACCCGTGACAATCTGTTCCCCCTTTTACACGCGCGGAGCATTGCCTGTCGTCTGTTCATTCTCTGCGCGCTCTCTTCAATCTTCATCGCGTTGAGCGCGACGCACGTCGCAGGGCAGACGCGCTCTCACACTACATCACGGCCCGTCGCGCGGCTCATCTCGTCTTCAGAAGAACCCATCCCTGTGCCAGCGCAGGCGCGCATGTGGGCTGCTCCGTCGGTTGTTCGTAACTCCGTTGGGTCGGGCGCGCGCGGAAGCGAGCCGATTTCAATGGCCGTCTCAAGCCTGGAGCGGCGGGCCTTTGATTTGATTAATGCGGAGCGTGCGAGGAAGGGTGAAGCGCCGCTCGTGTGGGACGCGGAGTTGTGTCGCATGGCGGAAATTCATTCGCAGCACATGGCCCAGCAAAACTTTTTCAGCCACGTTGGGCCGGATGGCATGAACATGGAAAATCGCGCGCGCGCGCTGGGCTTACAGAACTGGCGAGTCCTGGGCGAGAATATCGCTTATAATCGTGGCATCAACGACCCTGCGGGCTTCGCCGTCCAGCAGTGGATGAATTCTGAAGGACACCGCGCCAATATTCTGAACGCGAAGTTTAATCGTTCGGCGATTGGCGTCGTGCGTACTTCAGAGGGTCGTGTTTACATGACGCAGGTTTTTCTGGCGCGCTGATGCTCATGGTCCTGTTGGACCAGAAAATGTTTCGGGCGACCGCGCGCTCCTAGAAATAAAGAGAAGGCGAGTCGCCCTTTGTGTTTGACGCTGACCTGACGCTTCCATCCTTCGCCAAGATTAACTGGTCATTGCGCGTGCTCGGCAAGCGCGCGGACGGCCTGCATGAACTGCACACAGTTTTCCAGACAATCACGCTGCACGACAATCTACATTTCTCATTGAGAGAGGACGAGAGGCTCTCACTCTCTTGTGATGCTCCGGGCATTCCGGTTGATGAGCGTAATCTGGTCCATCGAGCGGGCATGGCGTTGAGCGAGCGTTATCGAATCAGGCGGGGCGCGGACGTTCATCTGGAAAAGCGTATTCCTGCGGAGGGTGGTCTCGGAGGCGGGTCGTCGAATGCCGCCGTCGCGCTGCTCGGGTTGGCCCACTTGTGGAAGATACAAACGACGAGAGATGTGCTATTGGAAATAGGGGCGGGCCTCGGGGCGGACGTGCCTTTCTTTTTCACGGGCGGGACGGCTTTGGGAACCGGGCTGGGCACATCCGTCGTTCCTCTTGAAGAGGTCTCGGCGAAGCATCTACTTGTCATAACGCCGGACGCGCGGGTTTCCACCCAGGATGCTTACAAACAGTTGAAAGCGCGCGCCTTGACAAAGGATGACGGCGACATTATCCTTTCTATTTCTCGCGCGGGCGTGCCTTTTACGGATTCGCTTCCATACGGCCTGTACAACGATTTCGAGCGAGTAGTTGTGCGCTCAGGCTCGGAGATCGAACGCGCGAAGAACGCTTTGTTGAAGGCTGGCGCGCGCGGCGCGTTGCTGGCGGGAAGCGGGTCGAGCGTCTTCGGCATCTTTGATGAGAGGGAAGGGCGCGAGCGTGCGTGCGAAGCCTTGAGGGGCGAGAAGGGCTGGCGCATCTTTCCTTGTGAGACGCTGGCGCGGGTCGAATATTATAGAGCTTTGGGCCAATGCGCCGCGCCGCTCGAAAGCGCGTTCCTCTGAGGCGCGAAAGGGATTTGATATTGGGGCGTAGCCAAGTGGTAAGGCACCGGTCTTTGGAACCGGCATTCGTTGGTTCGAATCCACCCGCCCCAGCCAATACTAGACAGATGCCAGTGGGCAGTCGAAACAAGTAGCTGCCCACCGACCACTGATTTATGAGCACAACTGGCGGTATCAAAGTCTTTTGCGGGAACGCTAATCGCACGCTGGCGGAAGAGATTTGCCATCACCTGAGTTGCGATCCGGGGCGCGCCATCACGGAACGTTTTTCCGACGGCGAATTCAATTTTCAAATTGAAGAGAACGTGCGCGGCGGCGATATCTTTATCGTCCAGCCGACCAGCCCGCCGACGGATGCGAACCTGATGGAGTTGCTGGTCATGCTGGATGCGTTCCGGCGTTCATCTGCTGAGCGCGTGACGGCCGTCATTCCCTATTACGGCTATGCGCGTTCGGATAAGAAGGACCGCCCGCGCGTGCCCATCTCGGCCAAACTCGTGGCGAACCTCCTGACGGTCGCAGGAGCGCAGAGAGTCTTGACGATGGATTTGCACGCGGCGCAGATTCAAGGGTTCTTTGATATTCCGGTGGACCACCTTTACGCTGCGCCCGTGATGATAGGTTATTACCTGGCGAACCCTTTGCCGAATCTGACGGTGGTCGCGCCCGATACGGGCGGCGCGGAACGCGCGAGAGCCTATGCCAAGCGATTGGTCTCGGCTTCGGGCGAGCCTGCGACCCTGGCCCTCTGCGATAAGCGGCGCGAGCGCGCGAACGTCGCGGAGGTGATGAACGTGGTCGGGCAGGTTGAGGGGCGCAGTTGTTTGATAGTTGACGACATGTGCGACACGGGCGGCTCTCTGACGAAGGTCGCGCGCGCTTTGAAAAGGGCCGGGGCCGAAAGCGTTCACGCCTGCTTTACTCATCCTGTGCTCTCCGGGCGCGCGGTCGAAGAACTGGCGAAGTCGGAGATAGAACAGATGGTCGTCACGAACACGATTCCTCTGCACGATCATGCGTGCGAGTTGAAGAACATCAAAGTCCTGAGCATCGCACCGCTTCTGGCGAAAGCGATCAAGTCGATCCATGAGGAGACGAGCGTCTCTTCGCTCTTCGTCTGAAGGGCAAACACTGATGGTAGGCCATCAGCGATCAGTCTAGCGGCTCAACTCTTTCTCAGTTGTATAAAGAGTTGGTCAGGCCGCGAGGTTGGTCGCTGATAGTTTTGCTGGAAAGAAAGAGATTGATTATGGCAGAGAAAAAAGAGATTACCGTGCGCGCGCAAAGGCGCGACGGGCGCGGCAAAAATGATTCGCGGCGGACGCGCCGTGAGGGCATGGTTCCTCTCACCGTCTACGGCGGCGAGGGCGAGCCGATTTCGGCCATCGCTCCATTGCGAGACCTGGCCGCCATCCTGCGCTCTGATGCGGGACAGAACACCATCTTCACGCTCGACGTGGAGGGCGTAGGGGCCAGCGACGTGATGTTCCACGACCGGCAGATTGACCCGCTTCGCGGACGCCTGTTGCATGCGGACCTGGTCCGTCTCGTCAAGGGACAGAAGATAGAAGTAACAGTGCCCCTGCATCTCATCGGCGAGCCTATTGGCGTGACCGAGGGCGGCGGCGTCCTTGAGCAGCTTCTGCGCCAGATAGAGATTCGCTGCGAGCCGCGCGAGATTCCGGAGGCGTTCGACCTGGATGTCACGAACCTCGGCGTTCATGACGTGCTGCACGTCTCGGACATTCCGGTTGGCGACAACATAGAGATTCTCGAATCGGCTGAAACTGTTGTGGCAACGGTCGGCATCGTGCGCGAAGAGCCTGTCGAAGCGACCGCCGCGACGGAAGAAGCGGCAGCCGAGCCGGAAGTCATCGGCAAGGGCAAGAAGGAAGAGGAAGGCGCTTAAGTTTACTCGCGCCTTTGGTTCATGCGTCTCATCGTTGGGCTGGGCAATCCGGGCGCGGAGTATGAATGGACGCGCCATAACCTGGGCTTCATGCTGGTTGACAGGCTCGCGCAAGAGGCGTGCGCGCAGGTCAAACGCAAGGAGTGTCGCTCGCTCATCGGTCGCGCCGAACTGGAAGGCGCGCAGGTCTTACTAATCAAGCCGCAGACCTACATGAACTTGAGCGGCGAGGCCGTCTCCTGCTTGCTTGCTAAACAGGAGACTCAAGGCGGCGCGCGCGATTTAATCGTCATCAGCGACGACCTCGCGCTCCCCTTCGGGACGATACGCCTCAGAGCGCGCGGCAGCGCGGGCGGGCACAACGGCTTGAAGTCAATCATCGCGGCGGTCAGGACAGACGAGTTCATACGCCTCCGCATAGGCATTCAACCCGCGCACCCTTTGCAAGACACGAAACGTTTCGTGCTGGACCAATTTCCAAAGGGCGAGCGCGAGGTGGTCGAAAAAGTTTTAGAACGGAGCGCGGATGCGCTTCGCGCCATCATCAGAGATGGCATTGACAAAGCGATGGCGCTTTACAACCAGTAAACAGTGGTCGGTAATAAGCAGAAAAAGTTTTTCTCTTAACACCATCAACTGTTCGCTGCAACAACCTTCTTGCTTCATTCAGAAGAATGAGGCTGGACATCCAAGAGGAGGATGCATTTTGGCTACGAATAGAATCTACGAAGTGATGTACATCATAGACCCGGACACGCCGGAGGATGATGTCACACGCTTGAACGACAATATCCAGCAGGTCATCACGGACCAGGGTGGCACGATCACCAAAAAGGAGAACATGGGCAGGCGTCAACTCGCCTATCCTATCAACCGCAAGAATGAGGGCATCTACCAACTCTTCGAGGTGGAGGGTTCGGGCGGCGAGATAGCCGAACTCGAACGCCGCATGCGTGTCAACGATCAGGTCATACGTTACATCACCGTGCGTGTGGACGAGGATCGCCAGCGTGCGGAGAAGTTCAAAACCAAGCGCGCCAAGAAGGCCAGCAAGCGCCCCTTCGCCGTTGCCGCACAGCAGCGCAGCAGCAACGCCGTGCCCGGCAGCAACACACCTGATGAGGATGACGACGAGTAGGAAGAATCTGTTGATTCCTGACTCTCATTTTTGAGGAGAATTATGTCTAGCAATTACAGAGATAGAGATGATCGTGGATTTCGTGACCGCGATGACGATAATGATTCGGGCGGGCGCGGCGGCAATGGTCGCGGTGGTGGACGTGGCGGCGGTCGCCGCATGCATCGTCGCAAGGTCTGTCGCTTCTGCCTCGACAAAGTTGATTTGATTGACTTCAAGGATGTCAAACTCTTGCAGGGCTACATTCCCGAACGCGGCAAGATTCTGCCGCGACGCATTTCGGGAACCTGCGCGACGCATCAACGCATGCTGGCCGAAGCCATCAAGCGCGCACGCAACATCGCGCTGCTGCCTTACGCCACCGACTAAAACCGAAGGAGGAGATGAACCGAACATGGCACACACAAACGTCCTCCTGCGCGAAGACATAGATGATTTGGGCGCGCGCGGTGAGATTGTCAAAGTCAAAGCAGGATACGCGCGCAACTACCTGTTGCCGCGCAAGCTCGCCGTCGAAGCCACCGCGAGCAACGTCAAGCAGATTGAACAGGAGCGCGCCGCGCTTCTCAAGAAGGAAGCTAACGAACGCTCGACAGCCGAAGCGCAGGCCGGACAACTCGGCGCGCTGCGACTCAACTTCGAGCGTCGCGTCGGCGAGCACGGGCTGCTCTACGGCTCCGTCACTTCGATGGACATCGCTGAGGCTTTGAAGGAGCGCGGCTACGAGATTGACCGTCGTCGCATCACCCTGCGCGATGCCATCAAGGAGACCGGCGAGTATACCGTCCCCGTGCGTCTTCATCGTGACGTGACGGTGGAAATCCCCGTCGTCGTGGCTGGCGCGGGCGGCGCACAGACCACCAATGCCGGAGCGGCGACCGAAGCCGCGAACCCTGCGGCGGAAGCGAGTGGTCCCGCCGTAGAAGGCCAGGAAGATGCCTCGTCAGCCGAAGAGGGAGCAGCCGGAGAGGCTTCCACTCAAAGCTCATAAACGAGGGCGCGCGCCCCGGTTCTCACTGGGAATCGTTGTCGCGTCCACGACCTATGTAGTATAGTGCGCTGCAAGCGCCGTCGCCTTTGCGGGGCATGCCAGCCCCTTTTGAAGGCGCACGATGCGCTTGCAGCTTTTTTTGCTCGCCTGCGCCGGGCGTACTTGTTCAATTTTAACTTTAGGTCGGAAACGTCAAGCTCCCGATGACAACCTACGCTGCAAACGCGTCAAGAGACCAACTATTAGAACGGCCATTGCCGAATTCGGCGGAGAGCGAGCGAGCCATCTTAGGCTCCATCGTGCTCGACAACGGCCTCGTCACTCAGGCCATCGAACTGCTCAGGCCGGAAGATTTCTACGTTCCTTCGCATCGCCGCATCTTCGTCTCCATGATGGGCCTCTTCGAGCGCGGCTCCGAGATTAACCCTATTCTCATCGGTGAAGAACTGCGGCGCGACGGCTCTCTGGAATCTGTTGGCGGCATCAGCTTCATCACCAACCTGACATACGGGCTGCCGCACTTCGCCAACATCGCGCACTACGCCAAGGTCGTCAAAGACAAATCGCTCCTGCGCCAACTCATTAAGGCCACCAACAAGATTACGAGCGAGGCTCTGGAGGAAGAGGAAGAAGCGCAGATAATCCTGGACCACGCCGAGCAGGCCATCTTCGCTCTCGCGGACGAACGCACGCGCCAGGGCTTCGCGCACGTCAAGCCTATCGCGGACCAACTCCTCGAAAAGGTCCAGGAAATGGCCGGACGCTCCGCGATGCTCACCGGCCTCACGACAGGCTTTCAGGAATTGGACCAGATGACCTCCGGCCTTCAACCCTCGGAACTCATCGTCGTCGCTGCGAGACCGTCAATGGGAAAAACCGCGCTGTGCCTGACCTTGGCCCAGAACGCGGCGATTAACGCGCAGGCCGTGGTGGGAGTCTTCTCTCTGGAGATGTCAAAGGAATCGCTGGTGATGCGTATGCTCTCTTCCGAAGGGCGTGTGGACGCGCATCGTTTCCGCAACGGGTTTCTCAACCGCGAAGAATGGGCCAGGTTGGCCGGGGCGTTGGGCACGCTCGCCGAGGCCAAAATATTTATAGACGACACGCCCGGCATCACCGTGTTGGAGATGCGGGCCAAAGCGCGCAGGCTCGCCGCCGAGCAGAAGCGTTTGGACCTCATCATCGTTGACTACCTGCAATTGATGTCCGGCTCGGCTCGGCGCGCGGAATCACGCCAGCAGGAGGTCTCGCAAATCTCGCGCGAATTGAAGGGGTTGGCGAAAGAGTTGAATGTGCCGCTCATCGCTCTCTCACAATTGTCGCGCGCCCCCGAATCGCGCACGGACCATCGCCCGCAACTGGCGGACCTCAGAGAGTCCGGCGCGATTGAGCAGGACGCGGACGTGGTCGCCTTCATCTACCGCGAAGAGCAGTACAACCGCACAGAAGAGAATGCGGGCATCGCCGAGCTCATCATCTCCAAACAGCGCAACGGCCCGACGGGCACTGTCAAGCTGGCCTTCCTTAAAGAATTCACACGCTTTGAAAATATGTGGCGCGAGTAGGCCGAAGCCTTGAGCCTTGAGTTTATGTCGAGTGGGACTACGGATGACGCTGGAACGCTCGCGGGCGAACCCGACATGTTCGGGCAGCGACCGACCGTCGCGTTGATAGACCTCGACGCGCTCGCCTCTAACTTTCGATTCATACGCGAACGAGTGGGCCCATCCGTCTCCGTCATGGCCGTCGTCAAGGCCAACGCTTACGGGCACGGCGCGGTCGCTTGCGCGCAGAGGCTGGCGGCTGAAGGCGCGGACTGGTTCGGCGTCGCGCTCCCCGAAGAGGGCATCAAGTTAAGGGAATCTGGAATCTCTCAACCCATCCTCTGCCTCGGCGGTTTCTGGGAGGGACAGGAGAGAGCCTGCCTCAGTTACAAACTGGTCCCGGTCGTCTATCGTCTGGATATGGTCGAGGCGATTGACCGCGCGGCCCGTGCGGCGAACGTTGTGGCGGATGTCCACGTCAAGATTGATACGGGGATGGGACGCCTCGGCGTGCGCTATACGGCGGCGCGAGAGTTCGCGGACGCGCTCAACAAATTTCAGCACATACGCGTTGATGGACTGATGACGCATTTCGCGGCCGCCGATGTCCCGAACCTGGACGGGTTCACTGGCGAACAGGTCAAGCGTTTCAAGGAAGCCGCGAGCGCGTTTCGCGCCAGGGGATTCGAGCCGAGCTTTGAAGACCTCTCAAACTCTGCGGGCGCGTACGCGCATCCTTCCGCGCGCGGCAACATGGTCCGCCCCGGCGGCGTGCTCTACGGTCTCTGGCGAGACATCCTTCCGCCCTTGAAAGATGATGAAGAGCCGCCTCTCTTGCGTCCGGTGATGAGCGTGAGGTCGCGCATCATGCTTTTAAAATTGGTCCAGAAGGGCGAGACGCTCGGCTATGGTTGCACGTTCGAGGCGGCGCGCGAAACTCTCGTCGCCACTCTGCCCATAGGCTACAACGACGGCTACGTGCGCGCCCTCTCGAATCGCGGGCGCATCATCGTGCGCGGCACATACGCTCCCGTCGTCGGACGCATCTCTATGGACTTAACGCTGGTTGATGTGACTGACGTGGCCGGAGTCCAACTGCATGACCGCGTGACGCTGCTCGGAGAAGACGGCGCACTCTCGATTCCTGCGGAAGACATAGCCCTCAACGCCAACACCCTCTCATACGAAATCACCTGCGGCATCAGCGCGCGCGTCCCGCGATACTATACCGCATTGCAGAACAAAGAGAGGTTGTAAGGGCAGGGACCAGCCCTGCTCCTACACTCTTATCACTAATTGGTGGGAAGGCGCACAGGCGTGTGAAGCTGCCGGTGCGCCTCTTTTGTTGTGGAAAGATAAGCGGTTATTTCTGAAGTTGAAAGTTGAAAGTAATCGTGCCGGAGGCTTTGACCGGTTGTTTGGAGAGCAGCGTCGGCGAGAAGCGCGCTTGGTAGGCTGCCTGCTCGGCTGCCGCCCGTAGAAACGGGTGGCCGGAAACGGCGTGCGCCGAAATCACTTTCCCCTGCTCGTCAATCAAGACCTGCACTGTCACTGGCCCCTGTATGCCCGCTGCCTTCGCAATCGGCGGGTATGGCAGGTTGGGCTTGTTGAGCATCTGGCCCGTGACTGCGCCGAGCGACTTAACCAGATTTTTGGGAACGGGCGTCGGAGATGTTTCAGGCTGCGCCGGTGGCGGTTCCGTCTCGACCTTGACGACGGGAGTGTTGACGACGCGCGGGCCGCCGCCAGCGTTTGATGTTGGGCCAATCGGTCCAGTTGCGTTGGCGGCGTTCTCATTTGCGCCGCTCAGAATGACAGGTATGTTATCGCGCACGGGCGGCGTGTCGGAAGCTTTGGCCGATACCGTATCGGGCGCGATTGGGCGGTTGGTGTCGGCGATGAGTTCCCTCCGTCTATCCACGTTCAGTTCATTGCTGTTTGCCTGGTGCATAGTGGGCCGCTCATTCCTGGGCGGCGTCGCTGCCGGGGTGGTCAGTTCGACGGGCGTGAGCAGCGTCACCAGTTCCAGATTTTGATTATCAAGATGTGCATCGTAAGCGTAAATGCTAGCCACGCCTCCGACCGCGAATAGCAGAGCGTAAAAGACGAGCGTGCCTAGAAAAAACCTGCTCTTGCGCGCCAGTTCTTCTCTATGCGAATCCGATTCGATTAAATTATTAAACACGACTTGCGAATCCTCCCTTATGCCGGTGCCACGCGGGTCTCACGGGAGTGCGTCTCTTTACTTTAGACTCCGGCGCGCCTTCTCTTGTTCCATCAAAAGTCAAAAACAGTTCTTCAGACTTTGGACTTTCAACTCTTAATCTTTTAGGATTGAGACGTTCGCAGAATCAGATTGAACGGAGAAAGTTTATGGCGACCAGTGCCGAATGGCATGAGAATTATGATGAGATGAGCGAGGAGGCTCTTAACTTTTCCCGCGCCGTCAAATCAGTGCAGGAAGAATTAGAGGCCGTTGATTGGTACAACCAGCGCGCGCAGGCTACGAAGGATGAGCAGTTGCGCCGCATCCTCGAACACAACCGCGACGAAGAGATTGAGCACGCCATGATGGGCCTCGAATACCTGCGTCGCATCAACCCCGTCTTCAACCAACACATGCGCACCTATCTATTCACCGAAGGCGACATCACTGAGATAGAAGAGAACGCGGAGAAATGAAAAACAGGAGCCAGGAGCCGGTAGAAGAAGCGATAACATGCTCTTCATCATGCACTTCATGATGAAAGCTCTCTTTTTCATTCTGGTTCCTGGCTCCTGTTGGAGGATTGTCCACTAAGAAGGAGGAGCATTAAAAGAATGACTGAAGACGTGATTACGGTTTACGAAAAGCCCACTTGAAGCACCTGCCGTGAGATGGTCCGGCTGCTCCGTGAGAGCGGTATCACTTACGAGAAGGTCAATTACTACAACGAGCCGTTCGATGAAGCGAAGTTGAGAGATTTGCTGGCGAAGATGAAAGTTGGCCCACGCGCCATCCTGCGCACGAGGGAATCCGTCTACCGCGAGCTTAAATTGGACCAGGATACTTTTTCCGACGACGACCTCATACGTCTCATGCTTCAACATCCTGACCTTATTCAAAGGCCCATCGTCGAGCGCGGCGAGCGCGCCGTTCTAGGTCGTCCGGTAGACAACGTCAAGGCTCTTTTATAATTGGTGGTTGAATTGGCGAAAGCATCTACGACAGTTTACGTGTGTCAGAGTTGCGGGCATCAGTCGCGCAAGTGGCTGGGGAAGTGTCCTGAGTGCGGCGAGTGGAATTCGTTTGTCGAAGAGAGAGCGCGCGCGGCGGTCAAGAAGGAGACGGCGGCGGCGCGCGGCGGCCTGCGTCTCAGAGAAGTGGAGCCGGTCGCGTATCACTCCATCGAATCGCAGGATGACACGCGCGCGCCTTCGGGCGTGACGGAGTTTGACAGAGTCCTGGGCGGCGGCATCGTTCCCGGCTCTCTCATCCTGATAGGCGGCGACCCTGGCATCGGCAAGTCCACGCTGCTGTTGCAGGTCGCGGACAGCATGAGCGCGAGCGGCACGACCGTGCTCTATATTTCCGGCGAAGAGAGCGAGCGGCAGATTAAGATGCGCGGCGAGCGGCTCGGCATAGAGGCTTTGAATCTTTATCTGCTGCCGGAGACGAACCTTGAGAATATCTTTCATGAAATAGAAAGGATGAATCCGGGCGCGATTATCGTTGATTCGATTCAGACGGTCTACTCTTCGGCAATCGAAAGCGCGCCCGGCTCCGTCTCGCAGGTGCGGGAGGTCGCGGGCCAGTTCCTACTGCTCGCCAAGAATCGCACCATCCCAGTCTTCCTCATCGGCCACGTCACGAAGGAGGGCAACATTGCTGGTCCAAAAGCTTTGGAGCACATCGTTGACACCGTGCTTTATTTCGAGGGCGAGCGGCATCATAACCATCGCATCGTGCGCGCGACCAAGAATCGTTTCGGCGCGGCCAACGAGGTCGGCGTCTTCGAGATGACGGGCGCGGGGCTGGTCGCCGTGGCGAATCCGTCCGAGATGTTTTTGCAGGAACGCCCGCTCGGCGTGTCAGGCTCCGTCGTCACGGCCTGCATGGAGGGCACGCGCCCCGTGCTCGTGGAGATTCAAG
Source organism: Blastocatellia bacterium (assembly GCA_034665545.1). Lineage (GTDB taxonomy): Bacteria > Acidobacteriota > Blastocatellia > Pyrinomonadales > Pyrinomonadaceae > DASYML01. The sequence continues at coordinate 17,217 of JAXDFO010000050.1, forward strand.
CGTTGGTCTCAGGCTCAAAGTATGGAACGGGCCGTCGCATGACGCAGGGAGTGGACCAGAATAGAGTCGCGCTGCTGATAGCGATGCTGGAAAAGCGCGTCGGCTTTCAACTCCTGGGCGATGATGTGTTCGTCAACATCGCCGGAGGATTGGAGATTGACGAACCGGCGGCGGACCTCGGCGTGGTCGCGTCCATCGCATCAAGTTTCAAGAACGTGCCGATTGACCCGCTCACGGCTGTCTTCGGTGAAGTCGGACTGACGGGCGAAGTGCGCGGCGCGATGCAGGCGGGCGGGCGCGCGCGCGAAGTGCAAACGCTCGGCTTCAAAAAAATCATCATGCCCGCTTCCAACACCGCCGGACTCGAAAGACTCTTAGGCGTCCGCGTCGTCGGCGTCCGCTCCGTCGAAGAGGCGCTGGATGAACTCTTCTAAAAGCAGGAGCCAGGAGCCAGAAGCCAGAAGTGAAGAGGACAGCATTCATCATGAAGAGCATGCGATAGCTTTTCTCCTGGCTTCTGGCTTCTGACTCCTGGCTCCTGCTTTCAAAACATTCATAGCGCGTAGGGAAAGAGCGTGCTAATATGCTTGGCGTCATGCGCGCCGATGTCATACTCATCAGATTAGTCTTCACATGCATCCTCGTCGTCTCCGGCTATTTGCTCAATCCGGTGTCCGGGCACAGGTATGTTTCGGCTGGTCTGGCCGCCGTCATCGCCATCGCCATTATCTTTTTCGAGAGACGGATTCGACGCGCTTCTCTCAAGACGCTCATCGGCGCGGCGGTCGGCTCGATTATGGGAATCCTCGGCGGCTTTCTGATAGGGATGCTCATCAGCTATCAGGAATCAACGGCTGTCTCGCCGGAGATGAAGTCGTTCATGACGCTCGCGCTGATGTTCTTCATGGCCTATGTGGGCCTGATGGTCGGAGCGGCGAAGGGAGACTATCTGGACCTCGCCGCGCTCGGCGGCATCTTCAGCGACAAGGCCGCGCGACGCGACTTCAAGATTCTGGACACCTCCGTCATCATTGACGGGCGCATCGCCGACGTGGCCGAGACAGGCTTCCTGAGCGGCACTCTCATCATCCCGCAATTCATCCTGCGCGAGTTGCAGCAGGTCGCAGACTCGCCCGATTCGTCCAAACGCCAGCGCGGTCGTCGCGGCCTCGACATGCTCAATCGTCTTCAGAATAACAACACCCTCGATATACAAATAGTCGAGACCGATTTTCCTTCCGTGCGCGAAGTGGACCTCAAACTGATTGAACTCGGCAAACAACTCGATGCCGTCATCGTCACCAACGATTTCAACTTGAACAAGGTGGCCCAACTGCGCGGCGTCAACGTGCTCAATATCAACGAACTCGCCAACGCGCTCAAGCCCGTCGTCCTGCCGGGCGAAGCGATGCGCGTCTTCATCCTGAAGGAAGGCAAAGAGTATAACCAGGGCGTCGCGTACCTGGACGACGGCACGATGGTCGTCGTGGATAACGCGCGCCGCCTGATAGGCAAGAACGCGGACATCGCCGTCACGAGCGTCCTGCAAACGACCGCCGGAAAGATGATCTTCGGTCGCCTCTGGGAGGAAGCCAACGACGGCAACGGCGGCAACGGCGAACAACAACAACAGCGCACCCCCAACGGCACGACGCGCCGCCCCGTCCGCTCCACCGCCGCCGCCCCGACACGCATCACGGACCATTACGAAGGATGAAGCAAAGCAGGAGCCAGGAGCCAGAAGCCAGGAGCCAGAAGAAGAACTGCCTGCGCGCGTCTTCATTCTGGCTTCTGGCTCCTGGCTTCTGGCTCCTGTTTTCATCCTTATGAACATTGCGATTATTGCCGCCGCCGGGCAGGGCACAAGGATTGGCGGCAAGCGGGCCAAGCAGTTTCTTGAACTCGCGGGCATTCCCATTATCATTCACACGCTCAGGCGTTTCGAGCGGTGTGCAGCCATACAGGAAACAATCGTCGTGTTGCCTGCGCAGGATGCTGCGGGCTTTCTCGCGCTGGCGTCCCGGCACGGCTTGCGCAAGCTGGCGAGAGTGGTCCAGGGCGGCGCGACGCGCGCAGAGTCCGTCTGGCGCGGACTGCAAACCGTACGGCCCGCGACCGCCGGAATCATCGCCGTGCATGACGGCGTGCGTCCCTTCGTCACGCCGGAAGAGATTACGTTGACCGTCGGCGCGGCTGAAGAGAGAGGCGCGGCCATCCTCGCCGCCCCGGCGATTGATACGATTAAGGAAGTCAAGAACAACCTGGTCCAGCGAACGCTTGAGCGCGCGTCACTGCGCCACGCGCTGACGCCGCAATGCTTTCGCTACGCGTTGCTCAGGCGCGCTTATGAACAGGCCGCGAGTCTCGGCGCGGACGTGACGGACGACAGCGCGCTCGTAGAGCGTCTCGGCGAGAGCGTCGCAATCGTCGAAGGCCACCCGCGCAACATCAAGATTACGCGCCCGGAAGACTTGGCCCTGGCTGAAGTCATACTGCGCGACTTCGATTGATGATTTTATGTATCGTATCGGCATCGGTCATGACACGCATCGCCTGGTCGAAGGGCGACCGCTGATTCTGGGCGGCGTTGAGATTAAGTCTGAGCGCGGGGCCGAAGGCCATTCGGATGCCGACGCGCTCTCGCACGCGCTGGCGGATGCTATCCTGGGCGCGTTGTGTGAGGGAGACCTCGGCGTGCATTTCCCTGACCGCGACCCGCAGTGGAAGGACGCCGACAGCTTGCACTTGCTGGCGCGCGTCATGTGGCTGGCGGGCGAAAGGGGCTTTCGCGTGGTCAACGCGGATGCGACCGTGATGTTGGAGAGACCGAAACTGCGTCCCTTCGTCAAGTTGATGAGAGAAAAGCTGGCGGAGACTTTGAACGTGGCGAGCGATAGCGTGAGCGTGAAGGCGAAGACGGGCGAAGGTCTCGATGCGGTGGGCCAGGAATTGGGTGTCACGGTGCAGGCGGTAGTCTTGCTTGAGAGCGTGTGAGGGAAAAGGGTTTTGAGACCGCAGGATGTGATTCGACAGAAGCGTGACGGGGGCCGCCTCTCGCGCGAGCAGATTGAGTTCTTTGTGAAGGGCGTGACGAGCGGCGAGTTGGCTGACTACCAGATAGCCGCGCTCTTGATGGCTATCTTTCTGCGAGGCATGGACGAGAGCGAGACGGCTGCGCTCACTAACTCCATGCTTCATTCGGGCCGGGTTCTTGACTTCTCCGACATCGAAGCCCCCAAAGCGGACAAGCATTCGACCGGGGGCGTGGGCGATAAAACGTCTCTTCTCATCGCGCCGCTCGTCGCCGCCACGGGCGTCTGCGTGCCTATGATTTCCGGTCGAGGTCTGGGCCATACGGGGGGCACGCTCGATAAGCTCGAAGCGATTCCGGGTTATCGCGTCAATCTTTCGCTGGATGAATTCAGGGCCGTGCTCAAGCGCGTCGGCTTTGCGATGATGGGTCAGACCGCGCAGATTGCGCCCGCAGACAAAAGGCTCTATGCGATGCGCGACGCGACGGCGACGGTCGAAGCGATTCCTCTCATCGTCGCTTCGATTATGTCTAAAAAGTTGGCGGCGGGCCTGGATGCGTTGGTGCTGGACGTGAAGACGGGAAGCGGCGCTTTCATGCGCGAAGAGACGCGCGCGATGGAACTCGCCCGCGCGCTGGTGGCGACGGGCAACTCCTGCGGCGTGCGCACGGAGGCTCTGCTCACGGACATGAACCAACCGCTCGGCCAGGCCGTGGGCCATGCGTTGGAGACGAAGGAGTGCATAGAACTCCTGCGCGGCGAAGCGGACGAGAGGGCGCGTCCAGTGCTGGACCTCTCGCTTGAACTCTCTGCGCGGATGGTCCTGCTCGCAGGTCTTGAAACAAAATTGGACCAGTCACGCGCGCGTGTCCGAAGCGTGCTCGATTCGGGGGCCGGGCTTGAGAAGTTTCGCTTGAACATCGAAGCGCAGGGCGGCGACCCGCGCGTGTGCGACGAGCCGGGGCGATTGCGTGATTTGACACTGCGCGAGGTTAGGGTAGAATCGCCGCGCGCGGGATATGTGAAGGGCACGAACGCGGCGGAAATCGGAAACACCGTCGCCGCGATG
>JAXDFO010000051.1:0-7437 GCA_034665545.1 Blastocatellia bacterium
GCGCCGTCAAGGGAGCGGTAACAGTTGGAGTCTCCTCATCCTCTTCTTGCGCGCTCGCCGGGACGATGTCCAGCACGACGCGATTTTCCGTATCGAGGTAACGCGCGACGGCGTCCCTTATCTGTTCGGGCGTGACGCTCAGGTAGCGTTCGAGTTCCGTGTTGAAGAGGTTCGGGTCGCCGTCGTAGAGCGCGTACTCCGCGATTCTTTGCGCGCGATAAAGTGAAGACTGGCGATGCCTGACCGCGTCGTTGCAGAGGCCGTTGCGCAGCTTTAACATCTCTTCGGGCGTCGGCCCCGTCGTCGCCAATCCCTTAATCTCGTCCATCACGGCCTGTCGTATCTGCTCCACTTCGTTGCCAGGCTTCGGCAGCGCGAAAACGTAAAGGCCCGATGGACCGCGACGTTCATCAACGCCGCCGTCAATCCTGATGACTGACTCCTCGCCCTTGACGAGTTTCTGGTAGAGCCTCGAACTGTCGCCTTCAAAGAGCAGATCGCTGGCTAAAGCGATGGCGTAAATCTCCTGCGTGCGGCGCGGCGGAATCTTCCACGCGAGCGCGAAGGCGGGCGCGGGCGCGAGCGGGTCCAGGAATGTATCTTCGCGTTGGCCCACTTCGGCAGGCTCGCTGACATCCACGGGGGGCGGCTCCGGCTGGCTCGGAATCGAGGCGAAATATTTCTGGACCAGAGCGCGGGCCTCCTGCGGGTCGAAGTCTCCGACGATGGTGAGGACGGCGTTGTTCGGCGCGTAGTAGATGCGGAAGAATTCCTGCACGTCCTCGACGGTCGCGGCGTCCAAATCTTCCATCGAGCCGATGGTCGAATGCGAGTTCGCTGGATTCTTGAAATCCATCTCCATCAAGCGCAGGTAGGCGTTGATGTATGGCTGATTATCATAACGAAGCCGCTTCTCTTCCTGAACGGCGTTGCGCTGGTTGTCCAGATTCTCCTGCGTCACCTTGAGCGAGCGCATGCGGTCGCTCTCAAGCCACAGCGCGAGCGGCAACTGGCTGGCGGGCAGCGTCTCGAAATAATTGGTCCTCTCGCTCGAAGTCGTGCCGTTCATAGTGCCCCCGGCGTTGAAGATGTACTGAAAGTGCGCGGCTTTGGGGACGTTCTCGGAGCCTTGAAACATCATGTGCTCGAAGAGATGGGCGAAGCCCGTGCGCCCCTCTTTCTCGTTGCGCGAGCCGACGTTGTAATAGACGGCGACGGAGACGACCGGCACGGAATGGTCCTCGCTCAGGATGACGCGAAGGCCGTTGTCGAGCGTGAACTGTTCAATCTCTGTGCGTGGGAGTTGGAATGTTTGAGACACGTTTGACCTCGGATAAATTTTTAATCACAAATGGTGAGGGACGAGGGGCATGTTTGAGACGTTATCAAAGACATCGTATGAAAGGCTCTTGCATGAAAGAACGAGCGCGCCGCCCGCTCTCTCATAAGGCCAGCGCGCTCCTCTTTATCCATCGCTTGCTCAAACCTGTAGAGCGCAGGCCACGCGCGGGCCGCGTGGCCTGCACAAAAAAAATCAGACGCCGCCAGAGCCGGTCGTCGTCTCCGCGCTCTTGACCATGCCGCGCAATTCGGCGCGCAGGCGTTCGATTTCGGAAAGCTTCTGCTGCACGCGGTCGAAGAGTGCGACCTGCGTCTTGATGCCTTCGTCAATCAGATAGGCAGCGGCTTCGGCGCGGCTGCGAAAGACACCTGCCTGGACCAATTGTTCCAGCTTATCCTGTGCCTCCGGCGAAACTTTAACGGCAACCACGTAATCGTCCTTTGCAGAGATGGCGCGCTCTATGGTGCGGCTGATGTCGCGTCCGATGGCGCTCAGTGATTCTGGAATGCGCGAAGCGATGTCGCGCACGCTCGATGCGGCGCGCGCGCCGGAATCGTGATGTTCCGCTTCGTCCGCCTCGTGCAGCATCAAATCGTCTATCGTCTCAGACGGCTCTGAGTTGAAATGCGGTTCATGCGGATTATAGGGACTGCTCATTTTCGTTCAAACTCCTTCGACTAGGTCTTTCATGTCGCTCAAGCGTTTGAGATGCGCTTGTAGTGCATAAGCTTTTACGACCGCCTGCGAAAATAGTTCATCCGTCATTCTACGGACGCGCCAAAACAAACGTCAAGAGCCTGCGGCGGGAGAGTTGCCAGCGTCTACCGGAAATAGACGGGCGTGCCGCTCGAAGAAGGTTAAGAGATTTCTACTTAATACGCAGGGCGAGTCTGAGTGAGGCGGCTTCGGAGTTGTGGAAATGGCTATGCTGTCGAATGTGTGGAGACAGGGGCGTTGAGGCGTTGCATCTCTTGCGGCGGTGGGTTGTTTGAAGCCAGGGCGGGTTGTAAGAGAACCAGAAGAAGTTCCTTGAGAGCCGGAAAGGGTTTCTTTCCAGCCAGGTAAAGTTCCTTTGCAACCTGACGAAGTTTCTTTGTAACCAGGAGAAGTTCCTTTGTAACCAGGACGGGTTCCTTTAGAACCTGCTCAGGTTACTTTACAACTCCTGGAAGTTATAAAGGAGCTTGTGCAGGTTGCAAAGAGACGGGGTGAGGTTCTATCGAAACCGGCTCAACTTTTTTCTTGCGTGGCGGCGGTTTGTTGCATAGAATGCGCGCGAAAATCCTCACCTTCTTACCTTTCTAGCCCTGTTTGGAGAATGAAAAATGGCTAAAGACGAAACAAGGCGATTGAAGCCTAAAGAACTCACGGACGACGAAGAGGTGTACGCGGCGGTGAAGGCAATCAACAATTATAGTCCGGCGAATCAGGCTTACACGCAGGCGAAGTTGGACGTGGGGCATGCGGAGTTGGAGGCGGCGTGGCATGCTTCCGTGCAGGCTGATGCGGCGGCTGATGCGGCGAGGGATACTCTGGTGGCGAAGCAGTGGGCGTTTCATAACATTATATTGGGGACGAAGGACCAGGTGATGGCGCAGTATGGGCCGAATTCGGATGAGGTGCAGGCGGTCAAGTTGAAGAAGAAGAGCGAGTATAAAGCGCCGAAGCGGAAGAAGACGGGCGGGAATTAGACTCGCCAGTGAGAGGGTTGAAGTTCGGAAGGGAGGAGGCGTGCGAGAGAGTCGCGGCGCGTCCTCCCTTCTACTTTGGGCTGGTCCCTGGCTCGTGAGTTAATCTCTTAACTTCATCCCTTATCCTTTTGTTCGCTCTGGTTCTGGCGGGCGATGGTGTAAAGGATGGTCTTGACCTGGAAGGGCGTCAGGTCGGGGTAGGCTTCCATGATGAGAGCGATGATGCCGACGATGTGCGGGCAGGCGAAGCTGTTGCCGGTCAGTTGGCGATAGCCGCCGCCGGGCCAGGCCGTGTGGACGCCGACGCCGGGCGCGAGCATCTCTATCACTTCGCCGTAGCGATAACCGAAGTCGAAAGGATTGTCGCCCTCGCGCTTGCTGACGGAGACAAGCGAGGATGAGAAGATGGAAGGATAGCTCGGTTGCGGCAGATTGTTGGCGGCGGCGACGACGATGCATCCGGCGTGATAGGCTCTGTCGAGCAGGTCGTGAAGCGGCGCGAAGTATTGCGGCTTGGTCGTCCCCAGAGAGAGGTTGATGACCTGCATCCTCTGCTTGATGGCGTAGTCGAGGCCCGCCAGAAACATGTCGCCCGAACCCGAAGCGTTTGGGCCAAGCACCTTGACGCTGTAAAGCTCGACTTCCGGCGCGACCGAAGTGATGATTCCCGCGCAGGCCGTCCCGTGTCCGGCAGCATCGCCCGAAGACGAAGCGCGAAACGTGATACGCCCTCCCTCCGCGACGGCCTCGACCGACTCCTTCACTTTGCCTTCGAGCGCGGGATGCGCGGCATCCATCCCGCTATCCACGACGGCGACGCGCACGCCCCGCCCCGTGCGCCCCTTCCAGATGGTGTCGGGCCGAATCGTGGACCATAAATCCGCGAGACTGCCCGCCGCCTCAAACGCCGCATCAGACTGTGTCATGCTCTTTTGGCTCTCCTTGAATTCAGGCACAGGCTGACAGGCTCAGAAGTTCAAATAGCTGGTGCTCGAAGACGAGCGTTTCTCGGTAAAGCGCGCGAGAGCTTCCAGGACTTCGCGGCACAACTCGCGCTCGGCCTCGCCGCGCCCCGCGATGTCGCGCAACGCGACCGCCATCTGCATGAGGTCTCTATGCTCCGGCGCGGAACGCATGCTCTTGAGCCAGCGTCGCAGGTCAACTCGCTCACTCTTGCCAGCGCGATTCGTCAGCGTGATGCTTTTCATGGAGTGTTCAAGCAGCGACTCTATCAGGCCGGACGTTTCGTGCGCGTCAACGAGCGTCCCGATGGCGTCCGCGAAGTGCGCGGCCTGGTCCATCTCCTCCGGCGAGAAGGGTTGATAGGGCGGCTCGCCCAGGCGATTGACGAATTCGAGCACGCCTACCATCTCGCCCGCCGCGCGCAAGGGAGTGGCGAGCAGGATTTGCGTCGAATAGCCCGTCGCGCGGTCAACCTCCGCGTAGAAGGTCTCCTCCTGCGCCGCGTCCGCCACCGCCACCGGCTGACCCGAAGAGAAGACGAAGCCTGCGATGCCGCGCCCCGGCGGAATGCGTACCCGCATCAGCTTGTCCGCGACCCTGCCGATGGCGACCAGGAATTTCAGCCCGCCTTCGTTGCCGTCGCGCACGAGCACCGAAGCCTCGTCAGAACCGATGGCCTGCGCCGCCACGCGCAGGAGATTTTCGATGGAGCTTGTGAGAGGCGCGGTCAGAGCATTGGCGACATCCACGGCGTTGAGGGCTTCACGAAGTTGCCGCTCGAAAGATGCGCCCCGGTCCTGTCGCGGACGTGTGCGCGTGGACTCTCGTCCTTTTTTCGCGGCGGTGGCCGCAGGCTTCTTGCCGATTTTTTTAGCCATAAAAAGTTCCCAAGCTGTCCATAATCTTGAGGGTCGCCCACACAGGTAAACATAAGTGGACCAGTAATGAGAAGAGAAATCCGCGCGCGTGCGCGTGGCTGCTTGCGCGCAACCTTGCTCGGCCCGGCTGCATCCGTTACTATGCAGATGTACAACTCGCCCGGCACACGGGTCGAAACAGGCGTTCGGACCGGGGCGATTTTAATAACTTTAGATTAGTTTCAAGAGGCTCACCAGAAGTGAAGAACAGACTTACGCTCGCCCTTTCAACATTACTCCTCGTAGCTCTCTCGCTCCCAGCCTTCGTCGTCGCTCAGCAACGACAGCAGCAGCAGCAGCAGGGGCAATCACCCGTCGGGAGCACGACGACCGGCAAAACGCCTTCGGGCACGACCGCCGCGCCCTCTCGTCGCCCTTCCGTGCGCGCCCGCATTAACAGCAACGCGACGGCGGGCGTCGAACAGGATTTTGCCGAAGCGTTGACCGTTATTCAAGATAATTATGTTGACGGCAAAAAGCTCGATTACAACAACGTCTTCAAATCTTCGATTATCGGCATGCTGCGTTCCTTAGACCCGCACTCGAATTATTACGACCGCGAAGAGTTTGACGAACTCAAGACCGACCAGCGTTCGGAATACTTCGGCATCGGCGCGTCCATACAGAACTACACCGTAGGCGAACAGACGGACACGTACATCGCCGCGACCTTCGAGAATTCACCGGCGGCGCGCGCGGGCCTGCGCTACGGCGACAAGATCATAGAAGTTGACGGCGTCAAGATGCGCGGCAAATCGTCTCTGGAAGTGCGCGACAAGATTAGAGGGCCGCGCGGTTCACAAGTCAAGGTGACGGTCGAACGCGCCTCCAATGGCCGCCCTGAGACCGTGGAGATTACGCGCGACGCTGTGCCCCAACCATCCATCCCGGATGCTTACATGCTCAAGCCCGGCGTCGGTTATGTGGACATGACGCACGGCTTCAACTACACGACGACGGACGAATTGACGCAGGCTCTCGAAGACCTGCACAAGCAGGGGATGACCTCGCTCGTCTTGGACCTGCGCAATAATCCGGGCGGGTTTCTGGACCAGGCGATTCGCGTCGCGGAAAAATTCCTCCGCAACGGTCAATTAATCCTGACGCAAAAGGGGCGCAACGGCTTCACGGATAAATCTTACGAATCGAACAACCCCAACCCGGAGATGACGCCGCTCGTCCTGCTCGTCAACGGCAACACCGCCTCCGCCTCCGAGATAGTTTCGGGCGCGATGCAGGACCACGACCGCGCGCTCATCGTCGGGCAGACGACCTTCGGCAAGGGACTGGTCCAGAGCATCATCCCGCTTGATTACGGCGCGGGCCTGACGCTCACCTCCGCCAAGTACTACACGCCTTCGGGCCGCTTGATTCAACGCGATTACTCGAACGGCGGTTTCTACGACTACTACACGCGCGGCGGCTCGAACCGCTTCGACGAAAAGGACCAGCCCGCAGCGAAGCCGACCGGGCCGGAGAGCAAGACAGACACGGGCCGCCCCGTCTACGGCGGCGGCGGCATCATGCCGGATGAAACCATCAAGCCGCGCTCCATCAATATCTCTCAGACGCGCCTCTTGAACCCGCTCTTCTTCTTCTCGCGCGAACTGGTCAATGGCCGCGTCGCGGGCTTCGAGTCCTACAAGTGGCAACGCGGGATAGACTTTGAGCATGAACTTCTGGCGAACGATTTTCCGTTCAACGACGCGCTCTTTAAAGCCTTCAAGGATTTTGTAGCGAAGGAGCCGTCCTGGAAAAATATGTTGGCCCAACTGGACCACAACCGTGATTTCGTCGGCCTTCAACTTCGTTACAACGTCATCACGGCGGCCTACGGCAAGGTCTCCGCAGACCGCGTGCTGGTCCAGGATGACCCGCAGGTCTCGAAAGCGATTGATGTCCTGCCGCGCGCGCGCGAACTGGCGATGACCGCCGCCATGCGCGGACGCCAGCAACCGTGAGTTAGCTTTTCTCTCATCAACCTTCAAACATCAAAGAGGCCGCTTTCCATGAAGGGAAGCGGCCTCTTCGTTCATCGAATTTTTGGTCCGGCGTCACGCCGTAGACGCTTCGGTCTCTTGGGCGAACTGAGCGGATTGCTGTTTGGGCTTGGTCTCTTCAGAAGCGCGTACGGCTTCGCGCTTCAATGTTTCGAGGTCCAATTCCGTTGATGGCCTGATATCTGCCTTGAGGACTTTGGACATCAGTTCCAGCGCGTGCTCGTTCTCTTCCGGCGTGTTGGAGGCGACGCAGTCCGAAGGGACGACGAGATGAAAATCGCGCATGTAAGCGTCGTTGGCCGTGAAGAGGACGCAGATGTTGCCCGCGAGGCCGGTGAGGATGAGCGTCCTGGCTTGCAGGTATTCGAGCAGCGTGTCGAGCGTCGTGGAGAAGAAGCCGGAGTGCTTGGGCTTGAGGACGAAGTAGTCGTCCGCGTCGGGCGGGAGGAGCTCCACGACGGGCTTGCCCCGCGTGCCGTCGCGCAGGCAATGCGCAACCTGGGCGCGGAAGTCGGACCGCCAGC
>JAXDFO010000052.1:0-16474 GCA_034665545.1 Blastocatellia bacterium
CCAGGAACGCCAGCGCGCATCTCCCCGGCGCGAGGCGTGGACCTGAAAAAGAGAACCCGGGGCCATCGCGCCCCGGGTTCTTTTTTTCTTGGCCCAATTATCCGAAATCTCCTTGACACGTCGCCCCTACTTGGCATACTGTCCAGCCGCCTGCTTGATAAGTTAATCGGCTGCCCAGATAGCGGGTCATGCATTCCGCTTTCACATGCCGAGCTTTCGTTTGAACTTCGCGTCAACAATCTTCCAGGCTTACAAAAGGTATCAGGCTGCTGGCGATGGGGCGTTGGCAACAAGGTTCACCATAGCTACGTCTCGTCCTTTCCGGCAACAATCTTCATTCACCATGAATTCGCATCTTCAGCCTGCGTCGGATGCTGTAAGACTCTTTTGTCCCCTCGTCGTTACGCGCGCGGGTCAACTACCAACTCTTTGTCCTACTTTGTCCCACCTCTTAAAGGTGGAAGGAGACACCCGATGAATAAAACCAGATTCGCTTTTAACATCCTCGCCGGATTGATTGTGGCTCTCGCGTGCAGTTCGCTGGCGCACGCACAGGCGACGCGCACATGGGTCTCCGGCGTCGGCGACGATGCCAACCCCTGCTCGCGCACTGCCCCTTGCAAGACCTTCGCGGGTGCGATTTCCAAGACCGCCATCGCCGGAGAAATTAACGTCATTGATGCGGGCGGGTTCGGCACAATCACTATCACTAAGAGCGTCACGATTGACGGCGCTGGCTCGATGGCCTCCATCCTTTCCGCAGGGACCAACGGCGTCAACATCAACATTCTTAACACAGACAAAGTCATCCTTCGCAACCTCTCCATCAACGGCGCGGGGACCGGCATCAACGGCATCAACTGGTTCAACGCGGGCGGCAACGTCGTCATAGAGAACTGCGCCATCAGCAGGGTCACGAACAGCCTCGTCAACGCCAACCTGGCCAATAGCGGCAATCTCACCATCAACAATCTAACGGGGTCTTATAGTGGACCAGGCACGGCCAACGTAGACGCGGGCATTCGCCTGACGACCTCCGCCGGAACCCTCAAGGCTTCCATCACCGACACTCACTTGCAGAACAACAACATCGGCATCAACATACAGGACAACGTGCAGGCGACGATTCGCAACACGACCATCGAAGGAAATGGCGGCACGGACATCGGCGTCCGCGTGGCAACCGTCGCGGCGGCTGCCGTGGACGCTGTGCATCTGGAAGGCGTGACCATCTCGAACCTCGCAGAGGGCGTGCGCGTGACAACAGCGGGCGGGGCCAACAAGGTCTTCCTCTCGAATTGCAATATCTTCAACTGCACCAACTCTGGCACGAATGCTGGCGGAGGCGTGACGGTCACGTCGTTCATCAACAATCGGTTTTCCAACAACACGGCAGATCAAAGTGGTCCCTTTACCACTAAGGGTCAGCAGTAGCTCTCTGCACATAAACGTCTGTGCAGATGCCTACTGGTCTCCTGTCCGTCACCTCTTAAGGTGGAGCAGGAATCGCCTGATTTTGGTCCGCCCTTTTGAAGGCAAACTGAAAGTGAGGATGTTATGAAGACCGCAAATCCCGCTCTACTGCGCCACCTCACGGCACAGATGAGAGCAGCCATATATCGAGTGAGGCATCACAGGCCGCCGACGCGCTCTCACGTCTACAGCGCGCGCTACGGCCTGCCAGTGCTTCTGTTCGTCCTGATTGCCGTCGCCATGTCTGCCACTTCCCCGGCCAGCGCGAGTTCATTGCTGGTCCAGAAAAACGACGACGCGCATGAGAACTACTTCCTGGCAGCGATGAGGCGCGCTTTTCCGCCTGTCATGGCGTCAGCCCTCTTCTATATTCCCGCGCCGCTCCAACCGCAGAGCGGTCCGCCGCCCACACCGACCCTGGTGTTCTACGCGGCCAACTGCACCACGCCGCAGGAGATTTTCAATCTCACCGATACGGTCTGCGTGAAGGTGACGAACGTGGACCCGAACCTCAAGGCTCACGTTGATTGGATCGGAGCTACGGACCTCGTGCAAGCGAGCAGTCCCGACATTACGACAGGCTCGCTGACCACGTCTTTCACCATTCCGGCCAACGGCAATGTCGGAATCTGGCGGGCCAACATCACCTCCATCTCGGACGGAGCGGCGCGCGCCTCCGGCTTCTTCACGGTGCGCGACCCGCACAACGCGAACGCGGACCTCTCGGTTAATAAACTGGTCAAGCGTGCGACCGTCGCGGCGGGCAGCGATATAGAGTTTCAACTCGATGTCGTTAATAATGGACCAGACGACGCGACGAACGTTGTGTTGACGGATACGGTTCCGGATGATGCGACCTTCGTTTCGCTGACGCAGGAGGCGGGTTCGTTCAACTGCACGACTCCCGCGATTGGCGCGATTGGCAGTTCCACTTGCACGCTAGCCAGTCTCGCATCCGGCGAGAAGGCCAGCTTCACGGTCGTCTATAAAGTCTCTCCCACCGCTCCTGCGGAAGAGAAGATAACGGGCACGGCCAGCATCAGCGCGGCCTCGCCCGGAGACCGTTTCGCTCCCAACGACACTTCGACGGACAGTGCGCCGGTCCACGTTGAAGCGTGCGTCGTGACCTGCCCTGCCAACATCACGAACGTGCCCAACACGCAAGACCTGTTCGGCGCATACGTTAATCTTCCTACGGCCACAGGCTCAAGCGCGGCCTGCGGCACTCTCAGCTACAGCCCCGAATCAGGCTCGCTCTTCCCGGTCGGCACGACAATCGTGAGCGTGAGCGGCGATACGGGCAACGCTTGCAGTTTCACCGTGGAGGTCAAGGACACGCAGAGTCCGACGATTGATTGCCCGGATGATTACACGACCTTTGAAAGCTCTGCGGGCGCGGGTTCCGCGCTGGTCAACTACGCGCCCCCATCAGCGACCGACAACGACCCTTCCTTCTCGTCCGCGTCGTCAGTCAGTTGCCTGCCAGCTTCCGGCTCAAGCTTTAACGTCGGCACGACTCCTGTGACATGCACCGCGACGGATGCTGCGGGCAACAGCAGCGCTTGCAGCTTTAACGTCACGGTCCAATCGCTGGCGACCTGCGCGCTCACCTGCCCGCAGAACATCGTGCAGGATAGCGACGCCAACTCTTGCGGCGCGAACGTCACCTACGCGGCGCCGGCGAGCACAGAATGCGGCGCGGTCGCTTACACCAACGCCAAGACGGCTGCGCCTTTGCCGTCCGGCTCCTTCTTCCCCGTCGGCACGACGACCGTTAAGGCCGTCTCCGAGACGGGCCAGACCTGTTTCTTCAGAGTCACGATTCGTGACACGACGCCGCCGTCGTTCACCTGTCCGGCTCCGATAGTCGCCAACGCGGGCGCGACTTCCTGCGAGGCGAGGGTCGTTATTACGACTCCGACCGTCACGGACAACTGCACGGGCGCGACCATCAAGGGCGTTCGTGATGACGGCCACGCGTTGACGGATGCGTACCCCGTCGGCACGACTACCATTACATGGACGGCCACGGACAAAGCTGGCCTCACGGCCTCCTGTGAGCAGACCGTGAAGGTCAAAGACAGCTTGCCGCCTGATGTTAAGCTGGTTCCGGACGCGACTGTTTCCGTTCCGGCGGATGCCTGTCTGGTAGAGGTTCCGGAAGTCATACAGGTCAGCAGCGGCGGGCCTGAAGGAACCGCGCCTCCGCTCGGCACGGCTTCGGACAACTGCAAGCCTCTCAAGCTCCTGACCATCGTGCAGACCCCGGCTGCGGGCACGCTCGTTGGACCAGGCGCACACGTCATCACTGTGACTGTTTATGACGGAGACCCTGAGGACACGACCAACCCGCCGAACAGCACGACCAAGACGATGACCTTTCACGTCAACGATGTCACGCCGCCGACGATTACCGCTCCTGGACCAGTCAGCGCAAACACTGACCCAGGCGCATGCGCGGCGACGGGCGTGGCTTTAGGCACGCCGACTGTTTCGGACAACTGCTCCGGCACAACCGTCACGAACAATGCGCCCTCGTCGTTCCCGAAAGGGACGACAACTGTGCTCTGGACCGTCACGGATGGCGGCGGCAACACTGCGACCGCGACGCAAACGGTCACGGTCTCTGACCATCAAGCTCCGACGATTATTCTCGCCGGAGCCAATCCGATGACGGTCGAGTGCCACACCAGCTTTACCGATCCGGGCGCGACCGCTACCGACAACTGCGACTCAGGCATCACGGTCGCTGTTTCCGGCAGCGTCAATCCCAACGTGGTCGGCTCGTACACTTTGACCTATACGGCCAGCGATACGAGCGGCAATACCAGCACGGCCACGCGCATAGTGAACGTGGTGGACACGTCAGGACCAACCATCACGCTCAACGGTCAGAACATCACGCTCTGGCCGCCGAATCACAAGTACCGGACCGTCAACATCTCCGACCTTGTCGCCAGCGCGAGCGATTCATGCGATTCAAGCGTGAATCTCAGCCAGGTCTTCATCTCGAAAGTCACCAGTGATGAAGCGGAGAACAGTGCGGGCGATGGCAATACGCTCAACGACATCGTCATCGCTGCCAATTGCAAGTCCGTGCAACTCAGGGCGGAACGCGATGGCGGCGGCAATGGACGCGTTTACACTATCACCTTCAAGGTCAGGGACGCCGCAGGCAATGTGGCGACCAAGACCGCGCAGGTGAAAGTGCCAGCGAACCAGGGCAACGGCGGGAGCGCGGTGGACAACGGGCCGCAATACACTGTCACGAGCGGTTGCCAGTGAGCCGCCGGGCAGCCCTGTGATGGTTGTCCGTTTGAACTAAACTCTCCCCTCAAATTAAGAGGGGACATACTGAAAAGCGCATGGCAGGCTGCCATGCGCTTTTCACTTTAATGTTGAATTTGCGTCTGCGACTTTCTCAGTCGAGCATGACGACTTCGCCGTCAACGACGCGCGCCAGGTATTCGCCGTCGCGCATGACCCAGGCGACGCGATGGCCGCCCGCCGCCAGTTGGGCCCGCTCGCTACGCTTCTTCGGATTCTGTTCGATGAGCAGCGCGCCGCCGCTCAGGTTGACATAACGCACGCCTGAGCGCGCGAACTTTTTGACGCCGCGACCGCCGCCGAAAAGTTTCTCGAAGGCGACGAGAATGCGCCCCGCGCTCAACTCATCATTCTTCTCTTCACTCTCTTTATCCTGTGCCGCCATCGTTCACACGTCCCTTCGTTTTTAATGCCCGTTGCTGCCCGCCTGATGGTCCAGGTCATCGCGCGTCGCGCCTCCTGGGGCGAGCAGGCGTTGGACCGTTTCCAGGAGGTCTTTGCCGTTGAAGGGCTTGGCGATGTATGCGTCAAAGCCTTTCGCGCGCGCCCTTTCCTGGTCCATCTCCGCGAGGGCCGTGAAGGCCACGCAAGGGATGGCGCGCGTGCGCTCATCCGCGCGCAATTCGCGCAGCACGCCCCACCCGTCGAGCTCTGGCATGGAGAGGTCTATCAGGACCAGGTCCGGCGTCTGCGCCTTCGCCATCCTGAGACATTCCAGACCGTCCTTCGCCTCAAATATCTCGTACCCGACGGCTGAGAGCATGAGACGTAAGAGTTCGCGGTTGTCAGCGTAATCGTCTGCGATGATAATGCGAGCGGGCATCAGTTGATTTGGATTTAGGTTCCGGAATCCGACCGTCTGAAGTGCCCGTTATAACGTAGCGGCGCGAAGAGTGTCAAACCATCCGGGCGGGTCATTACTGAAAGAGTTTCTTGACACTCTTCCAGAAGGCCGTCCATAATCCGAATGAGGCCCTTCGCTCTCGTGAGAGCGACCTTCTATGGCCTCCGCACCCGATAACATTTCGACAAGGCGTCGCTTCGGGAGAATGATGTCCACGGTCCTGAGCGATGCCTCCCATGAATGGAGGATGAGAAGGTGGTGAGTGGAGAATTGGAAAAGAGTTTGCGCGATGAGGTTGATAAGTATATCAACTCACGCCTGAGCGAACTACAAGAAGAGGTGGCGCGCGTACAGGGCCAACTCAATCAAGCCTTCGAGCGATTACGTGAACGCTCGTCCGGCGAGACGACGGACAACATGTACGTCGCCGCCGCCATCTCGGAACACATGCGCGCCGCGCACGAAAGCGGCATCGAAGAGGCCGCCGCCGAATCTGCCAAGACCAAGTCGGGCAGCGACACGGCTCTCATCAAGGCTGCCGTTGACGACCTTGACAACCAACGCTCGCAGGCAGACATTCTCAACACGCTCGTCAATCGCGCCGCCGCCTTCGCGCCGCGCGTCGCCTTCTTCGTCATCCGCAACGAGCAGGCGATAGGCTGGCGCGCGCGCGGCTTCGAGGGCACTATCGGCGACGAGGGCGTGCGCGAGGTGACGCTCCCGCTCTCCGCCGAGACGCCGCTCAGCGAGGTGGCGAGTTCGCACGCGACCTGGAGCGGCACGCCCGGCCATAACGCCGGGGACCATCTCTTCCTGAGCAAGCTCGGCGCGGAGCCGCCGCAGCACATGGCCGCCGTCCCGCTCATGGTGAGAGGCCGTTGCGTCGCGGTGCTCTACGCGGATTCCGCAGGGCTTGATTCCAAGTCCATCAACCTCGAAGCGATGGAGACGCTCGTGCGCGTCGGAAGCATGGCCGTGGAGTTGTTGGCCGTCGGAAGGCCCGCGCCCGCCCAACGTGCCGCGCCACAGCAACAACCGCATGAAGAGACCGCGCCCGCTTCTCAACAAGAACCGCAAACGTATGAAGAGGCGCAACAGGCGACGGCGAGCGAAGAGCAACCCGCGCCCGTGGGCCAACAAGAAGAGGCCGCTATAGAATCTGCGCCCGCGACACAAGAGAGACAAGAGACGGAGCAGAAGCCTGAATGGTCCACGGAAGCGGAAGCCAAAACCCCGTCCTGGGAGGTACAGGAGAGCGAGGCGGCCATTGACGAGAAGGGCGTCGCGCCCTACGTCGCGCACGCGCGCGAAGTTGATGACGAGGCCACTTTAGTGCAAGAGGCTCCGGCGGACTTTAACCAACAGGCGAGCGTCGTTGACTACGCTTCCGAACAGCAGCCGGAGGCCGCTCCGCAAGGCCAGCGCGCCGCTCCGCTCGGCGCAGCGCGCCAGTACGGCAGCACGGATATGGAGTTGCCCGTTGATGTCAGCGATGATGAAAGACGCTTGCACAACGATGCGCGCCGTTTCGCGCGGCTACTCGTTTCCGAAATCAAACTCTACAACGAGCAGAAGGTGCGAGAGGGACGCACGGAGGGCGACATCTATCAACGCCTGCGCGAAGACATAGACCGCTCTCGACAGATGTACGACAAGCGCGTTGTGCCAGCCGTCGCCGCGCGCTTCGACTACTTTCACCAGGAACTCGTCAACACTCTCGCCGAAGGCGACCCGTCCAAGCTGGGCCACAGCTATCCGGGCTCGACCGTCCCGGCGTGAGAGGGCAACGATTTCAAGTTCAAAGTTTCGAGTTGAAGGTTAAAAGCTGAGACTCCTAAACCTTCAACTCGAAACTTTAAACCTGAAACATTAATCAAGCATCAAAGCGCTACCTGCGAACGCCCGCGCGGCGAGAGCGGTAGCGCTCTTGCTTTTATGAGGGTGGCTTAGCGAGAATTGCATGAGCAAGAGAGCGAGAGCGCGGCAGGTTCGTTTGAGTAGCGGGGAGGGTTAAAGCGTCTTGATTAATTTTCGTCAGCATCGCATCACTTTCATCATCATCGGTCTCGTCATCGTCATCGGCGCATCGCTCGCGCCCTTCATGAGCGCGAGTTGCGACACGCGCCAGCAACAGAGCGCGGGCGAGGCTCGCGCGCTGGACCAATTACGCAACATGACGCGCGGCGGCGTCCTGCCAGCCGAAGACGCGGTCGCGCGCTTCGAGAACGACTATCCGAACACGAAGCTCGCCGCCCTCTCGCGCATGGTCCGCGCGCGCATCAAGCTCAAGGCCGGAGACGCGGGCGGGGCCGCGAGCCTCTTAGACTCGAACCTCATACGCACGCGCACGGCTCTCGGCGACTACGCCCTCTACATGCGCGCTGGCGCGCTCGAACAGGCTGGCCGCTCCGTCGAAGCACGCGCCGCCAATGAACAACTCGCGCGCGACTATCCATCATCCACGCGCGCGCGCGAAGCGACCATCCGCGTCGCCGAGATGTTGATGAAGGAAGGACAGGCGGCAGCCGTCCCCGTTCTCTTGAAAGATTTGAACGACAAAGCGGATGCCGCCGCCCTGCTCTTAACTGCCAGAGCCTACGAGCAGACTTCCGACCCGACGCGCGCCCTCGCCGCCTATCGTCGTCTCTACTTTTACGCGCCCGCCGCGATTGAAAGCGCGGAGGCGCAGAGCGCGATTAACCGTTTGAACTCAAGCCCCGCGCCCGCGATCGATGAAGAGGCCACGACGCGCGCGAATAAACTCTACGACGCGAAGCGTTACAACGATGCCGCGATTGCTTACGCGGACGCCTTCGCGCGCTTCCCCGCTACGGCCAACGCGCAGACGCAACTGCGCAGGGGCGTCGCCCTCACCAACCTCAAGCGCACGCCCGACGCGGTCACGGCTCTCAACAGCGTCCCAGGCGCGGCGGGCGAGACGCGCGCCGAAGCCTTCTATTATTTGGTCCAGGCTTACGCGGTCGCGCGCCAGTGGAACATGGTCCGCAACACTCTCGAACAGATGCGCGCCAGCTTTCCGCAGAGCACATGGACGCCGCGCGCCTTCACAAGCGCGGGCCAACTCGCTAAGGATGCGAAGAACACTGCCGACGCTTCCTTCTTCTACCGCTCTGCTGTCAACTTCTATCCGGGCACGGCGGAGACGGCGCAGGCCCAGTTCGAGCTTGCATGGCAAGCTCACGAGGCCAAGAATTATGCAGACTCTTCGCGCCTCCTGATGGAACACCTCGCGCTCTACGCTGACAAGAATACGGACAATCGCGGGCGTGCCGGTTACTGGGCCGCGCGCGATGCGGAGCGCGCCGGAAAACTCTCGGACGCGCGCGCCGTCTACGAGGCGATGCAGATTCGCTACGGCGCGAACTGGTACGGCTATCTCTCAAAGCAACGACTCGACACGATGGGGCGCAACGGCAACAACGCCCCTCGCGCCGGTTACGCGCCCGACTCTACAGTGGGCCGCGCCGTCGCTAATCTACAGACCGTCTCCTTCGCGGATGAGACTGCCGGGCCAACTGCCGACGAGCGCATCACGAAAGCGGACCAGTTATCGAACATCGGCGCGGATGACTGGGCGCTCGAAGAGTTGGCCCGGGCTGCGGAGAGCGCGCCCGACAGCCCGCGCGTCAACCTTGCGATAGCTCGCATCTATCGCTCGCAGAATGACAACGTGCGCGCGCTCAACGCGCTCAAGAAGAGCTACCCGGATTATTCGCAGATGAAGCCCGAAGAGTTGACGCGCGAAGAGTGGGATGTCTTTTACCCGCTCGCTTACTGGGACATCATCACGCAGGAGGCGCGCGCCAAAAACCTTGACCCCTATCAGGTCGCCGGACTCATTCGCCAGGAATCGGTCTTCAACCCGCGCGCGCATTCGTCCGCACGCGCCAACGGCCTCATGCAACTACTCGTCGGGACCGGCACGTTGACCGCCAAGAAGTACGGCGTTGACCGCGCGGTGACGGAGGAATCACTCTACGAGCCGCGCCTTAACATTCAACTTGGGACGGGCTATCTGCGTGACCAACTGGACAAGTTCGGGCGCATCGAATACGTCGCCGCCGCTTACAATGCTGGCCCCTCGCGCGTCGTGCAATGGCGCTCCACGCTCCCGCTCGAACTGGATGAATGGGCCGAGGCCGTTCCCTTCAAAGAAACGCGCGGCTACGTGCAGGGCGTCGTGCGCAATACCATGCAATACAAACGGCTCTATGACGAGAACGGAAAGTTTCGCCCGGAGGTCGGCACGCGCGCCGTGCATGCGGTCGGTGAAGCGACGCCGGGAAGCGTGCCCGCCGTCCAACCCGCCAACAACACGACGGTTCGCCCGCGCCGCGCAACCGATCATGAAGAGGAAGAATAGATGCGCGCCCCTGTCACAAATATCAAACGCTTTCTCTCGCTCATGATGCTGGCGGCTTTGGTCCTCGCGCTCTCATCAAATGCGTCACCGTCATTGGCCCAGAAAAGAAAGAAGACGGTTGCGCCCTCTGCTGCCAAATCCGCCGACGCTTCAATCGCCGCCTCTTCCATCAACGTTCGCACGGAGCCGGACGCCGCCGTCTGGCTCGATGAAGTGCGTCGCGGGACGACGGATGCAACGGGCCAACTCATCATCAAGAAAGTCACTGCGGGCCGCCACATGCTGCGCGTGCGCGCCATCGGATTCAAGGAGGCGAGCGTCGCCTGGGTTCCCGGTCGCGGCAATGCTAACGTGCGGCTCGTCCGCACGACGGACGAGGCCGAGCTAGCTTTTCAACAGGCTGAAGCCGCGCGCGAGAAAGCGCAGGATGATGCGGCGCGAGCAAAGGCCGCCGGGCTTTATCGTCGCGCTCTGGAGTTGCGCGACATCTTCCCCGCCGCGCACGTCGGTCTCGCGCGTGTATTATTGGACCAGAACGATTACAGGAACGCGCTGGCGGAAATCGCCTTGGCTCGTCGCGGGCGTCCCGTTTACCCCGAAGCATCTGCGGTCGAAGGGCGCATCCAGCGCGCGGCGGCATTCGAGAATGAGGCGATTGAATCTTACCGTCGCGCGATAAGAGAGGCGCGCGGCTTTCAGCCCGAAGCGCATACGGGCCTCGCCATCGTGCTCGAAGACAAGGGCCGTCTAGAAGAAGCCGCCAGCGAATTTCGCACGGCCATCGCGCAGCTTTCCGACACGGAACCCGTGCTCTATCAACTGCTCGGCGCGGTCTATGAGAAACAGGAGAAGTACAAGGAGGCCGTCGCCGCCTACGAGAAATACTTGGAGCTTGCGCCCGAAGGCAGCCTCGCCCCCGCCATCCGCTCCGTCATAGACCAGCTACGCCGAGAGGCCAACGGGCAAACTCTATCGCCTTAGAATCGGCAGTAGGGCGATTTCCTCATCGCACAAAATAACGTGTTAGAATGACCACGCTTGAATCATTCTTCTGAGGTTTACATGTATGTACGAGATTGAGTTGGATAAGGCCAGGACCGCATTGGGCGAGTTGATTCAGACGGCCCTCGGTGGTGAGGAAGTGGTTATCATGGAAAACGGTAAACCTATCTTAAAATTGGTCCGCGTCTCATCAACGGGGGGCCGGTTGGTCTTTTCAGAGAGGACCAGCAATCGGTCAAGCCGCACCGTCAGAGCGGAAGCGCGAAAGGGTTAATCACTATGTCTGACGATTTCGATGCGCCGCTTGATGATTTCGACGATTACAGGTAAATGAAACTGCTGCTCGATACACATGCTTTCCTGTGGTTTATTGATGACAGCCCGGGCCTCAGCGCACAGGCAAAAGCATTGCTTGAATCCGATGTAGAATTGATGATTAGCGCGGCAAGTCTCTGGGAAATCGCAATCAAAAGTAGCATCGGCAAACTGACCCTGGCACAACCTTACGAGACGTTCATCCCGCAGCAGCTTGCACAGAATAGCATCGAAATTTTGCCCGTCGAGTTAGAGCATATTTCAGTAGTGGCAACCTTACCCTTTCATCACCGCGATCCATTTGACAGGCTATTATTGGACCAGGCGATGGTCGAGCAGTTGCCCGTAGTGAGCGCGGATACCGTCTTCGACATGTATGCTATCGAAAGGTTATGGTAGCCCGGCAGAGTAAATTCAGAAAGCGTAGACAGATGACAACTACAGCCACATCGCAACGACGCCGCGTCTCGCATAAGGCGAGCCTCTTTACGGAATCGGTTATCCGCGAGATGACGCGCGAAGCTCTTAAGCACGGGGCAGTCAATCTCTCGCAGGGCTTTCCGGATTTCGCCGCGCCCGAAGAGATCAAGCGCGTCGCCATGCAAGCCATCGCGGACGACGTTAATCAGTATGCCATCACCTGGGGCGCGCGTGATTTCCGCGAAGCCATCGCCCGCAAGACGCAGCGATACCTCGGTCTTGATGTTGACCCTGAGACGGAACTGACGGTGACGTGCGGCTCGACCGAAGGCATGCTCGCGGCGATGATGGCGACGGTTGACCCAGGCGAGGAGGTCATCGTCTTCGAGCCTTTCTATGAGAACTACGCGCCCGACGCGATTCTCTCGGACGCGACGCCGCGCTACGTTCCTCTGAGTGCGCCCGATTGTACCTTTAATCGAGACGAACTGCGCGCGGCCTTTAACGAGAAGACGAAGGCCATCATCCTTTGTAATCCGAACAACCCGACGGGCAAAGTTTTTACGCGCGAAGAGATGGAGTTCATCGCGGGTCTGTGCAAAGAGTTCAACGCGCTCTGCTTCACGGATGAAATCTACGAGCACATCCTCTACCCGCGCGCTGACGCGCAGGTAGAGCATATCTCTATGGCCCAACTCGAAGGCATGCGCGAGCGCACGGTCATCGTCAACTCTATGTCGAAGACCTATTCGGTGACGGGCTGGCGCGTCGGCTACTGCATCGCGCCGCCGGACATCACGGGCGCGATTCGTAAAGTCCACGACTTTCTGACGGTCGGGGCCGCCGCGCCGTTGCAACGCGCGGGAGCTTACGCGCTGGACCTGCCGCCGGAATACTATGAACGGCTTCAATCGGAGTATCGCGCGCGCAGGGACATGCTGCTCCCCGCGCTGGCAGAGGCTGGCTTCAAGACCTTTCGCCCGGACGGCGCATACTACATCATGACGGACATCAGCGATTTCGGTTTCAAGTCGGACGTGGAATTCACGCGCCACCTCATACGCGAAGTCGGCGTCGCATGCGTGCCCGGCTCCAGCTTCTACAGCCGACCCGAATTAGGCGCGCAGCA
Organism: Blastocatellia bacterium; assembly: GCA_034665545.1. GTDB lineage: Bacteria > Acidobacteriota > Blastocatellia > Pyrinomonadales > Pyrinomonadaceae > DASYML01. Next base: position 12,895 of record JAXDFO010000052.1, read on the forward strand.
AGTGCGCTTCTGCTTCTGCAAAAAGGATGAGACCTTGAAGCAGGCGGCCGAGCGACTCGGCAAACTACGCGCGGCAGTTTAATCGCGGCGCGCGATGCTCTCATCATCTAGCAACTTGGTGGTGTTCTCAGTGACCGATGCAGGCTGGACCATTTCGGCTGTCTGCGGTCGCGGTCGCCAGTCCGTGGCGGGCGTGCCCTGCGCGGGCGGCAAGGCGTCGCGTCGTTTCGGCGCGTTCAAAGGGATGGGCGTGCCGGGAATGGTTTGTGATGAGGAAGTCTGTGTTAAATCCTGTGCGCTTTCGTCAGATAGATACGAGGCAAGGAATTGGAAGAAGCCGAATAAGCTGACGATGCCTGAGAGCATCGCTATCATGATGGCGACGACTTCAACGGGTGCGCCCGCTTTGGTGAAAGCCAGTGAGATGAGTGTGAACAAGAGGCCGCAGGCGAATAGGACCAAGCCTTTATACATTCGCGTTTGACGACGCGAGGGCTTCTTCTCTACTTCTGTCTTGACGGGCGAAGCGAGAACGCCGTCATTCGCTATCAACTCCGTTACAACTCCGAGCGCGAATCCGCAGCGCGAACAAAAGCGCATCTCGTCAGACACCTGCTGCTGACCACATTGAGGACAAAACATTCGCGGAAAATCCTTTCTGGAAGAGGACGGGTTCTTAAGAGAGTACTACGACGCTCACGCGCGCAAAGTTCGTCTCTTAACCCTCAGCCATCCTGGCCTCTACGCTCTGCAATTGTGCGATAATGCGAGCGTCGCTTTCAGCGCATTTCAACATTCAATCGTGAGGACCAGGAACCTGTGTGGGATACGAAGCGTCAAATCATCTGGCTCGTGGCGGGACTCTCACTGGGCACGTTCGTCATCTACCAGGACGCGAAAGACGACGCGGGAAAGTTCGACCCCAAATTCTTCGCCTTCGTAGAAATACTCCTCATCCTCATCATCATCGTGATGTTCTATATCTACTCGCGCAACAGCAAAAACTAGCACGGCTCACTGCGGCGGTTGAAAGGTCTTGGAGCGGGCGTTGAGGCCGTCTGCGGTGAGCAGTAGGAGGCGGCGCGCTTCGCCATAGGGGACGCTGGTGGGGACGTATGAAAGAACGTAGCGATTCTTGCGTAGCTCGTCGCAGATGGCTTTGGCCGCTTCCTCCGGTTCGTTGATGGGGAAGACGAGACCGCCCGTGCCTTCAACCAATTGTTGGACCACATAGACCGGTTTGGGCTGGTCGCGGCGCAAGGCTCCGCCCGTGCGGTCAGGAGCCTGCACGGCATACACCGTGATGTCCTCTGCTTGCAGCCGGGCGAGAATGTCGTTGAAGTGCATCTTGCTGCCACGGTCCAGTCCGTCGCTGATGACGACGATGATGCGTTTCTGGTTCTGCGCGGAGAATGGTTCGAGCGCGTCCGTGATGACCGCGCTCAGGGCATCGAAGAGATGCGGTTGGCCCTTCTTGCGAAAGCTCTTGAGCGAGGCTTCTATCTGCTTGGCGTCATCGGTCCAGTCAGCGACTATCTCCGGCTGCTCGTCATAGCCCACGATGAGCAGTTTGTCGCCCTCGTAAATCTCGTAGGCGAACTCGCGCGCGGCCTGCTCCAACTTCTCCACATCCGCGCGCACGCTCAGAGAATTATCCACCAGCAGAACGATGCGCGCCGGAGACGGGTCCGGCGAGAAGCTCTGTATAATCTGCTCGGTCCCGCTATCATAGAGCGAGACCTGCCTGGACGTAATTGGACCAGTCGCCTTCTCCTCGCGTTTGACGACGACATTGAGCAGGACCGCGCCACCGTTGGTCGCACGCCCGCGCCGCCCGGATTGCCCCGGAACAATCAAGGCGAAAGTAAAAAGGCACAAGGCAAAAGTGATGAGAAGACAGCTATTGATTAATAGCGGTTGCCGCCTTCCTGTTGCCTTTTTAGTTTTACCTTTGGCCGTCTCTTGTATTGACATGATGTTTGGGAAAGTCTCGTTTAATCGCCGCCGTTGTTCTTGCTGTTGGATGCGGCGGTGTTGGTCCTGGTCTTCTTGGGTGCGGGCGTCTCTGTGGCTTTAGACTTATCGTTAGACTTATCGGCGGCGTTGTTAGTAGCGGCAGCAGGGGTCGTCGTCTTAGTCGGCTCGGTCTTGTCGCCCGTCTTCTCTTCGCCGCTCTTCTTGCCCGCGTAATCTGTGACGTACCAGCCCGTGCCCTTCAACTGAAAACTGGTCGTGGACCATTGCTTCTCTAATTTGCCGCCGCACTTGCGGCACTTCACGAGCGGCTTATCCGTTATCTTCTGCAAAATTTCCACATGCGCCTTGCACTTGCGGCATTCATACTCATATATGGGCATAAAACTTTTCTGCTCCTAAAGAGTGTCTCAAAATATCCGTCAAGATGAATTATACGAACAAGCTTTCCCGGCTGGCAACCATCTCGCAACATAGGATGCAGGATACCTATAACTGTTTGTGCAGAGGGTGAAGAAAAGAATTTTTTTTAGCTTCTTTTAGAATTTTTCGTAGCCATTCGATACAAAGATTGGCCCATCAAGCCCTCAATTCATCGCTCAGATTGAATGATGGCGGGCGCAACAGTACCACCCTTAGACACTTACGGCTGGTCGGATTAAATACATACAGAAAAAGGACTTATTTGCACAAATATCGTCCACTAAAAGCAACCGAACGGCAACATAGTCCATCATAGTGCAGGTCTCGATGCTTTGCTCTTTGCACGTCGTTTCCACCATGCGCAGCCCCCAACTCTGTGAACTGGATAAGCAACAGAGATGGCCCACAAGGGTCATCGCTCACATGGAGAAACTTAATGCACCTGACCCGATTCGTTCCCCATTTTCACTCTGTTAAATTCGCTCCCTTTGCCATCATCGCTCTTTTCTTTTTCACCAACGCCACAGGCATTCTCTTCAGTCGCGTCTTCGCGCCTACGGCACAGGCCAGCACCGTCGTTGCCGAGTACGACGAAAACTATATTCCCGCAGACGTGCCTTCATCCGGCGATCACGAACTCGACCTTATTATTCTACACGCGGGCGAGCATTACGGAGTTGACCCGCGCCTTATTCACGCCGTCATCTGGCAGGAATCAAAATACAAGCCCGAAGCGAGGTCGCAAGTCGGCGCGCAAGGGTTGATGCAGATGATGCCCGCCACCGCGAAGCGTTTCAACTGCCGCGACGCGAATGACCCACAGGAGAACGTCGAAGCCGGAACGAAATACTTGCGCTGGCTCTTGAAGAGATTCAACGGCGATGTCTCGCTCGCGCTCGCGGGCTACAACGCGGGCGAAGGCTCCGTTGATAAATATTCCGGCATCCCGCCCTTCAACGAAACGCAGAACTACGTGCGCATCATCACCTCGCGTTACGGCAAGACCTATCATCCGATACTCACTCCCGCACAGGCGCGCACGCAGTTCGGACTCATCCCCGAAGTCGCGCAGCTTCAGCCTTAAGTAGAGACTCGAAAAAAACTTTCCCGCTTCACTCTTCGACCCGCGCGTTCAAGTTCGCTTTGCAACTTGGCGCGCGGTTCGCTATCATTCGCCTTCACA
>JAXDFO010000053.1:0-5018 GCA_034665545.1 Blastocatellia bacterium
GTTGGATAGCTTTTCTCTCATCCTTCATCCTGAACGTCTTCCTACTTGCTTTTGAGTCCGGGCTGGACGGCGCGTTCTTTTCCGGCGGTCTGTTCGTCGTAAGGTTCCAGTTCCCACAATCTTCTGACGGCCTCTTCAAGCTTTTTCTGGTCCTGCTTCTGTTGGGCCTCTTCGCCTTGCGCGAGCCAGCGTTGCGCTTCCTCATGGTTGACGAACTCGCGCCCTGGGCGTTGGAAGTACTCGAACCAGTCTCGCCAGAACCAGTCCTGCGCGTAAAGAATTTGTGTGCGCAAGTCTATCAGCGCGCGCCGTGCCTTCTGGATGCCGCGATTGTCTTCCCTCGCGGACGCGCGTTGCAGTTCCCTTTGCAGCGCGGCGAATCTCTCCTTCTGCGTCGTTGAGCCGTGATTATTGACATAGCGTTCGACCTGCTCCGCGAGCCTTTCAGTCTCTTCTACGTTCGCCTGTTTCGGCTCGCCCGCCGTCTCGCGCTCCATCTTCGAGAGGCGGACGCGTATCTCCCTGGCCCTCTCTACGAAGCCCTTCGCCAGGTCGTGGTCGAGCGTCTGACCTCCGGCCCCGTGCAGGCTTATTTCCAGGTCCAGGTCTTCCGTTTCGCGCCGCAATCGCTCGACCAACGCGAGCGGGTCTTTGGCGTGCGCCGCGCCTTCAAAAGCTTGTGAGGGCAGGTCTCCTTCCTCATAAATCATTTCAGGAAACTCTTCGCTTTCCTGGTCCAACTTAACTTCGCTGGCGAGGATGTTCTCTTCGAGACGGTTGAGACGTTCGAGGTAAGATTCTATTTCGAGCGGGACGGACTTCAAGAGTTCGAGATAGTCAGGCTCTTCGTCCTGCGGGATATAGATGCGGTCGGAGAAATGCTCGTTCAAGTGCGGGATGAAGACCTCGACCGTGATGAGCCTTGAGGCATCAATCTTGATGTGAAGCTGAATCAACGCGCCCTCCGGGATGGGCCTGCGTATGCGGTCGTTGTGGATGTGCATGTTGCCGACCCAGGTGTTGGCCTGCGTGTCTGTGAGCGCCTCGCCTTCCCACAGCTTGATGGTCAGGGAGGTGTTGTAATCGCTCGGACGAAGGGTGCGCGCGGCCCTGTATGAGACGGTCTTCTCTGCGGGCAGCAGCGTGGCGCGCGGAAAGACGGGGCTGAGTTCGATGGTCCCATCCGGTTGGGCCACTTCAACGGAGATGGTGTGCGGCAGGGGCGGCGCGTTGATGACCAGCCCGTGACGAATAGTGAACTCGTCCGGCTCAACTTCAAGGTTGCGGCCCGCCGCGTCACGAAAGGTCAGCAGAAACCTGTTCGAGCGGCCCTCCTGTAGAGTGACGGGCACTTCAAAATATTCATCCTTGATTTGATGCCAGCCGCTGGTCCAGAAATTGTTGTCCGTCGCAATCAAGACCTCCTGCGCCGTGCCCCGATTAATCTTGCCCGCGACGGGCGTCTGAACGGACGCGCTGACAGGGTCGAAGGCGAGACGGACGGATAACTTGCCGCGCGTGCCTGTGGCGGCGACGGCGACGCCGGAGACGGACGATTGCGTCTGTTCGACTGTAGAGGCGTAGACGGCTGCGCCTCGCGCGACGACCGTCATAGGGTCCAGCGAATAATCAACCTTCGTGTTCAGGTGTTCGCTGACGGTGGCGCGGATGTGAGGCATCTGCGTGGGCCCACCGACGAGCAGGATGCGGTCAAGGTCGTTGCCTTTGATGCGCGCTCCCGCAAGAGCGTCGTCCGCCAGTTGCAAGCATCTCGTCAACAAGGGTTCGACCTCATGTTCAAGCTGCGCGCGCGTCACCGTCAACTCGGCTTCAATAGCTTTTCCTTCTTTATCATCACCGAGGTCAATCAGGCTGACGACGATTTCGGGCAGGGTGGAGAGGTCAATCTTCGCGTACTCTGCGATGAAGGTCAGCTTTCTGAAGAGTCGCTCATAAGCTCCCCTCTCCGCGTTCGCATCCGGCAGAGAAAATTGTTGGCCCAGGAATGGCAGAAAGATATTCTGCACGAGCAGGCGGTCAATATCCTTACTGCCCAGATGGTTGTCGCCGCGATGCTCAAGGACGTGGAGTCGCCCGTCGCGCGTGGAGACGACGGCGATGTCCAGCGTTCCGCCGCCGAGGTCGAAGACGAGCCAGCGTTGGTCGCGCGCATCCGGCTTGACTCCGTAGGCGATGGCCGCCGCAATCGGTTCCTGTAGCAAAGGAAACTCTGCGAGGCCCGCGAGACGCGCGGCCCGCGCCGTCGCTTCGCATTGAAGGGCAGTGAAGGCGGCGGGCACTGTGATGACGGCGGCGCGTATTTCTCCCGCCGCGTTTCTGCGCCGCGCGTCTCCGAGCAGTGACTTCAAGACCTCCGCAGACAACTCTTCCGGCGACATCTCGCGCGACGCGGCGGGAAACGTCTTGCGGTATTTCTGGCCCATTAAACGCTTGAACTCGGCGGCCACGTTGTCCGGGTCTTCGACGATGGCGTTGTAGGCGCGGCGGCCCACCATAATACTGCCCGAACGCAACACCCTCACGACCGAAGGCGTCACGTTCATCTGGTCCGAATTCTGTATCACCGTCACCTCGTCGCCATCCAGACGCGAGATGCAGGAATTGGTCGTCCCCAAATCAATGCCGTAGTTAATATGCTGTGTCATGTGATTAATATCGCCTAATGATAACTTGTCCGAACTGGACGACCGTGCCGCGCCAGGTGACGATGGGAGCCACTGTTTCGTCAATCATCTCGCGTGCATCAGTCAACTCTTCGTCCTGGATGACGTCCAGGACTTCGACGGCGAGGCCGGGTTGATAAGGTTGGCCCGCGAGGTCCAGGACGGCGAGATCTCGTTCGCTCAGGAACCTATTCAACTGGCGCGAGACGTGCCGCCCGTGCGCGACTGATTCCTCCTGGTCCAATTTAGCGAGCCAGGCAGCGAGCCTCCAATGTTCGACGGCCAGTTCGATGAGAGCAGCGAACGGGACTTCCATAGAGCGTGGCGCATCTTCTGTCTTGTTCATCATAAAATTTATTGTGGCAAGTTTTGCCTCACCGCGTTCTTTCTTCTCTTCATCCTTGAACGCCGACCGTTTGGTTCAAGCGACGGAATAACGAGCGGCTCAATCTTGATCGGCGGCATGGGTGAAAATTGCGGTTGCGGGATGTTGATGTTCACATTGTAGGTGGGCCTGTACATATTGGCGTTGTAATAGCCTGGCAAGTTTGAATTGTAAGAACTGCTCCCGCCGCCCTTGTTGCAGATGACGCCGACGGCCATCGCCAGCCCGATGATGATGGCGACCGTGGACCAGCCCGGTGTTTTCTGCGGCTCCTGCTCAACGCGGGGCGGGGGCGGCGTTGGAGAGGAGGGAACCCAGATGGGCAGCGACTCCAACTCTTCCGCGAGGTGAAGATAATAGTCGCTTTCCGTCCGCATCTTAAAATAGGTCTGGTTGTTGACGGAGCGCAACGCGTCTTCGATTTCGGCGGCGACGGTGCTGCCGGGCGGAGCGAGGGCCAGAGCTTTCTGGTAAAGCTTGATGCTGGTCGCCTCTTCACCGGCGATGCCATAGCTGCTCGCCAGGCTCTTGAGGCCCGCCGCCGTCATTTCAAAAATCCTGTAAACGGAGAGGCTCTCCGCGCCCGCCAGGTCCAGGAATCTCTTGAGGCCCAGCCTCAATTCCTCTTTGAACTTATAGAAAGCAAGGTCGCACTTCTCTTTTCTGTATTGTATGAACGTGCCGTCAAAAAAGAATTGGACCTGCCGAAAGACCTCTCCGCAGAGCGTCGTCATCTCGTCTTCAATTGGTCCAAGAATGTCGTTCTCGTAGCGGGCGACGAGTTTCAAGGGGAGCACGGATTCGCGCAGCACCGTGAGCGCGCGGCGACATGCCTTGTAGTCTCTACGCGCCGCCGCATCCTTTGCGACATCCGCCACCGGCGCGCTGATTAGTTGCACGACGCGCTGCCGCAGTTCCTTAATCTCCGCGAAGGTCACAAGCTGTTCAAAGTCGCCCTTCAAATCCGAGGACATCAGGAGCGACCAGAACTCTTTCGCTTCGACAGACTCTTTCCAGAGCGCGAGCGATTGTAGCCAGACGCTCTTTTCCTCCATCAACGGATGAAGGCGGAGCGCGACCGCGAGCGATAAGAGCGCGGCGTCATGAAGCCCGGCCCCGTGCTCTTTCATCATCAAACAGTCAACGGCGGGTTGAAGGTCATCGAGCCTTGAGACCTGCGCCGCCTGCCGTTCATAGAACCAGAAGAGACGCTCGTAAATTCTCTGCGCAGGATTGGCGAGCCTGCTCAATGCATCGCGCACGTCCATATCTGTTCGACTGACGGGGCCGAGCCAGGGTAAATCTTCCGCGAGAGATTTCCTGACGCCGAGTTTGAGCGCGCGGCGCACTGAGGATGCCGCCGCGAAAATCTCTCTTTGAGATGCGCTGCACGGCAGGCCCAGTATGCGATATGCGTTATGCGTCAACGGCCTGAACTCGTGTCCGGCCCCTGCGGCTGACCGCATCCTGTCTGTGGACTGAGAGACTGTCTGGGATGGTTTGAGATGTTCCTTGACGCTGCTCATTATTCCACGGCTAAAGTAGTACGGTTATATCTAAAGTGTCAAAAGTTTCGGTTAATATTCTGGACCATTTAAAACAATCCGCGCATGTCGTGGACCACAGATTTTGATTGACGCGTCCGGCATCCTGAGATACAAGCTTGATGACATTTGAGCTATTCCTCGCGGGCTGCCGTCTCATCTCTTTCATCTTGCGCTAAGGAGAGCTACGATAATGTTCAAAGAGTTCAGCGAGTTTATCAAGCGTGGAAACGTGATGGACCTGGCCGTGGCCGTTATCATCGCGGCGGCCTTCGGCAAGATCGTGACGACCCTGGTTGAAGGCATCATCATGCCGCCCATCGGGTTGATGCTCGGCAAGGTGGACTTCGCCAGCCTCTTTTACACGCTCGATACTTCCAGAGGGTTTCCGGCCTCGCTCGCGGA
>JAXDFO010000054.1:0-9448 GCA_034665545.1 Blastocatellia bacterium
GTGTTCGTGTGAATGCGGTTGCCATCGCGTCTGGTCTCCTCACGAGTTTCAATACTTTGGTCTCACTCATAATCAGTCTCAAGCGTCATCCGATAATCTTCCGCCATCGAAGGATGGCCGTGGGCCAACGCGGCCTCTATCCCGCGCTCGAAGGCGGCGCGCGCCTCTTCACGCTGGCCCAATTTTTCCAGCGCACGCGCCAGCATCCCGTAAGCCGCGCCCTCATCATCGGCGCGCTGCAAATAATCCTTGAGCGCGCCCACGGCCTCCTCATGCTGCCCGGCCTTCAAATACTCGTTCGCCAGCCCGAACCTCACGAGCGTGTTGTCAGGATCGCTCTCCAACATCTGCTTGAACGTCTCGATACGTGATGTCGTCATGATAATAAGAGTCGAGCGCGTGAATGACGAGAGAAAAGCATTCTACTCATCACTCATCACTACTTGCCTCCGATGATGAGTTTGGCAATCGTCTGCAACTGCATGTTCGATGTGCCTTCGTAGATAGCGCCGATTTTGGAATCGCGCCAGAACTTTTCGACCGGGTAATCCTTGACGAAGCCGTAGCCGCCGTAGAGTTCGATGGCGGTGGAGGCGATGCGCTCGGCGACGCGCGATGAATAGAGTTTAGCCATCGCGGCCTCCTTGACGAAGGGCAGGCGCGCATCCTTGAGACGCGCGGCGTTGTAGACCATCAGGCGCGCGGCTTCGAGGTCGGTCGCCATCTCGGCGAGTTGAAATTGGACGGCCTGGAATTCGTTAATCTGTTTGCCGAACTGCTGCCGCTCGCCCGTGTATGAGAGGGCCGCGTCGAGCGCGCCGCGAGCGATGCCGATCATCTGCGCGCCGATGCCGATGCGCCCCTCGTTCAAAGTCTCTATCGAAACCTTGTAGCCCTTGCCGATTTCGCCGAGCACGTTCTCCTTCGGGACCATGCAGTCTTCCAGAATAATCTCGGTGGTCGAAGAGGCGCGGATGCCTAGCTTGTTCTCCTTCTTGCCGACGGAGAAGCCTGCAAAACTTTTCTCGACGATGAAGGCGGTGATGCCGCGATAACCGGCGGACGGGTCCGCGTTGGCGAAGACGATAAAGACTTCGGCTTCGTTGCCGTTGGTAATCCAGAGCTTGCGACCGTTGAGACGAAAGTGCTCGCCCTCATCAACGGCGCGCGTCGCCATCGCGAAGGCGTCGGAGCCTGACCCCGCTTCGCTCAAAGCGTATGCGCCGACCTTCGCGCTCGCCAGTTGCGAGAGATACTTCTCTTTCTGACCAGGGTTGGCCCAACGCAGGAGAGCGTTGTTGACGAGCGTGTTCTGCACGTCAACGAAGACGCCGACCGAAGGGTCCACGCGCGAGAGTTCTTCGACGGCGATGATGGCTGTGAAGAAGCCCGCGCCCGCGCCGCCGTATTCTTCGGGCGTCTCAATGCCCATCAGGCCGAGGTCGAAACACTGCTTGATGAGCGCGGGGTCGAGTTTCCCCGCTTCGTCCATCGCTTCGACGCGGGGGCGCAACTCGCCTTCGGCAAACTCGCGCACGCTGGCGCGAAACATCTCCTCATCTTCGTTGAGCACAGTCAGAGGCCCGCCCCCGGCCCGCTCCGTCATTACAGTTTGACTCATCTCGCCCTCACTCATAACCGGACCTGTAAATGATTTTTGACAGAGCATGATAATCAAGGCGAAAGCCAAAGGCAAAAGGCGAAGGGGCGTATGGCGCGAAAGCCTCGGCTTTTTCGTGCCCGGCGCGCACCTTGCCGAGTTGAGATTGAAGGCCGTTTACCGTATCTTGCTTTATTCTCTTTCCGCAAAAATCATCAGGCATGAAATCAACGCTCGGTCCTTTCGGCGCAAGAGATGAACGAGAGCATTAAGACAAAAGATAAACGCGCTAAATTTACCCCCGTCAGCATCATCTTCGCCGCGCTCGGCGTCATGCTCTTCGCCTACTTCATCAAGCGCGCGGGCGTCGAGCAAATCTTTGAAGGCATGAAGAGGCTCGGCGCGGGTTTCCTGCTGGTCTTCGTTATCTCTTGCGTGCGTCTCTGCGTGCGCGCGCTGGCCTGGACGCGCTGTTGCGAAGCTCCCTATCAACTCAAATTTATGGATGCCGCGAAGGCCAGAGTGATGGGCGACGCGCTCGGCAATCTGGTCCCGTTGGGAACGGTCATCGTCAGCGAACCATCGAAGGCGGTGCTGGTCCGCGACCGCGTTCCTCTGATAGCCGCGCTCTCATCACTCGCCATCGAAAATCTTTTCTACAGCCTCTCGGTCGCGCTCTTTATTTTCTGCGGGACGGCATCCTTGCTGCTCGCCTTTCCTTTGCCGAAGCCCTTGCGTTACGGCAGCATCGGCGCGCTCATCGCGGTCGCCATCATCATCCCCGCAGCTTTCATCATCATCCGCAAGCAATGGAAGTTTGCGAGCGGCGCGATGGAATATCTACACGGGCGCGGCGTGTGGAGAAATTTTCTGGAGGAGCGACGCCAGCGCGTGCGCAGCGTGGAGGACCGCATCTATGGTTTCTACTCGCGCAATCGTTCGCGCTTTCTCTCCATCATGCTGCTCGAAGCCTGCTTTCACCTGGCGGGCATTCTTGAAGCCTACGTCGTGCTGCATTTCATCAGCGTCGGAATCGCGCCGACCTTGTTCAAGGCTTTCGTCCTCGAATCCGTCAACCGCGTCATCACCGTAGTCTTCAAGTTCATGCCTTTCCGCGCCGGAGTCGGCGAAGGTTCTACGGAGTGGACCGCCGCTCTCCTGGGATTCTCGAAGGGCATCGGCACGACCCTGGAAATCGTGCGCAAGGCGCGCGACCTGTGCTGGACCGCCGCCGGATTCCTGCTCCTCCTGCGACGCGGGTTGTCGGCGCGCGCCGTCTCGGCTGAGACCGCAAGGGCCGTCGCGGAGGTCAACAAGATCGGCACGCCGGAGGCCGTGCCAGCCAATCACTCAAGGTAACAATGAGAGAGCGTTCGGGCTTCGCGGAAACTCGCTTGCGGGGCGGCGTGCTGGCCGCGCTAATCGTCTGTGTGCTCCTCGGTTTCGCCCTGCGCCTCGGCGGCATAGAGCGCGTCGGGTTCGCGGAAGATGAGATTAACAAGGTCGAGGCGGTCAAGGCTTACGAGCGCGGCGACATCAGCCCGAACGCCGAACACCCGATGCTGATGAAGCTCTTGATGTACGTCTCCATGCAGGCGGCCCACGCATGGAACGACGGGGCGGACCTCTCTCATCAAATCAGCGACGAAGCCGCGCTCAGGTTTCCCAACATACTCTTCGGCGCGCTCACGGCCTTCCCGCTCTTTCTTCTAACGGCTGGTCTGTTTGAACGCCGCACCGCTCTCATCGCCGCCGCGCTCTGGTCCTTCGGCATCAACGCCATCACCTACAACCGCATCGCTAAGGAAGACACGCTGCTCGTCTTCTTCATGCTCTTCGCCTTCTACTTTTACCTGCGCGCCAAGCAGACGAGCGGGTTCGACGCTAAGGGCAAGCGGCGTTACTACTCGCTGAGCGGCGTATCCTTCGGGTTGATGATGGCCTCGAAATATTTCCCGCACTACTTCGGGCTGAACATGCTCTTTCATTACCTCTATCACGTGCGCCCGCGCCAGGAGGGCGAGCCGCGCGGGAAAACGCCCGGCCTCTTTTACATCCTCGTCGGCATCTTTTTTCTCATCGCCAACCCGGCTGTCTTGCTGCCGCAGACCTGGCACTATTTGCAGGCTTACAGCAGCGAACAGCTAATCACGCACACCGGCTACCTGATGGGCCAACATCTCTACAAGAACAACGGTTCGAGCACGCCCTTCTGGGGCACGCCCCTTTACTTCTACACTCTCTTCCTGGCCGTCAAAGTTCCGATACCCGTCATCATCGCCTTCGTCGTCGGGCTTATCGAGAGCTTCAGGCGATGGCGACAGCCGGGCCACGGTTTTCTCCTCATCATGTTGATACTCTGGATAGTGCCTTACTCGCTGTTCGGCGCGAAGTGGTTGCGCTATACGCTCTCGCTGATGCCGTTCGTCTACATGCTGGCGGCGGTCGGCGTCAACCTCCTGCTTAATTGGACCACTGAACTATTGAAGCGCGCGGGCGCGCAGCAGCGCATGAGAAACTTGGCGATGGCCGTCGTGCTGCTCTTCTTCATAGCCCTTCCGGCCTGGACCGCTTACGCGAGCGGTCCTCACTACGCCGCTTACGTGAACAGGCTCGGCGGCGGGCGCATCGGCTACTTTTTCCCTCACGATGAATTTTATGACGACGGCTTGCGCGAGGCTCTCCGCTTCATCTGCGAGACCGCGCCGCAGGGCGCGACCATCGCGCACGAGACGCCCGCCGTCGCGCGCTATTATCTCTCAAAGTGCGGGCGCGCGGATTTGCAATCGCGCACGCTCTCGGACCCGAAGTTCAAACTTGAGGAGACGCCCCGGCCCGTTTACGTCATCATGCAGCGCGGGCGCACCTATTTTCAAAATCAGGAGAAGACCGCGCAGGCCCGCGCGCAAGGCTTGAAAGTCTACGAAGGATTCGTCGAGGGCGCGACCGCCGTAGAGGTTTACGTCGTCAAATAACACTTCCGGATTTTCTCTTTATCAATCTAACTGACCATAACGACGATATGTTATTCTCTCGCTCAAATGAGAACTAAAAGAGCTTACTCTCTCATCTTGCTGCCGGGTTTGTTGATGTCGCTCGCGTTGCTGGTCCAGCCGGGCGGGCGCAGCGCGGCTGGTCCAATTATCCGCGCGCAGGTCACGATTCTGGCGACGACGGACCTGCACGGCAACATCAACCCGATAGATTATTACTCGAACAAGCCGGACGCGCGGGGACTTGCGAAGGCCGCCACCATCATCAAGGCGGCGCGCAAGGAGAGACCCGACCTGCTCCTGCTGGATTCGGGCGACACGATTCAGGGAACGCCGCTCATCTACTATCACAACAAGAAGAATAATCGCCCGCCCGACCCGATGATGCTCTCCATGAACGCGTTGAAGTACGACGCGATGGCGGTCGGCAATCACGAATATAATTTCGGCCTGCCGGTGCTTGAGAAGGCGCGGCATGAAGCGAAGTTTCCCTGGCTCTCCGCCAACACTTATAAAAAGGGAACGGACCAGCCTGCCTATGATCCTTATCTCGTCAAGAACGTCGGCGGCGTGCGCGTCGGCGTCCTCGGCCTCACGACGCCGGGCGTTCCCAGTTGGGAGAACCCGGAGAACTACGCCGGGCTGGAATTTCGTGAGACGGTTTCGGAAGCGAAAAAATGGACCGGAATTCTGCGCGAGAAGGAGCACGTTGATTTGGTCGTGGTGGCGATGCACATGGGCCTCGAAGAGGATTTGAGCACGGGGCAGTTGACGCCGGGGCAGGCTCCGAACGAAAACGCGGCGGTGAGAATTGCGATGGAAGTCCAGGGCATTGATGTCATCCTGATGGGCCACACGCACAGGGAAGTGCCCTCTATGTTCATCAACGGAGTGTTGCTGACGCAGGCGGACAAGTGGGCGCGGAGGGTCGCGCGCGTTGATGTCTATCTTGAGCAGCCGGGAGATGCGGGCAAGAATGATGGTCGCTGGCGCGTCGTGGCGAAGGGAGCGCGGACCATCCCCGTTGATGATGGGGTGAAAGCTGACGAAGAGATTACGAAGTTGGCGGAGCCTTACGACCGCGAGACGCAGAGTTGGCTCAATCGCCAGATAGGCGAGTCGGGCGTTGAGTTGACGGCCACAGACGCGCGCTTTCGTGATACGGCTATCCTGGACCTGATTCAGCGCGTGCAGTTGGATGCCGGGCGCGCGGATGTTTCGATGGCCGCGAGTTTCAACCCACAGGCGCGTATCCCGAAGGGGCCGGTCACGGTGCGCGACATCGCGGGGCTGTACGAGTTTGAGAACACTCTGGTGACGCTCGAAGTGACGGGCGCGCAGTTGAAGGACGCGCTCGAACATTCCGCGAAATATTTTCTGGCGTATGTGCCCAACAAGGCGGCGGCGGATTTAGTTGATGAGAAGATACCGGGCTATAACTTCGACATCGCGGAGGGCGTGACCTACGACTTGGACATCTCCAAGCCTGTGGGCCAACGCATTCAAAATCTGCGCTGGCACGGGCAGCCGCTCAACCCCGCGCAACGCTTGCGGCTAGTGACCAATAACTATCGCGTCAACGGCGGCGGCGGCTTCGCTATGTACAAGAGCGCGCCCGTCGTTTACAGGTCCAGCGAAGAGGTCCGCGAGTTGATTATTGATTGGGTCGAGCGTCATCAGACGATTCCCACGGAGCCTACCAACAACTGGCGATTGCTGCCGAAGTAAACGACAGCCGGAAGCGGCGGGCGATTAATAAAAGAAACGGCAACCCGTGGGAGAGGGTTGCCGTTTCTCTTGTGTGAGGCGCGCTATGTGGTGGGACGCGCTGTCGGGGGTGTGGGGGGCTGGGCTTCGGGGCATTGGGTCGGGCCGGGGTTGGGGGGCTGGTTGGCTCAACCGAGTGGGCTTTTTATCGCAAGCTGGCGATGATGGTAACGGTCTCAGGCTCGCTGTTATTCCTGGCAAGTTCGCGCTCCATCGCTTTCTCGCTGGTGGATGTGCGAAGTTGACGACCGACTTCGGTGGCGTCCCACACCTCCGCCAGATAATAACGGTTCGCGTACTTGTGAAAGACCAGTTTCGTCTGCGGCGCGCGGCCTACTATGTTAGTGGTCAAACGCATCGCCGCCGCGCTGCTCTTCGCATTCTTCAAGATGATTCCGGCATCCGTCTGGCCCAGGAGCGGGGAGATGTTGTATGTCCCAGCCGGAAGCTTTTGGTCGCCGACCATGAACTCGAAGGGGACTTGGGCTTTGAGTCTGCTGGTGGATTGCGCGTTGGCTGTGACTACCGCCGTGATGAACGCGAGACTGATTATGATGACCAACATCGTGATGCCTTTGAGAGCTTGCTTCGTCATCTTTTCTCCTTCGGCCCATTAGGGGCGACGGTCGAATTTCAAGACCGCTTCAGTATCTCCGGGGGGAGGCGGCCTGGGGGCGTAGGCCGCCTGCTTCGATCATTGTACCCACCGGATTCTCACTTTCTCTTTTCAATCGCCTGACTCTGCGCTCTATCATTGCGAGCGTTGTGCCAGTGCGCCCGCGAGGCTGGAAAGATGATGAGAGGCTCGCTATAAAGATTTGAGATGACGCGGTTTAGCGTTTGAAGAGAGAGCTCATGAGCAGAGCTTACGGTGTGACGCGCGTGGCTTAAGAGTCTATCCATTCGGATAGTCTCATTATCCGAATGGATAGCTTTTGGTTAGTGGTCCAATTGTATTGAAGGAGAAGTTAAGGATTGAGCGCAAACTGAATCAACATCATGATGGTTTGCTGGTATACTTTGTTTGTCTCTTGAAATAATTCCTGGTCCATCGGCCACGCCGGGGGGCGTTGGCAAAACTCTTATGAAACCCAGACTCGCAGCCATCGCGGGGCCTCTGAAGGGCTCGCTCTTCACGCTTGAGCTTGAAGAGGTCTCCATCGGTCGGGAAACGTCCAACGTGTTTCCTATCCCGGATCGCTCCGTCTCGCGCCGTCACTCGCTCATCAAGCGAGAAGGCGAACAGTTCAAACTCAGCGACCTTGAGAGCCTCAATAGCACCTTCGTCAACGACGTGCCTATCAAGGAGCGCACGCTCGCGCACGGCGACCGCATTAAAATCGGCGACTCCATCTTTCTCTTTCTGACGGAGGAGAGCGGGGAGACGATGGTTGTCTCCTCCGTCGAGTTCGACGAGCGCGAGGGGCTGACCGGAGGCCAGACGATAGAGTTTCGCGCGGACGAGGCGTTTCGCCTGATGGCGCGCGATTTGAACGCGCTGATGAAGGTCAGCACAACCATCAACTCGATACGCGACCTTGACGCGCTACAGCAACGCCTGCTCGAACTGATTTTCGAGGTCGTCCCGGCTGAGCGCGGGGCCATCCTCCTCAACAACGAAGGACTGGAAGGCTTCACTTCCGTTTACGGTCTGGACCGTCGCGCGGGACCGGACAGCACCGTGCGCGTGAGTCGCACGGTCGTGCAGCGCGTCTTGAGCGAGGGCGTCACCATCCTCTGCAACGACGTGCAGGAGAGCGCGGAGTTCGCGCCCGCCGAGAGCGTCATCGCCACGCACATCAACTCGTTGCTCTGCGTGCCCATCGCGCTCTATGAACAGGTGCTCGGCGCAATCTATCTCTACACGAGCGACGCGCGCGCGCGTTTCGCGGAAGACCACCTGCATATCGTGACGGCGATTGCGGGCGTCACGGCAGCCGCGCTCGAAAACGCGCGCCACATCGAAGGGCTTGAGAGCGAGAATCGCAGGCTCCGCGAGGACATACAGCTTGAGCACAACATGATCGGCGAAGGCCCGCGCATGCAGCAGGTCTACGGCTTCATCAAGCGCGTCGCGCCCACCGGCTCAACCGTCCTCGTGCTCGGCGAATCAGGGACGGGCAAGGAACTCGCGGCCCGCGCCATCCACCAGAACAGCCCGCGCGCCACGAAGCCCTTCATCGCCGTCAACTGCGCCGCCCTCACGGAGACGCTTCTGGAAAGCGAACTCTTCGGCCATGAGAAGGGCTCTTTCACAGGAGCCATCGCGCAGAAGAAGGGCAAGCTCGAAGCGGCTGAAGGCGGGACGCTCTTTCTGGATGAAGTGGGCGAGATGTCAACGTTGCTGCAAGCAAAACTTTTGCGCGTCCTGCAAGAGCGAGAGTTCGAGCGCGTCGGCGGCACGCGCACCATCAAGACCGACATACGCCTCATCGCCGCCACCAACCGCGACCTCGAAGAAGCCATCACCGCCGGTCAGTTTAGACGGGATCTTTATTATCGTCTCAACGTCGTCTCGCTCGTCCTCCCGCCGCTCAGGGAGAGACGCGAAGACATCTCGCTCCTGGCGAGCTACTTCGCGGAGAAGTACGCGCAGAAGTGCAATCGCCGCGTGCTCGGCATCTCTACGGCAGCGCGCGCAAGACTCGCGGCCTACGATTGGCCCGGCAACGTGCGCGAACTGGAAAACGCCATCGAGCGCGCCGTCGTCCTCGGTTCGACCCCGCACATCCTGCCCGAAGATTTGCCCGAAGCGATGCTCGAAACCGAAGCGACTCCCGACAGCACTTCGGGCAGTTATCACGAGACGATTGCCGAAGTTAAAAAGCAACTCATCCTCAAGGCCGTAGAGCAGGCGGGCGGCAACTACACGGAGGCCGCCAAACTGCTCCGCGTCCATCCAAACTATCTACACCGCCTCATCCGCAACATGAACCTCAAGACCGAACTGAAGAAGTAAACGCGAAGCTCACGTTAATGACCAACAGGCGAAGCGGCGACTTCATACAACCGGTTCCAGAAGGATGGCTGCTCCTGCTCTGTCAATGACGTTTCTATGGTCTCCGCACCGTCGCGCTTCAGGATAGAG
>JAXDFO010000055.1:0-15285 GCA_034665545.1 Blastocatellia bacterium
GCAGAGCGTAGCGGAGGGCATCGTCTGGATAGTGGCGCATGAGATGTTCCACTTTCTGCGAAGGACGCGACAGGTGAGTGGGCGAAACACAGAGATTGAAGCGGATAAATTTGCGGACCATCAATTAGAGAGCTTACGACGACAGAGAGCGAGATGGAGCAGAGTGTAAGCATAGAGCCGGATATGTTCGCCTGGTTGGCGAATCTCATCGTGTAGTTTCAAGTAGCTCTCTTGCTTTAGTTGTCAATCAATATAAGCAGTCTTCAGACTCAAGCTCAGGAGCATAGAGCATGCACTACATCAAAGCGCGCATCTTTGCCGTGGCGCTCATTCTCGTTTCTCTCGGTCTCATTTATTACAACTGGCAGCAACTGTTACATGAAGGCCAGTATTCCATGAAAGTGGCCGCGTTCGCCCCCGTTGGAGTCATAGGCGGATTCTATCTACTGTTATTTCCCTGGATGGGAGGAAAGCCCACAACCGCTAAGGAGAAGATGCTAGGGCTGGCAGTGTTTGGAATCGGATTAGTGGCGGGCTTAATCAACTGGTATTTAATGGACCCAGGCTTTTTTGGCCGTTGAAGCCGAGACGATTTTTATGCTCACTGTTGAGAGATAAGCCGGGAACCTTTCAGCCTGAGGTTTCTATTGTATAATCTTGCTATGAATAAGCGTGCAAAAAAACGATTGAAAGAAGCCATCGAGAAGGACAACCAGGAGCGAGCGAAGAAACTCAATGAACAACCTCCCGCCTCTTCTTCTCCAAAGGAGAGCCAGGAGCAACGGCGTGGCTTTCTACCGAAGCCGGACAAGAAGCGCGGCTAGCCAACGGGCCGGGAGCCGGTGAATTAAAACGTGTGAAACTGAAGTGCCCACATTGCCGGAGACCGCAACAGGTCTTTAGATCGAAGTGCAAGGCTTGCCGGACAAGGTTAATCGGATGGTATCTCAAGCCACCCCTCGCGCTCTTGCTTGCCGTTATTTTCATCTGGACATTGCTGGTTATTATTGATGCCATAGATTGGACAATACCCGGCGGGTCTGGATAGCCCTAGACGGAAATGACCACGCATCCCGAATCACCAAAAGCATCCGCCTGCATGTCTGGCGCGTCATATACTTTGCGGTCATAAGAGTGTTAGAATGCGCAGTTGGATAGGTGAACGTCATGTGCCCCTAACATGATTTCTTTGTCACGGAGGCTCCATTGTCTACAGAAGTTAATCAAGGCAATTCTTTTCTGGACCAGACGGGCGGCAACGCCTCTGTTGGCCTTCTCGCGCCGCACACTGCCTGGAGCGGGATGGGAGACTCAGAGCACTTCGTACAGTTCTACGAGGCCGATGCTTTTCTCCTGGACTCGCTCGGCGACTTCATCGGCACGGCCATCAACGCGGGCGAGGCCGCGATAGTGGTGGCGACGCAGGCACACCGCGAGGAGCTTGAGACGCGCTTGCGCGAAAAGGGGCTGGACGTGACAGCCGCCGGGGCGTGCGGCCAATTGGTCTTGCGGGATGCGGCGGAGACTCTCTCGAAATTCATGGTGGACGAATCGCCGGACGCGGAACTCTTCACAGAGCGCATCGGAGACATCATCGCGCGGGCGGTTGAGGGTCGGCCCCGCGTACGCATCTACGGCGAGATGGTCGCGCTCCTCTGGGCGGAAGGCAACTATGACGCGGCGATTCGTTTAGAAGAACTCTGGAACGACTTACAACATAAACATTCCTTCGCGCTCTTCTGTGCTTACCCGATGAACGGGTTCGCGGGAGAAGGGCCAGGTCAAAGGCTCCTGGATGTTTGCACGACTCACTCTCGCGTCATCCCCGCCGAGAGCTATACGTCGCTCGACGATTCCAATGAGCGTCTGCGCGAAATCACCCTGCTGCAACAGAAGGCCAGGTCGCTCGAAGCCGAAATCGCGGAACGCAGGAGAACCGAAGAACTGCTCCGCTCCGCGCTTCTGAATGAACAGGCGGCGAGGGCCGAGGCCGAGAACGCCATCCGTCTGAAGGACGAGTTTCTGACCACCGTCTCGCACGAACTGCGCACGCCTCTGAGTGCGATTCTCGGATGGTCCGCCATGCTGAGGACCAGTAAGTTTGACCAGTTGGCCGTTGACCGCGCGCTGGAAACCATCGAGCGCAATGCGCGCTCTCAAGCCCAGATTATAGAAGACCTGTTGGATGTCTCGCGCATCGTGACGGGGCGGCTCCGTCTGGACTGCCGGGTCATTAATCCTTACACCTTAATCGAGACCGCGATTGACAGCGTCCGTCCGGCGGCGGAGGCCAAAAGCATCCACATCCATTCACTCTTGGATGATATGGGCCCACTCACATGCGACCCGGAGCGGCTTCAGCAGGTGATGTGGAATCTGCTGTCGAACGCGGTGAAGTTCACGCCCGTGGGCGGGAGCGTGACGGTCGGCTTACGGCGCGTTGACTCGCGCGTTTCAATCAGCGTGAGCGACACGGGCGAGGGCGTCAGTGCGGAGTTTCTCCCCTTCATCTTCGACCGCTTTCGGCAAGCGGATGGTTCCACCACGCGCAGGCACGGGGGGCTCGGACTGGGGCTTGCGATTGTGCGCCACTTCGTTGAGATGCACGGCGGGACCGTGAGCGTGGATAGCCCCGGTGTTGGCCGTGGCACGACTTTCACGATAGAGCTTCCGGCCTGAAAATGAGAAAAATGAGAGAGGCCGCCGTGCAAGAATCATGCGCGGCGGCCTCTCTGTGATAAGCCTTCCTGACAACACCTCTCTACATCGTCTCAACTTCTATCGTGGCGGCGGCAGGTTTATAAGAATCTGCAACCGCGCCGAAGTGAATTCCCTGTGAGATAGGCTGTATGGGCCCAACGCTATCCGAGAACATTTGAGACATGGACGTGCCAAGCAGGAAATCCCCTGCGGCTTCCGCGCTCATCGGCTTGGAGAAGTAGTAGCCCTGCCCGCGCTCACATTCAAGGGCTTTAAGTTGGGCCAGTTGACTTTCGGTCTCAATACCTTCGGCCACTACCTCCATGCCCAGGCTTCGCGCCAGCGTGATGATAGTCCGCACAAGCTCCATGTTATCGTTATAGTCCGTCATCTGGTTGACGAAAGAGCGGTCCACCTTCAGCGTGCTCACGGGGAAGCAATGCAGGTAGCTCAAGCTGGAATAGCCCGTCCCGAAATCATCTATGCTCAACTCCACTCCGAGCGTGCGCAGTTCTTTGAGCATTTCGATGGCGACCTCGCTATTTTCCATGACCACGGTTTCCGTAATCTCAAGTTTCAAGCTGCGCGGATTAAGCCCCGTTTCTGCTAATGCATTCTGGACCTGTTTGACCAGATCGGGTTGAGTAAACTGCCGGGCCGAGAGGTTCACGCTGATTGAGAGCGGCGGGTATGTGGGAAACTCTTTTTGCCATTCGCATACCTGACGGCAAGCCTCCGCGAGCACCCATTGACCGATAGGGATAATCAGTCCAGTCTCTTCCGCGACCGGGATGAAATCCATAGGTGAGATGAGTCCATGCTTGGGATGTCGCCAGCGCACCAGAGCCTCGAAGCCATCCAATTGCCCCGTATCAATTTTGATAATCGGCTGGTAGTAAACCAGAAATTCCTGACGCTCGACGGCCCGCCGCAAGTCTATCTCCAACTGTAAGAGATTGACGGCGCGGGCGTGCATCTCCCTGTCGAAGACGACATGACGCGCTTTGCCAAGCGTCTTGGCGCGGTACATCGCCGTATCGGCGTCGCGCAAGATATCGTCCGGGCGTTCATAGCCGGTGGTGCTGGGGGCGATGCCAATGCTGACGGACGTGAATACTTCGTGCCCGCCGAGGTTGAAGGGGGCCGTCAATTCTTTCTGGATGCGCTCGGTCGCCTGCATGACATCATCCGCGTCAACCAGGTCATCGAGGAGAATCGTGAACTCGTCGCCGCCCAGGCGCGCGACCGTATCACCGGCACGCAGGCAGGTCTCCAACCTCCTGGCGATGCCGATGAGCAACTGGTCTCCGACCAGATGTCCTAGACTGTCGTTGATGGTCTTAAAGCGGTCAAGGTCCAGGAAGAGAACGGAGAATTGATAGTCCTCGCGCCGCTTCGCACGCGCGATGGCGAGCTTCAGGCGATCCGTAAACAAGGCGCGATTGGGAAGGCCCGTCAGCCCGTCGTGCAGGGCATCATGGAGCAGTTGTTCCTCTGCGCGTTTGCGCTCGGTAATATCCTGAATCTGAAAAATGAGGCGTAGCGATTTGGTCTGCGCATCACGAATCGGCGAGACGCTCAAGAGCGTCCAGACGGCGTGGCCCGATTTATGTAAGTACCGCTTCTCCATCTGGCAGGTCGGCATTTTACCCTCAAGCACCTGGCCGATATATCCAACGATGGTCTCTATATCTTCCGCTTGTGTAATGGCCTGAAAGCTCATCGCCAGCAATTCCTGCTCCGTATAACCGACGATTTCACACAGGGAGCGGTTGACCTGCAACCATCTTCCGTCCGGCGCAACCAGCGCCATCCCAATCGCGGCATAGTCAAACGCGCTGCGAAACCGGGCTTCACTTTCCTGAAGCGCGGCCACATTCTTGAGATAGGTCTGATAGGTGAAATAAACAATGGCGATGATGGGCGCGATGGCGATGAGCGCGCGAAAACCTGCGGTGGCGAAAAGGTAGGCGATGATACCGGCGGCTGATGCTCCCGCAAAATAGGTGATGGAAGTCCAGAGAAAATATCTACGCCACGTGAGCCAGACCGGCTCGTCACTCTTAAATGCCGTGTAGATTGCGACCAGACCGCTATTGGCAAGATACTGCACGAGCGCCATGACGCAGATGGCGATGATGAGAGAAGCCGGATTCGGACTTGCGGGCAGCGAGATGAGCGAACCGAAACAGAGACGCAGCGTGTGAACGGTCAGGAAGGTCGAGCAGGCCAGCACAGACGCATTGAACAGCACCACTCTAGGCTTTTTGCTGACGCGCAAAGAAGAACAGACGGCCTCTAAAGTTGCCAGCAGGATGGCGGCCTCACCATCGTAGAGCAGTAAGGTGAGAAAGATGAGCGTGTCGGCAACTGTAATCTCGCCGTTGATGCGAGGAATCTTGATTGTCAGGCGCGAGCCGACCCAGGTAGTGATGAGAGCCAGCAACAGAAAGCGCAAGTCCAGTTGCGCAACGGGTAAGCGGACAACGCAGGAGAGGACCGCCGCCGCCCCAGCCAAAACCGTCAACCATACGAATGGATTGAAGAAACGTCTTCTGCTCATTAATTCCGTCTGGGCCCAGGTGAGGAATGCTTGGAGGGGGTTGTCCGTTCTACTGTTGTAGATAGATGGTGTCATAGGAGCCGCGCCTCTTATAGCCGGTCTTCTGGTAGAGGCTTAACGCTGCCCGGTTCTGTTCGTTGGCCAGCAGGCAAATGGACCGGGTTCTTTGCAGCAGGTCGCGGCTCAGTTGCGATAGGCAACGCTGTCCATAGCCTTTGCCACGGTCTTCCGCACGAACATAGATGCCTTCCAGATACATCGCCTGAGGGGTCTCGGAGATGATGTCGGCCTTGAATATCAGTTGGCCGTCTTCAATCCAAACCCACACCCGCCCCTGTTCGATACGTCGCGCTGTGCGTTGACGAAAACCTGCGGGGTCTTTCTCCATCGGATTGACGCCGCATTCCTCAAAAGCGATACGGGCATGCACGGGCAGCACCAACTCTATGTCATCGAGCGTGGCCGGGCGCAGCTTCACGGCCTCGCGCACCTCGACGGGCCATCGTTGCTCGAACAACAGTTCGCGGCAGAGCAATCGCTTCGGCTGTCCGCCCTGTGCGTAGAAGTCCCAGAACCGCGCGACCCGTTCCTGCTCGCCGAGGATGACGTGCGTGCGCTCAAAGCCCTGGGCCAATTGTGCGAAGGCTTCGAGAGCAGCTTCGCTACGGGTTTCAATCATCGTGATGTGGCCGATTAAAGCGACGCCTTGAAGCTGGCCCGCCTCGTCACGGCAGGCGTAAAACGTGCCGCGATTGAGAGGACTGACCAGGCCGTTGTCATGTATTAAGCCAGCCATCACGACAGTGTCGAGCGGGTGCGCGGCAAAAAAGGCCAGAACTTCATTCTCGCTGTCTCGCGTCAGAGCGCGGACTCTTAAGGAGCCGGTCTCTACTTGAGGCAGTGGTGGCGCAATTGCTGTTGCTGGCTGGTACATGGAGTTTCTCCTTATGGATTCGGATTCGGTTGATCGTTGATTGTGCTGTGGAACAATCCCGAGATCAATAATCCAAAAAATCAACTCCAGAGTCAGGGGCTATCTTCATAGCGGATGTCGTGTCGCCAGCAACGGTCGCTGTCTGCGCCTGCACGATGAAATCGCCGAGGATGACGCCATCGCTGACAATCACACCATCGCTCACGATGACGCCGTCGCTGACAATCACACCGTCGCTGACAATCACGCCGTCGCTGATGATGACGCCATCACTGACAATCACACCGTTCGACAGCATCGTGACATCGCTGACGATGACGCCATCACTGACAATCACGCCATCGTTGACAAGGACGCCCAGGCCGTAAATCTTTTGGTACTTGGTAATGAGATTCGTGCCGGAGGCGAAATCGTAGTTCAGATTGATGCTCTGCGCCCAGTTGAATGTCTGTCCGGCGATGGTGGTCTGCGGGGTTGGCGGCAAGAGCGTCGTCAATAAAGGCGCGCCGACAAGCGTGGTCGCCAGCAAGTCTGTGCGCACGAGTTTCGCCAGGCGCACTGCGCCTTCCAGGTTAATCTCGCCAGTGCCTTGCTCAAGCCTGTTGAAGCCAACGAGCGGTTGCGCCGTATACATCAGAATCATCTTGACCATATTCGGCGTCAGCTTAGGATTGGCTTGCAGGATGAGGGCGGCTGCGCCTGCGACTACGGGCGTTGCCATTGAAGTCCCGTTCATGTACATCATCCTGCGGTTCTCTTTCGGACTCACACCCGCATCCAGTTGCGGGTTTTGCGTGACCAGCAGGTTGTAATCGGCTTCGGCATCCACCAGCTTATTACCGGGCGCGATTACGTCCGGCTTAATCAGATTATCGTAACGCTTGACGCCCGCCGCGTCGGTCCACGAGCCGCGCGTCGGACCACGCGAACTGTAGGTCGTGACCGAATCATCGCCGCGCGCATCCGTGCCATACGTGTTGGCCGCGCCGACGGTGATAGCCGAAGGCTCTATGCCGGGCGAGTGAATAGCCCCGTAGATTTTCTGGCCCGCGCTGTTCTTGCCATTGTTTCCGGCTGCGACGGCGACCACGATGCCCGCGTCAACCAGTCTGCGCACGGCGCGGCACACCGGGTCATTCTTATAAGAATCAATGGCGGGCATGCCCAGGCTCATATTGACGACACGAATGTTGTAGGCCGTGCGGTTAGCCAGCACCCAATCAAGCGCATTCAAGACGGCGGAGGCAGACCCGACCCCCTGCGCATTCAGCACGCGCAGGTTAAGGAGCGTGGCTTCCGG
Source organism: Blastocatellia bacterium (assembly GCA_034665545.1). Lineage (GTDB taxonomy): Bacteria > Acidobacteriota > Blastocatellia > Pyrinomonadales > Pyrinomonadaceae > DASYML01. Next base: position 7,498 of record JAXDFO010000055.1, read on the forward strand.
CGCGATGCCGATGTAGGCGGCATCCGAGATGCGGCCATTACCGGCAGCGAGCGAAGCGACATGTGAGCCATGACCGTAAGGGTCATCCGTGCGATTCTCGCCCGTGAAGTCTTTGCTAAACACCACGCGCTTATCACTGCCTTTATCGAGAAACGATATATGATTGACATCCATGCCGGAATCGAGCACGGCGATGCCGATGCCCGTGCCATCCAGCTTGGTCGTGACGCCTAACAGTGAAGTCGTCGTTTGTTGACGCACGGCATCCGCGCCGGTCGTCGCAGAGACGTGGCCGAACGCCTGGACCTGCCTGTCCAACGAGAGATACTGTGTCGCGCCGCTCGCCGCCAACTCTTCTATAGCTCTGACGGGCACTTCAACTTTGAGCGTGCCGAGCTGCTGCAATCTCGCGCTGACCAGCACGCCTTCACGCTTGAGCAGCGCGTTCAGCTTTCCATCCTTCACATCATCGGTTTGCAAAATAACTGAGACTCGCTCCTTGCCGGACGCGCTCGCATTCTGCATCAACTCGCGCAGGTCGGCAGAGACTTTATCGCCTGTGAACCCTTCGTCCTCCCTGTCCTGCTCGTTTGAATCGGAAGCGGCGGCGTCTTCACGGTCTGCTTGAATCGTCTGGAAGAGAGCGGCCAGCCGGGCATCGCCAGCGATATACTCAACGTAAGCTTCGGAGGTGGTCGAGCCTATCAGGCGCAACTGGCCGCGTTCGAGAGCCTCGCGGAAGAGGGCCGAAGACATCTGGTTCGCGTATGTGCCGACGACTTGATGAAGCTGGTCCACAAAAAGAATGACTTGCCCTTTGGCGCTTTCGGCTTCCGTCAAAATTGATTGCAAGCGAGAAACAAACTCTTCGCTATCCTTCGCGCCCGCCGCGAGTGCATCAAGATCAAGACTGAAGATGCTCTTCTCGCGTAAATTCTCCGGCACATTCCCGGAGGCGATTTTCTGCGCGAGAGCCTGGGCCATCGCAGGGCCACTGCCGCCAGCATCATTGATGAGCAAGGGCTGATGGCGCGCATCCTGAGAGAGAATCCGTGCGATGCGGCGAATCTCAACCTTGTGGCCCGCGACCGGTTCAAGCTTGCCTTGACGTGCCAGCTTCGTCAGGTCTCTCGCGTAACGCGAGAGCGCGGGATAGCTGACCCTGGTATTACGCCCGGACTTATCGCCGAGTGGCGAAGCGCCTCGTGCGGTCTGCGCTCTGGCATCATTACCGATGAGAACGCCCGCGACCATAGAGAGCAGCAGGGAGAGCGTAATGAACCATGAGACAGTGCGGGAGCGTTTGATAGAAGCCATTTAGGAATTCCTTCGGGGGGCGAAAATTTTTTGCTGATAGGAATCTGCGTTATCAGCGCTAGTGCCCTCTGGCGAGCTTAAGGTTGGCAAGCCTTATGCCATTGGCCCAAACATCTGGAATGTGTGATTTTCCTGAGCTTAACTGCTGTTCCGGCTTATGTTGAGAAGTCAAAAGCAGATGAGTTGGTCAATATGAGCGAGGCGAAGTTATCAAATTGACTTTGGTGTGAACTGAGGAATTATTACTGTTGAGGGATTAAATCGAACTACGCTGACCTGAGATGTGAGACGACAGCGCGCGCGGGAACGAAGGATTCCCTGGTGGGTGAAAACGCGCTCACATTCCAGTCCGGCCTCTTGGCGAGCAAGGCCGTTGCCGCTTCGGCGTCAACAGGTTTTGAGAAGAGGTAGCCCTGACCGTATTCACATTGAAGCGCGGCCAGTTGTTTCAACTGTTCCAGTGTCTCAACACCTTCGGCCACGACATCCATGCCCAGGTTGCTGGCAAGCGTCTTGATAGTGCGCACTATCTCGGCGTTCTCATCGCTCATGCTCATCTGGCTGACGAAGGAGCGGTCTATCTTCAGCGTGTCAACGGGGAAGCGATGCAGGTAACTCAAGCTGGAATAGCCCGTGCCGAAGTCGTCTATGCTCAATTGAAGTCCGAGGGCTTTTAGTCCCTGAAGCATGGCGATGGCGGATTCGGCGTTTTCCATGACGACCGATTCCGTTATCTCAAGCTTTAAGCAACGAGGGTTAAGATGAGTTTCCTTGAGAATCACTTCAATCTGCTCGACGAGGTCAGGTTGCGTGAGTTGCTTGCCTGACAGGTTGACGCTCAATATCAGTGAACTGTTGGCGGGAGATTGCCACTGCCACTGGCACATCTGGCGACACGATTCGCGGAGCACCCATAACCCAAGCGGGATAATCAGCCGCGTGTCTTCCGCCACCGAAACGAATTCGGCTGGCGAAATAAAGCCGCGTTCAGGATGCTGCCAGCGCACCAACGCCTCGAAGCCTGACAGCGTGCCGGTTTCGAGCGAGACGATGGGTTGGTAATGAACGAAAAACTCTTCGCGCTCCAGTGCGCGGCGCAGGTCCGTCTCAAGTCTCAACAGATTCACGGCGCGGGCGTGCATGGACTGGTCGAACATTTCATAGCAGGCTTTGCCGCGCTCTTTCGCATGATACATCGCCGTGTCGGCATCGCGCAGGATATCGTCAGGGTCATCATATCCTGTGACGCTCAGGGCGATGCCTGTGCTCGGCGTCGTGAAGACCTCGTGCCCGCTCAAGCTGAAGGGCTTGGAAATCTCTTTTTGGATGCGCTCGGTCATCTGAATCGCATCCTCTGAGTGTTTGATGCCGTTCAGCAAAATCGCAAACTCATCCCCGCCGAGACGCGCCACCGTATCGGTCTCCCGGACGGAATGCTCAAGGCGTCGGGCGATAGTGACGAGCAGTTGATCGCCGATAGTATGGCCCAGGCTATCGTTGATATTCTTGAAGCGGTCAAGGTCTAGAAAGAGGACCGCGAATTGATAGTCGGCCTCTTGCTTGGCGCGCTCGATGACGGCTTTTAAGTTCTCCGTCAACAGAGCCCGGTTGGGCAGATTCGTCAGCGCGTCATGGAAGGCCGCATAACGAAACTGCTCTGCGCGTTCGCGCTCCGCTTCGGCGCGGGCGTGTTCGGCTTCGGCCCGCTCACGCTCAGCCTGTTCCGCCTGTGCGGCGGTCGCGCGTATATCTTCCAGGTATTTGTAATAGGTGAAGTAGAGGATGGAAATCATCGGGATGGTCAGGAGCACGGCATACAAGCCTATCATCCCGACGCTGCTCGCAATGAGTCCCGCCACAGCCGCACCCGCGAAATAGGTGACGGAGGACCAGAGATAATGTTTGCTCCAGGTGGGCCAGAGCGGCTGGTCTGATTTCAACGAGAGGCAAACGGCGACCAGCCCCGTATTAGCAATGTACTGGACCAATCCCATCACACAGATGGCCGCGATGGCTATCGAGTACGGCTGATGGCGCAGGTCGAATTGTGGTCCAAGAATCAAGTGCAGGACGCTGGTGGTGAGAAAGGTGGAGCAGGTCATCGCCCCCGCGTTGAACAACACGGTGCGCGGCGTCTTGCTCAGACGAAGGCCCGAACAAGTCCCTTCCGCCGCCGCCAGCAGGATGGCTGCCTCCGGGTTATAGAGCAGCATCGTCAGAAAGATGAAAGCATCCGAGACCGTGATGGTCGTGTTGGCGCGCGGGATGCGAACCGAGACGCGCGAACTGACGATGACCGTCAGGGAAGCCAGCAGCAGGAAACGCAAATCAACCTGCGCGCTGGGAAAGTGGAGGAGCGCGAATAAGCAGGCCACGCCGCCGAGCACATTGATCAACCACATGTATGGTTTGTTCAGTCTCAGTCGGCCCTTGAGTTTCTTGTTGTCTTCCACCTGCTTGTTACCCATTTCTATTTTTAGTTAGAAGTAAAGGAGGTCGTAGTGGCTACAGAAGGTATAGCCGACGCTTTTGTAGAAGGTCTGAGTTTTGTCATCCAGCGCATCAACGAAGAGGCAAATTGATTTCGTCCGTTCAAGAAGAATGCGGCCCATCTGTGAGAGACAACGCCGCCCGTAACCTTTGCCGCGCTCCTGCGGGCTGACGTAAACGCCTTCCAGATAAACCGTCTCAGGCGTCTCGGCAATCACGTCGGCCTTGAAGACCGGCCTGCCATTTTTCATCAGCGTCCACACGCGCCCCTGCTCTATGCGGCGCATGCAACGCCCGCGAAAACCTTCAAGGTCGGACTCCAAAGGATTGGTCCCGCTCTCCTCAAAGATCATCTCGGCTTGAATAGCCATCATGGCTTCGGTCTCGCAGAGCGCAGACGGGCGCAAGTCCCCCACAGGCTCACAACCCATGAACGGCTCTCGCAGTTCGAGGAAGTGGACGGGATGAAGCAGGCGCGGCCTTTCGCCAACCGGCGCATAGTAATGCCAGAAGCGTTCGACCCTGTCATGCTCGCCCATCATCAGATAGGGCTGCGGGCAATCTTGAGCGAGGTGTGCGAAAGCCGCCGTGGCATCTTCCGTGCGCGCCTCAATGAGCAGCGTGTGCCCTATCAAAGCGACGCCTTCGAGTTGCTGCTGCTGATTGCGATAGCCATAAAAGCCGCCGCGATTCAAAGGACTGACCAGACCGTTATCGCGTATGAAGCTGGACATCACAACCGTGTGAAGGGCACGCGCCTGAAGAAACGAGAGCACTTCGGCTTTGTCCTCTTCCGTGAGAAGACTGACTTTCACAGAGGTGAACTTCACCGCCGTCTGTCTTGAACGTGATGCGCCCGCGCCCTGCATGTGCGGCAAGAACCCGGCGCCATCATTTGAAGTTATCAGGGCCATTGTTTTATAAGGTTTCAAAGTTAAAGCAACGACGGTTGTTGTCCGCGATTAAGAGGCCGAGACTATTGACCCGGCTTCATGCAAGCAGTGTTGTCACCGCCAACCATCCCGGACATCGCCTGCACGACGGAATCACCAATCGCCACACCGTCGCCGATAGCCACGCCATCACCGACCAGGATGCCGTCGCCGATAGCCACGCCGTCACCGATAGCCACGCCATCGCCGATAGCGACACCGTCTGCCAACAGCATGCCTCTCATAAAGACTCCGCCGTCGCCGATAGCCACGCCGTTGCTGGTCAGGATGTTGTCGCCGATAGCCACGCCATCACCGACCAGGATGCCGTCGCCGATAGCCACGCCGTCACCGATGGCCACGCCATCACCTATAGCCACACCATCCACGACCGCCACGCTGTCACGCATAGAGGCTCCCAGGTCGTACATCTTCTGATACTTGCTGATAAGGTTTGTCCCTGTGGCATAGCGTCGTCCCAGGATGACGCCTTTGGACCAGGGGAAGGTGTAACCGGCGATGGTCGTAGTCATCGTCGGCAACGTGTTGGTGGTCAACATCTGCGCGCCGAGCGGCGTCGAGTTTGAGAGGTCCGTGCGAACAAGCTTAGCCAGACGCACTGCGCCTTCGACGTTGAGTTGGCCCGCGCCCTGCTCAAGCATGTTGTAGCCGTTGAGTTGCTGCGACGTGTACATCAGAATGGCTTTGACCATGTTCGGCGTCAGCTTCGGGTTGACTTGCAACAGGAGAGCCGCCGCGCCAGCCACCGTCGGCGTCGCCATAGACGTGCCGCTCAGGTACATCAACTTCTTGTTATCATCGTCAGCCACGCCTGAATCCAAATCAGGATGCTGCGTGACGAGAAGATTGTTATCTGCCTCGGCGAAAATCAGCCGGTTGCCGGGAGCTACCAGGTCTGGCTTAACCAGGTCGTCGTAATGAACGACGCCTGCGGTATCGGTCCAATGGCTGCGTGTCGGGCCACGCGAACTGTAGGTGGTGATGCCATCATCGCTGCGTGAATCCGTGCCGAAGGTATTTGTCGCGCCAACCGTGAGTGCCGTCGGCTCGTTGCCGGGCGAGTGGATTTGTCCGTACAGCTTAGTGCCGTTTGCATTCTTGCCGTTGTTACCTGCGGCAGCGACGACAACCACTCCCGCGTTGACCAGCGTTCTCACGGCGCGGCACAAGGCATCGTTCTTGTAAGAATCAACCGACGGAGCGCCGAGGCTCATATTGACGACGCGGATGTTGTATTTAGCCTGGTTGGTTGGATTGCTCGAACTGACCGGCTTGGTCGGGTCGGATGCGCTGAGAATCCAGTTGAGCGCGTTCAAAATATCCGAGACGCGGCCCGTTCCCTGCGAGTTGAGCACGCGCAGGTTAATGAGGTTGGCATTGGTCGCAATGCCATCGTAGGCGCTACCGTTAGCGGTGCTCTTGCCTGCGGCTGTCGAACCAACGTGGGTTCCGTGGCCGTATTTATCGTTTACAGTGTTCTCACCCGTGAAGTCCTTGCTATAAACGATGCGGTCTTTGATGGCCCTATGACCCGTATCCATCCCCGAATCGAGAACGGCGATGCCGATGCCGGAGCCGTCAAGTTTGGTTGACAAAAGACCGCCGAGGATAGTGCCGCTCGGTTGCGTGCGCACGAGGTCTGTGCCGGTCGTGGCGGTGACGTGCCCGAAGGATTCGATGGTTCTGTCGGGCGAAAGATAGTTGGTCAGGCCGCTCGCGGCCAACTCTTCGATGGCCTTGACGGGGATTTCGACCCTCAACGCTCCGAGTTCCGTCATCCTCTGGTTAATCAGGACGCCGTCACGTTTGAGCACGGCCTTGAGTTCTTCGCTTTTGACATCATCAGCTTGCAGAATGACGCCGACGCGTTCGCTGTTCGAGCTTGCGCTTCGCATCATTTCGCGCAAATCCGTGGAGACTTTATCGCCGACAAACTCTTCCGTGTCCTCATCCTTTGCTTCCGCATTAGCCGCGCTCTCATCGCCCAGATGAATTGTCTGAAAGAGCTTGGCGAGCGATTCATCACTGGCAATGTAGTTCGCATAAGCCTCGGAGGTATCCGCCCCGATTAAGCGCAACTGGCTCGCTTCGAGCGTGGCGCGCAAGGCCGCCGCAACCTGCGCGTTGGCGTATGTCCCGACGAACTGATGCAGCCCGTCAACGAATAGTATGACCTCTCCCTTTGCGCTGGCCGCTTCCGCCAGGATGGTCTGTAAGCGGCTCACGAACTTGTCGCTATCTTTGGTCCCTTCGGCCAACGCGTCCAGGCTAAGGCTGAAGACACGCTTGCCAAGTAAACTCTCCGGCACTTTGCCTGCGGCAATCTTCTGCGCGATGGCGCTGGCGATGTCCGCGCTGCCGATAGTGCTCGCTTCGCCAAGCAAGACGGGGTTGAGCCGAGTGTCGTTGGCGAGAACCATCGTCAGACGGCGAATCTCTGCGTTGTGACCCTTGACAGGTTCAAGCCGACCCTGGCGAGCCAGGCTGGTCAAATCTCTCGCGTATTGAGAGAGCGGGGGAAATGTTTCTCGCTTAGTGGTTCGCCCGGCATCGCTTCGGGCCCGCGTGGATGCGCCGAAGAAGGGAACTGCCAGCGAAATGAGCAGCAAAGAGATGGCGGTGAGCCATGTTAGAAAGTGCGAAGGATTTTTGGGTTTCATTCGGATGCCCCTGGGAGAAAATTCAACCCGCTTCACGGTATGCGGGGAAACGACCTTGTCATGTGCCTGTCAACGACGATGAACTTTGAAATAGCTCGCTCACACGCACGAGAGTGAGCGTCAAACTATTAATCAAACGATATGCCAGGAGACTTATGAGAACCTAAATGTTTGAAAATATGTGAGATAGCTTGCGGGAGGTGTGAGCGGTGACAAATCCTGTAGTCAGTTTGGAAGGTATCAACCAGTCATATTGATATGCCAGTCAATCATCATGATTGATAAAGGATTAGGCCGTGTTTCGCTTGTCTCGCATCCGGGATGCGTGACAAGCGTATCACGGCGTAAGTATCAATTCGGGTTGGCCC
>JAXDFO010000056.1:0-6776 GCA_034665545.1 Blastocatellia bacterium
TGCTAACATTGATAATCTGTCGCTGCTGTCCAGCGTGCGAACAGCTAAGCGCGCCACTCTCTCGGCCTCACTATAACGCTTCTCAGCCAGCATAACGCGGGCGCGGCTCTCGTCAACCTGTGCGACAGAGACAGCATCTTTAAGACTCATAAACAAGCGTCGTGCGCGGTCTAAGTGATGATGCGCGTCTTTGTACTTTCCGGCCTTGTAGTAGAGAAAGCCTAGATTATTCTCCACGTTAGCGCAGTAACATCTGTGCTCGGCTTGCTCAAAGTGATAACTTGCTGCCGCGTACTCTATAAAGGCACGGTCAATGTAATCGCCTTGCTTCTCCGACTCCCAAAGATTTTCCAGCACATCAGCGAGCGTGGCATGATAGCCACCTTTGATACTCTGATTATTCACTCTCTCAAAGAGAGGCGCGTTATCCATCAGAATACGCTCCGCATCCTTGTAACGTGCGGCCTCGCGCTCCACAATGGCCCAACGAAGCAAAGCCCTTGCCCTCAGTTCGCTATCAGTTGTTAAACGTGAGAGCGCATCTTTCAGCACGTCTCTTGCTTCGTTGTATTCGCCCGTTCGCCAGTAGCATAAAGCAAGCTCAACCTGTGCCTCTGCTATCCTCTTCGGATAATGAAGCGACTCAAAGATAGAAAGACCCTCGCTAATCAGATTCTTTGCTGTTTCGGGTGCGGTTGCGATTTGATTCTTGCTGCCGATAACGCCCGTCAGGACGCCCGCACGCAAGATAACTTCGGCGGCTGTGCGTTGCTCTAGCCCTTCAATGTTTGGACGCTCGCCAATACGTTGCCAAAGCTCGCTCATGGCTTCGCGTGCGCTCTCGTAATCGCCTTTGTCTTCAAACTCTCTCGCCAGTTCACAGCGAAGCTCGGCGCGACTGTCGCGGCTCAGGTTTGGGTTTTGCAGTTGGCGCAAAAGTGAGGGCTGTAGAGTCATGTGAGACGTGCCTTTTCCTATGAGTATGCAAAGAATCTTGCAAGACCGCTCGCCATCTTAGGCTTTCAATCTGACACTTGCAAGATGCTTGTAAAACTGGTCTAGTCAGAGATGCAAATATATTTGCATCTCTTTAGGAGGTTAAGAATGAAGAACTTACGCCGATTCTGCGCTGGAATGGCCTTGACGCTGGCCTTTTGCGTTTCTGTCTTTGCTGGTCAGATGAGTTGTCCAGTAGTACCAGACCCGCCGCCAGACCCAACGGTCACAGGGCAGATGGACACTCCATTGACGGGCATCGCCGTAACAATCATAGAGAGCGTGCTGTTACTCTCATAAAGTTGTTGATTGAATCCAAACGCAAAAGCCGCGCGTGACAGCATCACGCGCGGCTCAGGTGAAGTGCGCTTCTAGGCGGTTAGCAAGTCTTGCAACTCCCAAACATGCCCCGTGATTCCGGCCTCCATCGCTGGCGTACAACGGATACTTGAATGGATACGACAAAAGTTGTAATAAGCGAAGTACAGCGCAAGCGCGGCCTTTAGATTCTCCCACTTCTTACTGAATCCATTTGTCAGCCGTGTAAATCTCCGCATCGCCATTCTGATATTTAGATTCTGCCTTTCAACGTGAGAAGTACAAATCTTCTCAGGGTCAGGGTTCCCGAAAACTGGCGTCGGAATCGCTTCAAGTATGCGAGATGGAGAATAGCGATGCTCATCGCCCTGTGATGGACCGTATATCTTGACCAGCTTCGCGTAATCAACGCGAGTGCCCAAACTGTACGCCATCGCATCAGGATAAGCAGGGAATCCATCTGTGCTTACTTGAAAGCGATTCTCTGTGCCCTCCACAGCCTTGAATATCTTCTCTGTAAACTCTAGGGTGTCGCGCTCTGTTCGACGGCCTAAGTGCCAAGCAAGAATGAGTTTTGATTCGCGCTCGAAAGCGACGAACGTATAAGCATCGCCTAGCGTCGTTTCATCCTTACCCTTGCGCTTTTTCGTCTTTTCTTTCATGCCAACGTAAGCCCAAATCTCATCCGCTTGGATGTCATTAACTTTCACTTTGCGGATTTTCTCATCAAGCAATCGCTCGCATCTCTCGCCAGCTAAGACGAGCAGAGAAAGGATTGCACGTTTGCTTATGCCTGTGATTCGCTCCGTTGTGCGAACCGAACAGCCTTCGACTAAAAGCTGTAGGACGAGCAGAGCCTTTGAGAAGTCTAGGCGCATCTCGTCTAGGGGTCTTTGATGTTCTTCGGTGAATGTTCGCTTGCAGTTATTACACTGAAAGCGTTGGAGTCCGTTGCGGTGTTTGCCGCGCTTCTTGCAGAGAGATTGGCAGTTGTGACAGGTCATTATAGGTCTTGCCTCTTTCTCGCAATTGACCTACAATGAAGATGAACGGCTTATCGTGGTCAATCACGCTAAGTTGATGGCCTCGCAGGTTGTTGATAGCAACTTGCGGGGCTTTCTCTTGCTTGATTTTCAATAGCCGCATTATCTCCTCTTTCCTCTCCAAAGTCAAGAAAAATCAACTACTTAGCCCGTTTTTTCTCTCCTAATCTTGACGCAAGGTGCTGCATGAATTGTCGAGTATTGTCCATGATGTCTTTCGCCTTGCCTTGTTTGTAAGTCTCCCTTTTATGTGAGACGTTGTTTCGCCAAGCGTCCTTAAAGTTTCTGAATTGAGCAACCGCGTGATGATAAAACTCATACGTCGCTTTCTTCGCGGCGTCATTGCGAGTTCCAACAGCTTTATCAGCTACGCCCTTGTCAAGAGCCTTTAATAAATCATCCCAAGTGCATAACTCAACAGGTCGGTTAGGTGGGTCTAAATACTTCCCTGCATTTAACGCACTTACTAACTTGCGTGACCCGACCTCAACGGCGCGCATCAAATGAAATACACAGGCCGTATAGCTACCTGTGGCATAACAGTTTCCCGCCTCAACTATCTCTTTATTAGCCTCGGGGAATTTCTCTTTGACTCCGAACAAATCATCTTTCTGGAAGTAGTCAGCGTCATCTTTCGGTATCCAGAAGAACGATGACTTTATAAGTTCAAGTGAAATAACACGCTCTACTTCTTCACCAACATACTTCAAGCTTCCGTAATTGTATTCACCCATAGCTACAGATATTCTGAGAGACATAAGATGGGAGACAGAATTTTCAAGACCCGCTTTCTTGCACTCCTCCGATAATGCCACCAGCCTTTTTTCCATCAATTCCCTTGTTGCCTGTGAAATCGGCTGGTTAGGCGATTCCCCTTTAATGCTTTCTGTGAAAATCTCATGGAAGAAAAGAAGTTTGCTTATGAAAAAGGCGGCGTAGAATTGTTCCATTTCAAGTAGGCTCACAAGTTGGTATGGACGAGCAAACCATTCTGGAACTTGTTTAGCTTTTTGTGCAAGGATTTCGCTTTCACATAACTCTGTGAGGATGTCGGTCATTGCACACCTCCACTATTTTCAAGGGAGCACCGCACTGTGACCCCACTACCAAGGAGAAGCGTCGCTTGACAGGCGCGCGTTCATTTCTTAGGATGTGTTCCTGTTCATTGAGTGGAAACAGGGCCTTGAATCGGTTGCCGATTGAGCGCAGCCGACACAGAGGCACGTATGTCAATGGTAGACGGCCACCCTTACAAGGTGGAGGTTGGGGGTTCGAATCCCTCCGTGCCTACCAAAGAAAATTGAAAATTTAGAGTTTACCCGGAGTCGTAGTTCAGTTGGTTAGAACGCCGGCCTGTCACGTCGGAGGTCGCGGGTTCGAGTCCCGTCGGCTCCGCCACTCAAAGCGAAGCGGTTGTCTTTCATCAAGCATGAGAGACAACCGTTTCGCTTTTCAGTCTCTTCAATTTAAAATCCACAATCTAAAAGTCAGATGATTTCCGTCGCAGAGGCCATCAGCATCGTTAAGGAGCAGGCGCAGTCGCTTGGCGCGGAAGAGGTCGCGCTCGCGGACGCGCTTGGTCGGGTGTTGGCCCGGGACGTGTTTGCCGATTCGGACTTGCCGCCTTTCGACCGGGCGCAGATGGACGGTTATGCGGTGCGGGCCGTTGATACTTTGAGCGCGCCTGTGCGTTTGCGAGTGGTGGGCGAGTCGGCGGCGGGGCGCGGGTGGCATCAATTGATGAGAGCGGGCGAGGCCGTGCGTATCATGACGGGCGCGCCCGTGCCCGTAGGCGCGGACAGCGTGCAGCAGGTAGAACTCTCGCGCGAATTGGACCAGGGCGCGCTGGTTGAGATTGACAGGGGCACGAGCGTCGGGCAGTTCATCGTGCCGCGCGCGAGTGAGATAAGCGCGGGCGCGCAGGTGCTCAGTGCGGGCGAGCGTATTAACGCGGCGATGATGGCGGTCCTCGCTTCATTCGGTCATGCGCGCGTGAGCGTGGGCCGCAGGCCGCGCGTCGCAGTGCTGGCGACAGGGACGGAACTAGTGGCCGTCTCGTCTCAGCCTGAACAGGACCAGATACGCGATTCCAACACATACTCGCTCAGCGCGTACGCGCAACTTGCTGGCGGAGTTGTTGAAGCCCTGCCGCTCGCGGGCGATGAGCCGGATTTATTGCGGCGCGAGATTGCGGAAGCGGCGGCGCGTTCCGACCTCCTGATACTTTCGGGCGGCGTTTCAATGGGCGTCTACGATTTCACGAAGACCGCGCTGCGCGAACTCGGCGCGGAAATTCTCTTCGAGCGCGTCTCCCTGCGTCCGGGCAAGCCGACCGTCTTCGCGCGCCTCCCGCCGCCGCACTCCACGCTCGTCTTCGGTCTGCCGGGCAACCCCGTCTCCGTCTCCGTCACTTTCAATCTGTTCGCGCGTGCAGCCCTCCGCGCGATGCAGGGCTGCACAGAAGAAGTGATGAGAGAAGAGCGAGCCATCCTCGCGCATACGGTGAAGGGCGCGCTCGAACGCGAGAGCTATCTTCCGGCGCAGCTTCGCTCTGACGAGCAAGGGCGGCTCATGGCTGAGCCTTTGAAGTGGGGCGGCTCGTCGGACTTCGTAGCCTTCGCCCGCGCCAACGCCCTCGTCAACATCCCCGCCGGAATCAACGCGCTCGAAGCCGGAGCCCTCGTCCGCGTCCTGCGTTTGCCAGAATGAAGAGCAAGGTGGATTCTCCGAAGAGATTTATTTTGCTATGCTGAGATGAAAGCAGCACGAGTGCGAAGGATTCGTGTGCTTCTCGTTCGATGACATCAACACCCGTAGAAGACCAGACGTTGAAGGCCGCTCGCCCCGCTCAGAGAGAGGCGGCGCGGGAGGCCGTCCCGTTGGCCCACGAGGCCATCCATGAGACGGCGTTGCGGATTCTGGATGCGCTGCCTCGCGGCACGTTGCTGGATATTCCTGCGGGTGAGGGCGCGCTCGCCGCGCGTCTCCTGAAGGCTGGATTCCTGGTCCAGTGTTGCGATCTCTATACGGAGATTTTCCGGCTCGAAGGAGTAAACATCAAGCGCGGCGACCTCAACGGCTCGCTGCCTTATCAGGACCGGGAATTCGATTACATCACCTGTCTTGAAGGACTCGAACACATCGAAAACCCGCATCAGGCGATACGCGAATTCAGTCGAACGTTGCGGCCCGGCGGCCATTTGCTGGCGAGCATCCCGAACATTCTCAACATAGAGGAGCGATTGAAGTGGCTGCTCTACGGCTACACTTCGCACTTCAAGCCGCTCTCGCGCGAGCATCTCAAAGGCTTGCGCGGTGAGTTCGGTGAGATGTTGGAGATCGGCCTCCACGTCAATCCGATAAGCTATTCGGAGTTGCGCTACTCGCTGGAAAAGTGCGGTTTTCGTATCGAGCGTCTCTACCTGGACAAACCGAAGGCGCACCAGTGGGCTTATTGGCCCATCGTCGCGCTGATACGCCTGCTCTCCCGGCTGACTCCCGAACGCAAACGCCGCGAACGTTGGACCGATGAACTTCAATCGAACGAGATTTTGCTCGGCGGCAACACGCTCATCGTTCACGCGGTCCTGTATGAAAAGTGATTTAATTGGACCTGAAAAGAAGATGAAGAAACTCTCGCACATGGATCAGGAGGGGCGCGTCCAAATGGTTGACACCAGCGCCAAGCCCATCACGTCGCGGCGCGCCGTCGCTTCCGCCAGGGTGCTCATGTCGCCGGAGACCGTCAAGGCCGTGCGCGAGCATCGCACGCCGAAGGGCGACCCGCTTGAGACGGCCCGCCTCGCTGGCATCATGGCCGCCAAGCGCACCGCAGAGTTGATTCCACTCTGCCACACGCTCCCGCTCTCGCACGTGGACGTGCGTGCGGAAGTCTCCGAGACGGGCGTCTATCTGGAAGCCGAAGCCGCGACCTCAGCGCAGACGGGCGTTGAGATGGAAGCCCTTACCGCCGTCACGATAGCCGCGCTCGTCGTCTACGACATGTGCAAGGCCGTGGACAAATCCATGACCATCACCGACGCGCGCCTCGAACTCAAGACCGGAGGCAAATCCGGCACGTATCAAAGACGAAGGGCGAAGGGCGAAGGTAAATAACAGGAACATCAAGTGCGCGGCGGGCGTTTATCTTTTTGCCTTTTTACTTTTTCTTTTGCCTTTTTTTTGTCGTACAATGCGAGCGAGCAGAAGGCCCAGAAAAGGAATGTCCGTCGTAAGTTTTTTTTAAAGAGCGGAGATTGTCGCCATGAAGTTGAATATATCCAGAGATGCACGCCCGCAGGTCCGCACGCTGCTCATCGCAGCCGCGCTCTCCATCGCGCTATGGTTCATTCCATATGTCGGGTTCCTGACCTATCCGTTCAATATCTTCGTCACGTTCATACACGAAGGCGGTCACGC
>JAXDFO010000057.1:0-4466 GCA_034665545.1 Blastocatellia bacterium
GATGAGAGAGACGAATATTAGGACCAGTTATGAGGAAGGCGCGGGGCCGAAGGCAAAAGTTTAGAACGTGAAGATTACGACAACCAAGAGCGCGCGTTGAGTCGCTCTTAAACTCCTCGGAGGTTCATCAATGGCTAGTAACCTTTTCGCAACAAAACCGCTCAGCTTATTGCTCAAAGAGATGGAGGGCGAGAATCGCTTGCATCGCGTGCTCGGCCCCGTCCAACTGACGGCTCTGGGCGTGGGCGCGATTATCGGGACGGGCATCTTCATTCTGACCGGGGTGGCGGCGCACGACCGCACGGGCCCCGCGCTCATGCTCTCGTTCGTGATGGCGGGGATGGCCTGCGTCTTCGCCGCGCTCTGCTACGCGGAATTCGCTTCGATGGTCCCGGTCGCGGGCTCTGCTTACACTTACGCCTACGCCACTCTCGGCGAACTGTTCGCGTGGATTATCGGCTGGGACTTGATACTCGAATATGCCGTCGGCTCGGCCACAGTCGCGCACGGTTGGTCTGCGCACTTCCAGGAGTTCACACCTCTGTTCGGTTTCAAAGTGCCGGACATCATACGCGCGGCCCCGTACAATTATTGTGTGAGCATCGGAGCCGGATGCCCGCGCACGGGCTTCGTGCCGACAGGCTCATACTTCGATTTGCCCGCCGTGCTCATCACGTTCCTTCTTACCATCGTCCTCGTCAAGGGCATCAAGGAGAGCGCGAGCTTTAACGCCGTCATGGTCGGCATCAAGCTCGTCATCGTGTTGATGGTCATCGGCATCGGCGGCTACCTGGTGTTTACCGTTTACGGGACATCTAACTGGCATCCGTTCGCGCCATTCGGCTACACGGGCGTGAGCTTCTTCGGTCACACGATATTCGGACAGGCGGCGAAGGGCGGCGAGCCTCTGGGCATGTTCGCGGGGGCCGCGATTATCTTCTTCGCCTACATCGGATTCGATTCCGTCTCGGTCCACTCGGAAGAAGCGAAACAACCCGCGCGCGACGTGCCCATAGGCATCATCGCGTCGCTCATCATCTGCACCATTCTCTATATAGCCGTCTCTGCGGTGTTGACGGCGATGGTCCCATACAAAGAGATCAACATTGACGCGCCCGTGGTGGACGCGTTCAAGCGCGCCGGTCTGACCTGGATGCAGTATTTGGTCGCGGCGGGCGCGATGACGGGGATCACTTCGGTCTTGCTCGTGATGATGCTCAGCCAGCCGCGCGTGATGCTCGCGCTCGCGCGAGACGGTCTGGTCCCGAAGGGCTTCTTCGGCGACATCCATCCGAAGTTCCGCACGCCCTGGAAATCAACGATCCTGACCGGCTTGTTCGTCGCGGCGATGGCCGGGCTCATCCCTTTGAGCATCCTGGCGGAGATGACGAGCATCGGCACGTTGTTCGCTTTCGTCATCGTCTGCGGCGCGGTCATCGTCATGCGCCGGACGAACCCGAATGCGAAACGCCCGTTCCGCGCGCCCTTCGTCCCACTGGTCCCGATACTCGGTATCCTGACCTGCCTACTCTTGATGTTTTCGCTACCGGCGGAAAACTGGTACCGGCTCATCATCT
Source organism: Blastocatellia bacterium (assembly GCA_034665545.1). Lineage (GTDB taxonomy): Bacteria > Acidobacteriota > Blastocatellia > Pyrinomonadales > Pyrinomonadaceae > DASYML01. The sequence continues at coordinate 1,578 of JAXDFO010000057.1, forward strand.
GGCTGATCGTCGGCCTGGTCATCTACTTCCTATACGGGCGCAGGCACAGCGTCATGTCGAATGAGCGACACATGGCCCACGAACTGGCCGCACACGGCGTTGGCGGTCAGGCCGTCGGCGACCCGGACGCGCCGCCCAGCAGCCCCGCCGCTCCCGTAGATAATAGAATCAAGAAGGACTGACCCGGCAAACTAAAGCGACACTCGCCGACCGAACAGTGCAAGAGCGCGACATTATCAGCAAGGATGTCGCGCTCTTGCGCTGTTTAATCGTCTCTCTCTTTTAATCCGCTCTAAAAGTCCGTGTCGTCCAGCCGCTTTCTCGCGGAGGCGAGCGCGTCCGCAACGCGCTGCGGCGCGGTCCCGCCCGCCTGTGATTTTGTCTCAAGAGTCTGTTTGAGAGAGAGAGCCTGGTAAACGTCCTCTTCGATGAGCGTAGAGAAAGCGCGCACCTCTTCGAGCGCGAGGTCTTGAAGCTCAACGTTTCGTTCGATGGCGTGCAGGACGATGCGCCCGACCGCCTCGTGCGCCTCGCGGAAGGGGAGACCCTTGCGCGCCAGGTAATCCGCCAACTCCGTCGCGTTCATGTAGCCACGCGCGGCTGCATAATTGGTCCTGTCTTCGCGCAGGCGAATGTTGCAGAGGACCGTCGCCGTCACTTCCAGCGACGCCTTGAGCGTCTCGAAGGTATCGAAGACGGCCTCCTTATCCTCCTGCATGTCCTTGTTATAAGCGAGCGGCAATCCTTTGAGCATCACCATGAGAGACATCGTGTGTCCGAACACGCGTCCGGCCTTGCCGCGCACGAGTTCCATAGAGTCTGGATTCTTCTTCTGCGGCATGAGGCTTGAACCGGTCGCCACCGCGTCGCTCAATTCCAGAAATCCGAACTCGGCGGTCGTGTAAATAATAATATCTTCCGCGAGACGCGAGAGGTGCATCATGATGAGAGACGAGTTGCTCGCAAACTCAACGCAGAAGTCCCGGTCGCTCACACCGTCAAGGCTATTGCGCGAAATGTCCTCGAAGCCCAACTCGCGCGCCACCGCCGCGCGGTCAATCGGATAAGCCGTCCCGGCCAGCGCGGCGGAGCCGAGCGGCATGACATTGACGCGCGCCCGCGCTTGCCTGAGCCGTTCGCGGTCGCGCGCGAGCATCTCGAAATAGGCCAGACACCAGTGGGCCCACAAGACTGGCTGCGCGCGTTGCAGGTGCGTGTAACCGGGAATCACAGCCGACGGGTAAGCCTCCGCCAGTTTGACCAACGCTTCCTGCGCTCCGCGCGCGGCCCGGTCCAACTCATCAATCGCATCGCGCAGCCAGAGCCGCAGGTCCGTCGCAACCTGATCGTTACGACTGCGGCCCGTGTGCAGCTTGCGCCCCGCATCTCCGATAAGCTGGACCAGCCTGGCCTCCACGAACGAATGTATATCTTCGGCGGGCAACTCTTCAAAATACTTTCCGGCATCAACGGCGGCGGCGCGTTCGAGAATTCGTCGCAGCCCGTCCTTGATGCTGGACGCTTCATCCTCTGTGAGCACGCCCGCACGCAACAGGCCCTCGCAGTGCGCGAGGCTGGCGCGCACGTCCGCCTCAAAGAGCCTGCGGTCGAACCCGAACGAGCGGTTGAACTCTACAAAGCCCGCGTCTGCCTCTCCCGTAAACCGCCCGCCCCATAAATTTTTAGACTCGCTCATCTTCGCTCCCGTCTAAATTCTTTACCGCGCATTGTGCCGCCCGTGCGAGCGGCTGCCGAAGCGTCCGGCTTTGACTTTGATGCATCCAAAGTGCTATTTTATGCATCTATGCAGCAGATATGCAAATATTTTGCATAAGAATTTGATGAAAAAGCGATGTTGAAAGAGACCAGGCAGAAAAAAATCCTGAGTTTGATACGGGCCCGGCGCATCGGCACGCAGGAGGAATTGACCGATTACCTGGACCGCGTAGGGTTGGCGGCGACGCAATCGAGCGTCTCGCGCGACCTTGAAGAGCTTGGCATCATCAAGCGGCAAGGCTACTACACGTTGCCGCACGCCTCGAACGGGAGGGCGGCGCACGGGCTGTTGAGCCTGGACGCGGCGGGCGATGCGCTGGTCGTGGCGAAATGCGAACCCGGCCTCGCCTCTGCCGTCGCAGTCGAGATTGACCGCGCGCACATCTCGGAGATAGTCGGCACGCTCGCGGGCGAGGACACCATCTTCATCGCCGTCAACGAACGCAAAGCGCAACGCACGGCGATGAAGAAAATCTGGGAACTGTTCGGATAGAACAGTCTAAGAGTCTAGAGTCCTGACCAAAGGAAAAGAGAGTGGCTGAGAATAAGATAAAGAAGATCGTGTTGGCTTATTCGGGCGGGCTGGATACGAGCGTGATGGTGCGCTGGTTGAAGGAACGTTACGGGTGCGAGGTCGTCTGTTATTGCGCGGACGTGGGGCAGGGCGAAGAGTTGGACGGGCTTGAGGCGAAGGCGATTGAGACGGGCGCGTCGAAGCTCTACGTGGAAGATTTGCGCGAAGAGTTTGTGCGCGATTACGTGTGGACGGCGGTCAAGGCCAACGCGGTCTATGAGGGCGTCTACCTGCTCGGCACGTCGCTGGCGCGGCCCGTCATCGCCAAACGGCAGATTGAGATTGCGCGTCAAGAGGGCGCGGACGCGGTGGCCCACGGCGCGACCGGCAAGGGCAACGACCAGGTCCGCTTCGAGTTGACTTACTACTCGTTGCAACCGGACATCAAGGTCGTCGCCCCCTGGCGCGAATGGGAGTTTAAGGGACGCTCGGACCTCATCGCCTACGCTGACAAGTACAGCATCCCCGTCACGGCGACGCACGCCAAGCCATACTCGACCGACCGCAACCTGATGCACATCTCTTATGAGGGCGGCATT
>JAXDFO010000058.1:0-21223 GCA_034665545.1 Blastocatellia bacterium
GACGCCGACGACGCGCGCGCCCAGACAGAGCAGGTTGCAATCATCATGCTCGCGTGATTGATGCGCGGAGTAGGTGTCCGAGCAGAGGGCCGCGCGCACGCCGCGCAGTTTGTTGGCCGCGACGCTCGCGCCGACGCCGCTGCCGCAGATGAGAATGCCTATCTCAGCCGCGCCGCTCTGAATTGATTGGCCCACCTTGAGCGCGTAGTCGGGATAATCATCCGGCTGCGAGCCGTCGTGCGTCCCGAAATCCTGAATTTCATGGCCCGCCGCGCGCAGTTCATCCCGCACGCGCTCGTTGAGCGGAAAGCCGCCATGGTCTGCTCCGATAGCGATTCGCATAAATCTTAAGAGCTATCCTTTCAACAACGCGCGCGCTCTCTCCAACACGTTCTCGACCGTGAAGCCCAGTTCGCGCATCGCCACATCGCCGGGCGCGGAGCCGCCGAAGCGGTCCAGGCAAATCACATCGCCCTGTGGGCCAACATAGCGGTCCCATCCCTGTCGCACGCCCGCTTCGACAGCGAGACGCGCAGGTATGGAAGGCGGCAAGAGTTGGTCGCGGTACTCCTGCGGCTGCTCTTCAAAAAGTTCCCAGCAAGGCATGGAGATGACGCGCGCCTGCACTCCCTCCTGCTGAAGCTTCTCGCGCGCTTCGAGGACCAGAGAGACTTCCGAACCCGTGGCGAGAAGGATGAGTTGACTAGTCTTCTTCTTATCAACGGATGCGCTCTCATCTTCGCTCGCACCCGTCGCGTTATTATTGGTCCTGGCGAAGTCAGCGAGGATGTATGCGCCGCGCAGTGCGCCTTCGGCTGAGGCGTATGCGCCGCCACCGCGTTCTATCAGTGGGAGTTTCTGTCTTGTGAGCGCGAGGGCCGTCGGCCTGTCGCGGCGATTGATGGCGATGCGCCAGGCTTCGCGCGTTTCGTGCGCGTCCGCCGGTCGGATGACGAAGAGATGCGGGATGGCGCGCAGGCCCGCGAGTTGTTCGACGGGTTGATGAGTGGGCCCATCCTCGCCGAGTCCGATGGAATCATGAGTGAAGATGTAGATGACCTGGACCTCGGAGAGCGCGGCGAGGCGAATCGCTGGCTTCATGTAATCGGAGAAACACATGAACGTGCCGCCGAAGGGAATCAGTCCGCCGTTGAGGCTGATGCCAGTCATGGTGGCCCCCATCGCGTGCTCGCGCACGCCGAAGTGTATGATGCGCCCCTCGTAAGTTCCCGGTTCAAAACTGCCGCCGTCCTTGATGTCCGTGTTATTGGATGGTCCGAGGTCCGCAGAGCCGCCGAAGAGCATGGGCATGTGCGGCGCGAGCGCGTTGATAACTTCGCCTGAAGCCTGGCGCGTCGCCATCGGCTTGGCGTTCTCAAACGTGGGCAAGCGTGCCTCCCATCCTTCGGGCAAATCGCCGCTCATCGTCGCCTGCCAGGCTTGGCCCAACTCTTCATGCTCTCCCAAATATTTCTGGACCAGCGCGTTCCATTCGCTTTCGGACTGTGCGCCCTTTTCCAACGCCGAGCGAAAGTGGGCCAACGCTTCTGCGGGCACATAGAATGTTTTGTCTTCGGGCCAACCGAGATGCCTCTTGGTCTCGCGCACGGCCTCTTCTCCGGGCGGGTCCGAGTGGGCCTTGCGCGTCCCGGCGGTCGGCATGCCGTAGCCTATGGTGGTCTTGACGGAGATGAGAGAAGGGCGATCCGCGACGGATTGCGCGTCGCGGATGGCGCGCTCTATCGCATCGAGGTCGTTGCCGTCTTCGACCGTCATCGTGTGCCAGCCGTAGGCGGCGAAACGTTGCGGCACGTTTTCATCGAAGGCCAAACTCGTGAAGCCTTCGATGGTCACATGATTATCGTCGTAGAGATAGATAAGCTTGCCCAGCTTGAGATGACCCGCGAGCGAGGCCGCTTCGCTGGCGACGCCTTCCATCAAGTCGCCGTCCGACACGATGGCGTAAACATAGTGGTCTATGAGTGGAAACTCCGGCTTGTTGAATTGAGCGGCGAGATGCGCCGCGCCTATCGCCATCCCGACGCCGTTGGCGAAGCCCTGGCCGAGCGGCCCCGTCGTGATTTCCACGCCCGGCGTCAGACCGTATTCAGGGTGGCCCGGCGTCTTTGAACCCCACTGGCGAAAGTTCTTCAACTCTTCCAGAGGAAGGTCGTAACCCGTCAGGTGGAGCAGCGAGTAGAGCAGCATCGAGCCGTGGCCCGCGCTGAGCAGGAAGCGGTCGCGGTTGGCCCACTTCGGATGCTGCGGGTTGTGCCGTAGAAAGCGCGTCCATAAGACGTAGGCCATCGGCGCGCATCCGAGCGGCAAACCGGGATGGCCCGACTCGGCCTTTTGCACGGCGTCGAGGGCGAGCGCCCTGATGGTGTTGACGCAGAGTTGGTCCAACTCGGCATTCGGATTAATCGGCTCCTGCTGCGTTGATGCGCTCATAACTTGGCTTTCCCTTCTCTCTTGGTTCTGCTCATCTCGCGCTGGCCTGGCTGATGAGGCGCGCGAATTCCTGGTCCACGATAAGGCGTTCGTAAATTTTCCGGTGGCGTTCAAGCCCTTCGCGGTAGAGGGCGTGACGCGCCATGTCCGGTTGATAAATCTTCCCCGGCGGAGCGGGCACGAGTGCGACGTTGTCTATCTTGCCTGCCAACTCCAACGCGAGCAAGGCCGCGCCGCGACTCGATGCCTCATGCACGCCTGAGAGCATGAGTGGACGGCCCATCACGTCCGCGATGATTTGGCCCCAGATGGTTGAACTGAGCAACGCGCCGCCGGATGCGACGATGCCGAATCCCTGTGCGAGACGCTCCAGCGCGTCGCCGATGAAGGCCAGGCGATAGGCCACCGCTTCCATCGCCGCGCGCAGGATGTCCGTCGGCTTAGTGTGCATCGTCAAACCTAGAATCGCGCCCCTCGCATTACTGGACCAACCAGTGCTCCGCTCGCCTGCCCAGAAAGGCATGATGGTCAGGCCGTGCGCGTCAGGCTCCATCAACGCGAGAGCGCGCTCCGTCGTTTCCTTCTGCTCACTCATGGCAAACGCATCGCGCAACCAGGAGTACAACCCGCCGCCGTCAGAGAGCGCGCCGCCGACTACGAAGCGGCGATGGTCCGCGCGATAACACCACAACGCGGGCGGAATCTCTTTGAGCGGCGTGCCCTCCCACATCAAACGCAGCGCGCCAGACGTTCCGATCATCAGGGCGGCGCGCGCGGGCGTCATGCATCCCTCGCCGATGTTGTTGGCCGCGCCGTCTCCGACGGCTGGATACCACCGCGCGTCTCGAAGAGCGGGCCAACGATGCGCGTATTCGTCGCGCAGTCCCTTGAAGGTATCGTCCCTCTGCACGATGCGCGGTAATTGGTCCAGAGAGAGACCGAGCCTCTCTACTAACCCGCTCTCCCACACACACTCACGCACGTCCAGCATGCCCGTGCCCGAAGCCATAGAGACGCTGATGGCTGTCTCTCCGAAGAGGCGCAAAGTTAAAAATTCCGCGAAGGTCATCCAACGCTTGGCCCGCGCGAAAATATCCTTCTGCTCTTCTCGCAGCCAGAGCAGTTTAGCGGGCCAGTAGCTCGGATGAAAACGACAGCCCGTGCGCGCGTGCATCAACCCTTCATCAAGGGACGCGCGCAACTCTTCCGCAGCGTCGGCGGCACGCATGTCCGCCCAGCCGTAGACGGGCGTGATAGCATGCCCCTCATCATCAACGCCGACGAGACTGTGCCAGAAACATGAGAGGGCCACAATCTCGGCCCGCGCTGGCAGATGAGCGGAGGCCGCGAGCGCCACGTCAATCGCCTGCGCGACCTGTTCGAGAGCCTCTTCGGCATCGAGTTCCGCGCCGCCGTCGCTCGTCGTCTCGAACTTGCGTTTGACGCGCGCCTCCGTGCCTTCAACCTCATGGCCCGAACAATCGTAGAGGGCTGCGCGAACACCGGATGTGCCTATATCAACTGCCAACACTAGAGGCGGCTCTGGTCCGGTTTGACTGTTCATGCGTTCGTGTCTGGAGAGCCTTTGCGGCCTTTGAGGAAATGTTCGGCGACGAAAATAATGTCTTCACCGAAATACTTGTTGATGAGTTTCAGAGCGTAGATGGTGTCCTGGCGATTGACGCCTTGCTTAATCTCCGTTTCGGCCACGAAGTTGAAGATGCAGTCGCGCAGCAGTTCCAGTTCACGCAAAAGCTGGGTCAGCGTGTAGCCTTCTGCGGCGCGTATGTAGCCGTGCTCGCTGGCGGCGCGAATGGCCTGGAAATCCGGCTCGCCTTCCTGGCTGAACAACTCGCACAACTCGTCCAGCATCTGCGGCACATGGTCCACTATCTGCGCGAGCGTGAGCCGGTTACGCGAGCGCAGATAAGGGTCTTGCTGCACGCGCCGGACCCAGCCGAGCGTGATCGAATCTACGGAGTTGCGCATCTCTGCGCATAGTGCTTCAAGTGCAGGGGGCATCGCTCTTGGGTTCCGCGCTTTTGCATCATGGTGTCAGCGCGCGCTTGGTCGCGTGGCCGATGCGCTTGCCTATCTTGCCTGTGCCTTTCCCAACGTGTTTGCCGAAGCCGCCCATCCCCTTGCCGAACTCTTTGCCGCCGCGCACAGGACGACCGTCGCCCATATTCTGGCCCAGCCGTTGGCCGCCCCTGCCAGCAGACTTTCCGGCCTCCTTGAACGAGCCGCCGATGCCTCTATGACGCGGTCTATCGCCGCGCCCGTGTCTCCTGCGCCTGGTTCCCGGCACTGTGAGAACCCGGCCATTCTGATTATCCTGGTCCTGGAATAGATTGGAGGCCGCGTTAATCGGCGCGGGCCAGACAAGGCCCGTCAGGAGGACGAGTAGAGCAAACATCAATGGCAAAAGCTTACGCATGTGAAAGACTCTCCCTGTATGTTGATGAGTTGGACCCTCTCAGCATCGCATAGACCGCGCCGCCGCGTCCAGTAACGTCAATAATTTTCGGTGGCAAACCGTCGCCGCGAATGATAAGCTAGCATTGTTAGGCGGAAGGCCGCACTATGTTAAGTGCGCGGCATTCCCTCTCTTGCTATAAAACCTCTCCCACTCGTTTGGTGGTCCACAAATCCCTAAAAGGCTTCCTGAAAGATGTCCGCCCAAACTCTTAATTGCCCTATGTGCGGCGCAGCCGCCGCGACCGAGGCGACGCATTGCCCCTACTGCGATTCGAGGCTCGCTACCATCGCGTGCCCCTCTTGCTTCGGCATAATGTTTCTGGGCAGCCGCCACTGCCCGCACTGCGGCGAGTTGGGCGCGCGTCATCACTCCACGGATGCCGTCTCAACGCGCCACTGCCCGCGCTGTCAAATTCTATTGGAGCAGGTCGCGTTGGGCACGACCGGGAGGTTGGAGGAGTGCCCGCGCTGCGACGGCTTATGGGTGGAGGCTGAAGCCTTCGAGCGGATTTGCGCGGACCGTGAGCAGCAATCGGCTGTGCTTGGCGCGGCCTCGCATGTGCCCTCGCAAGTGGCTGGCGTGGACGTGGGCGGTGGTGGGGCGGTGCGTTATGTGCCCTGTCCACGGTGCGGACAGTTGATGAACCGGCTGAACTTCGCTCGATGCTCTGGCGTCATCATTGACCTTTGCAAAGGACACGGGACATGGTTCGACCGTGAAGAGTTGAGACGAATCGTTGAGTTCATACGCGCGGGCGGCCTTGAAACCGCGCGCACGAAGGAGAAGGAGCAGATCGCGGAAGAACGCAGGCGACTGAAAGAGGACCAGTTCGCCGCGTCCGCACGCGCGGATTTCATGACCGGCATGACAGAGCAAGAGCATCGCAGGGCCAGCGCTCTCGTCGTCGCAAAAGATTTGCTGGGCCTCTTGATTGATTGAAGCGGCGCGGGGGAAGTTGCTCCGCTAGATAATAATGCGCGGTTATTGAAACGTATTGGATGAGTTTCCCGTACCAGTTGAGAATGAACGGGACGCATCCTTCTGGACCAGTCCGGCAAAATTAATATTGCATTTAGATTGCAACTAGGCGTACGATGCGCGAGTGTAAGTGCCTCCTCGCTGGGCAGCCACGTAGACTTTTCGGGATTCTCAGCGTACACGACGGCCAGGCCGCCCCTGAAGCTCTTCAGGGCAGCCTGGAAAAATCTGGATGAATGTGCTGGCTAACCCAGTGACAATACGTTTTCGAGGACGACCAGCACGCTCTGCAACAGCATATCGGTGCTACCGCCTGCGGCGGCCACCTGGGGCTGGTCGGGTGGGGGGGGCGGTGGGGGAACGTAAGGGCAGCCTATCTCGCCTGCGAACCCGCTCAGTGCGAAGATGAGCGTTAAGCATGTGGCGGCGCAAAACTTTTGAAGGCGGTTCATTCGTATTCTCCTGTTAATCCGTTAAATTTCATTTAAATGTTGAAGTCTTTAGTGATAAAGGTGCTTGCAAAATTCCTTGCTACACCATAGCGGGCATATAATAGCACTATTCACGACGATGCAAAGAATTTTGCATCATTTCTTGCGCAAACGCAGAAAGGTAAATCTTGATGGATTCAAAAACCTCACTCCTAGACCGACTGAATGATTCTAACCTGTCCCTGGACGAACGCGCACATCTGCGCTGTCATTTAGCCCAGGAGTTGGAAGATGCGGGCCAGTACGAAGACGCCCACCGGGCGTTAGGAGATTTGTGGCCGCGCCTGGGCGAGCGTCCGTTGATAGACGCCCTGGATAGTGGGACGGCGGCGCAGGTCTTGCTGCGTGCGGGTGCTCTTTTGGGTTGGATCGGCAAGATCAAGCAGATTGCCGGAGCGCAGGAGGCTGCCAAAGACCTGATCAGCGAGAGTATAGAGATTTATGAGTCGCTTGGCGAGGCCGAAAAGGCCGCAGCGGCCAGGTCCGACCTCTCCGTCTGCTACTGGCGCGAAGGCTTATACGACGAGGCGCAGATAATCCTGCGCAACGCGCTGGACCAGTTTAAGAATAATCTGGACCAGCGAGCTTTGGCCCTCGCGCGACTGGCCCTGGCCCAGCGTTCAGCGAATCATCCGAGCGATGCGCTGTGGTCCTTGAACGAGGCCACGCCCCTGGTCAAAGAGAGCGCCAGCGATTCGCTCAAAGGAAGATATCACGTCGAGTTGGCGATGACTTTGAGAAATCTGGGAACGGCGGAGCGGCGCGAGGACTACATTGACCGCGCCATCGTAGAGTTTACCGCCGCGAGTTTCCACTTTGAGCAGGCGGGCCACACGCAGTACTTCGCCGCCGTCGAAAACAATCTGGGTTTCTTGCTTTTCAAGACCAAGCAGTTTGAGGAAGCGCACGAGCACCTCAATCGCGCGCGTCGTCTCTTCACGAGTCTCAGGGATAAGAGCCACGTCGCGCAGGTGGATGATACGCGCGCCCGCGCCTTGCTCGCGCAGGGCCATTATTCAGAAGCAGAGAGAATCGCCCGCGCCTCCGTCTGCACGCTCGAACACGGCGACGAGCATGCCGCGTTGAGCGAAGCCTTGCTGACGCACGGCACGGCCCTCGCCCGCTTGAGTCATACGGAACAGGCTTTCTCGACCTTGCAACGCGCGCTCGAACTCGCCGCTCGCATGGATGATATTTACCGCGCCGGTCTCTCCGCGCTGACCATCGTTGAAGAACTCGGAGAAACGTTGACCGTGGCCGAGATGCTGGCCTTTTATGAGCAGGCTGATGATAAGTTGGCCCAGGCACAGCAACCTGAAACGACAGAGCGTTTACGACTCTGCGCGCGCAGGGTGCTGGACACCGGGCGCGACTTGCTGATGGTCGCCAATGGAGAACAGAGCCTCTCGCATGCCGTTGACATATTGGCCGAACAATTAACCAGAACCGCTCAACGCAAGGGCGAGTGGCAGGGCTGTTCACTTGAAGATGAAGTGCTTCGTTACGAGGGCAGCCTCATACGGCTCGCGCTCGATACGGCGCGAGGCCACATCACGCAGGCGGCCCGTCTTCTGGGCATCACGCACCAGGGCCTCTCATACATTCTTCAAGGGCGGCACAAGAGTCTGCTCGCGGTGAGAAAGCCTCCGAAGGCACGTCGCCGCAGCATCTTCAAAATTCCATCGAGGCAGCGAGTCTCTTAACTACAACAGACTATCCACCCGCGCTCGCGCCTTAAAAGCTGAAGCGTAGCTGCAATTCGACGCGGCGATTGCCCGCCGCCACATTCTGACCGCCGAAGCCGAAGCCTCCGGCGGTCGTGTTCGATATTCCGAAGAAGGGTGAACTGAGATTGCCTATCGGTGTGCCCTCGTTGGTCCGATTGAAGAGGTTCTGCACGTTGACCGAGAAGGTCATGTTATAACGTTTCGCCGTCTCGTTAGAATCGCCGCCGAAGGCTCCTCCTTCACCTGCTCCACCTCGACCACCACCTCCTCCTCCGCGTCCACCTCGACCGCCGCCGCCACCTGCACGTCCGCCGCCCGCGCCGCCAGCGTTGCCGCCCGCGCCCTGAGCTTCACCGAAGCCCCAGGTCTTGCTGGCGCGCAAATTGACGGAGAAGAATGCCGGGCCCGTGCCGAAGTTGCGCGGGATGATTTGCTGGCCTGCGGTCGGGTTCGGGTCGAAAGCGCCGAAGCGTGTTAGAACGACGCCGGGCTTGTTGAGGTCCGTGGCGAAGGCCGGTCGCTCTGTAAAGAGCGTGTCGCCGTTCGTGTCGCGGCCCGTCGTGATGTTGAAGGGGCGGCCCGAATTGGCGGTGATGAACGGGCTTAAGCGAACGCCCCACGGCAGTGCGTTGATGGAGCCACCGAGAAAGAAACGGTGGCGCGTGTCGAGCGAAGAACGTCCGTACTCCGTGCTCAAATCATACTGGTTGGCGGGAAAACTATTTGCGCCGTCGCTATCGCTGTTCGCCTTGTTCAAAACGTAGCTCGCAAAGAGCGTAAACTTTCGCGTGAAGCGATTGTTCGCGCTGATGAGAAGCTGGTTCTGGTTGAAGCGACCGCTCGATTCGTACTCGAAGATATTGCCGATGTTGCCAAAAGGGCGCAGTCCGCCGTTGAAGGGCGCGTTGATGTTGCGCACGCGCAGGACGTGAAGCGTGCGCGAGCCTATGTAGCTGACGGAGAGAGTTGTCTTGTATGGCAATTGTCGCTCGACGCTGAGCGAGGTCTCCATAGTGTATGGCGTGCGCAGGTCGCTGGCGACGCGCCGCGTGGTCTGCTGTATGTTGAAGGCCGTGAGCGATGCTGTCGAAGGCACGTTCGGAAATTGGCCCAGGATATTGACCGCGCTATCGTTCGCTCCGGTGACGATGAACTGTTGCTGGTTAATCCCGTTAAAGCGGTTGGTCTGTAACGTCAGGTTCTCGCCGAAGCGTTGGTAGAAGATACCGAAGCCGCCGCGAATCACAGTCGCCTGCTGACGCCCACTGCCGCCTGCGCCGCCCGCTCCGGGCGACCAGGCGAAGGCGACGCGGGGCGCAAAGTCAGTGCGGTCATGAACGTTCGTCTGCGTCTCGTAGCGCAGGCCCAGAGAGAGCGTGAAGTTCGGTCGCATGCGCCAGTCGTCCTGAATAAATGGTCCAAAATCAACTTGCCTGACGCTCGCCGCCGGATTGCCGCCCGCGATGGAAAACTGCGTCGCCCCGCCGCCGCGCGCAACTATTTCGGCGGGCGTGAAAGGCAGGCCCGTCGCGGTGTTGGTCGCGCCCTGTAAAAGTAAGGTGCGGCGATAACGTTCGATGCTGGTGAGAGGCACGAGCACGGGCCTGCCCGTCGCATCGAGCACGATCTGATTGTTGGCATCGAGTTGCGGGACGAGTCCGCCGGAGAAGGTGAACGTGCCGCCGAAGTTGTTCGGCGAGACATCGCCGATGCGCACGGCGCGCAGGCGTCCTCCCGCTTTCAAAGAATGCTTGCCCACGGACCATGATGTGTAGTTCTGCAACTCGAAGCGGTCAACGCTATTCGAGGCCAACCCGACCTGCGAGCCGCCGCCGGTGAACGCCTCTGAGACTCGTATGGTCGGCGTCGAATTGTCGCCCGTCTGAATTCTGCGGTCGTGCTCGTATTGAAAGCGCGTCTCGTTGATGATCTTCTGATTGATGACGGCGGTCTCCGTCAATTGCAGAGTGTGCTGCGCGTTGGATGTATTGAAGGCGCGCGAGGCGAGCGAGAAATCGCCGATGCCCGAATTGATATTGCTGCTGCGCGCGTAGGTGTAGCGCGCGACGAGCGTGTTGTTCTGGTTCAACTGGTAATCGAGGCGCGGGCTGAAGGTCGTGCGCCTCGTGGGCGTGACGACCGTTTGGCCGAATGACGTGATATTGAGTTGCGGGTCCAGAATAATCGCGTTGATGACGGCGTTGTCGTCCGTCTCGCGTCGCTCGAAGTCGAGAAAGAAGGAGGCGCGCTTCGCGCTAATTGGACCACTAATGTTGCCGCCGTACCTGCGAGACTGAAACGGCGCGCGCACGTTCGCGAAGGGATTGCGCGAGTTCAAGCGCGCATCGTTGAAGTTGAAGAACGCCTGCCCGCGAAACTTGTCCGTGCCCGGCTTGGTGAAAATTTCTATCCGGCCAAATCCAAGACGGTCATACTCCGCCGAGAACGGATTGCGATTGATGCGAATCTCGCGGATGGATTCTTTGGGCGGCAAGCGTCCGCCGCTAAAGCCGTCTATAAAAATTTCGCCGCCCTCTTCGTTTCCGGCTGAAGGACCGGCGAGAGCCTGCAAGGCATCGGCTAGATCATCAGGGTCATCGGGCAACGCGTCCAGGTCCGCGCCGCGCAGGACGACCGCGCCCGCGTTATTATCCGGCTCCGTGTTGACGGGCGAATCAGCCGTGACGGTCACGGTCGCGGCCTCGACCGAGACGGCGAGCGTGATATTGAGCGGCTCTGTGCGCCCTGCGGCGACCTCCACGCCCGCGTTGTCATAAGGAGAAAAGCCGGGGGCCGTCGCGTTGAGAGTGTAGCGACCGGGCGGAAGGGAACTGAACACGTACTGCCCGTCAGCGTGTGTCGTCGCGGTCTTCTGCACGCCGTTCTGGTCCGCCACGGTGACGGTCGCGCCGATAATCAGCCCGCCGAATTCATCCGCCACCTGCCCGCGCAAAGTGCCGGAAGATTGTTGGGCCAACAAGACGCCCGCGAAAGAGCATAACAAGAGAGTGACGAACGCCAGTCGAGCTATTCGCCCTAAAGAGCTATTGAGTAAATGCATTGTTCCCCTGGTCCTATTCTTTAAGACTGATTCGCTTACCGTTCACGGCGCGGCGGTGTCTGAGGCTGGTCACGATTGGCCCCGCCTCCGCCGAGCACATCACCGGGCAAGCCCGGACTCGCGTTGCGCCCGTCACGATTGGGCCGACCCTGGAACTGTTGTAAGCGGTCCAGAAATTCCGCATCGCCCGTGATGAGTGTGGCGGCGGTCGCGCGCGAAGCATTGTTGCCGGGCGTCCCGATGATGAAGACAGCATCGCCTTTCTTCAAATCAGCGAGCGTGATGAGAGGCAAGCTATCGAGCATCTCTTGAAAATTTCTGCCGCCGCCACCGCCGCCGCTTCCTCGCTCGCCTCTTCTTCCTTCGCCTCTGGCTCCGTCGGCGCGCGGCGACGCTGGACCATTATTCACTGACCCATTATTCGCTTGACCGTTGTTGGCTGGACCATTATTCGTCGCGCCGTTGCGTCCCGCGCCGTCTTGCACTCTTCTTTGGGCCAACGTCGCGGCCACATCCGGCGGGATGCGGCGCAGGCTTGACCTCGCGCCGATGGTGACGGTCATGGTCTGGCCCGTCTGGTTATTCTTAACTGTGAGTTCGTTGGAAGCGGCGTTGATTGCCGTGACCGTGCCTCCGGTCCTGATGATAGAGCCTGCGACTATCTCTTCGGGCACGAAGCGCGTGCCGTCCGCGCTCGTCTCGCCGCGCGCGCGCACCTGGTCTCCGACCTTCAAATCAGCGAACGACCCAGGCGTAGCATCGCTCAACTTGATGCTGTCCGCCGCGTAGTGTAGATAGCGCACGTTGCCATTCGCGGCCAACGTGATAGAGCCTGCGCCATCGCGCGAGCGCGTCGCCAGGGTAATCTCTTTCGTCTGCGGGTTGATGGCAGTGATGCGGCCATTGATGCCGGGCCTGCGCCTCTCGTCGCGCCCCGCAGCCGCCTGCGCTCCTCCCTTGCTGCTGGTGACGACGACCTGACGCGCGTTCAAAGAGTTGCCGTCGGCGGCCATCTCGCCGCGCGCGAAGAGGCGGTCGCCCGCGTGGATGTCCGCGAGAGTTATCTTGACGGCCTTCTCGGCGGTCGCCTCGCCGGGCGGAAGACGCAGGACGGCGGTCCTCTCGATGGTAGAGACGACGACGCTCTTGCCGTCCTCAGTCTTGACAGTCACCTGCCGCGCCGTCGCATCAATGGCCGTCACTTCACCGACGACGCGCGACTGAGTTTGAGCTTGAGCGGTTACGTTTGCAGCCTTCCCGGCGGTCGTCTGCGCGCGCGCGTCTACGTTGGCGACAAGGGCGAGCGCGGCCAGCGCGCAGATAATCAAATAATTTTTCATTTCAAATCCGTTTCTGCTTGTTATCTAATTTCAGGTTGAACAGAGTGCGACTCCCGCGCAACAGTTGAACGACGCTTCAACCGGGCATGTGGTTACAAAAAAGATGTCCCATATTCATGGCATCTCTGTTGTTAAGCGGGGAAGATGATTCGGGGTTTGAAGGATTATAAGGGAAGCGGAAACGAAGGACCAGCGCACAACCTCACATTCGCCTGACGGTTGAAAGTCAGGCTTATGTGTCACGCGCGCATCAACGAAAGAGGCCGTCCGTAACGCCTATCCTGTAGACCATCAGGAGGCCGAAGCTGAGGCTGAAGAGACCGGCCACGCAACGCAGGGCGAGGTTGGCGCGCGTAAAGCGCGAGGCCGTGAAATGAACGGGCAGCCCTACGAGCGCGCTCATCATCATCATGCCGCCGATAGAGCCTGCGCCGAAGACGATGATATAGAGCATCCCTACGAGCGGCGAGTTGATGGTCGAGAGGACGAGCAACATGAGGGCCGCGCTGCCCGCGAAGCCGTGGACCATCCCAACGAGAAGCGGGCGCGTGCCTAGACGCGAACTCTGATGCTCATCAAGACGAACGCCGTGATGTGTGTGCGGGCCTGTCTCAGGCGAGCCGTCGTGCAGGTGCGGGTGAATGTGCGCGCGTCCGCCATGTCGGTGCGCGTGCAGGTGCGGGGGGCCGTGGCGCAAAAGTTTTCTGAGGGCGTTGAGGCCCAGCGCGACCAGCATCAGCCCGACACAGAATTCCAGTGCCTGCGCCATGCGCTCGCTAATCTTCACCTGAAGCAGCATGACGAGGATGCCAGCGATGAGCAGCGAGATGGTATGGCCTATGCCCCAGAGCCCGCCGACGAGCGACGAACTGAGCAGGCTCTTGCGCTCGCTGACGATGGTCGAGACCGCCGCCAGATGGTCCGCTTCGACCGCGTGCTTGAGGCCCAGCACGAAGCCGAACGCGAGCACAGACGCGGCTGAGAGCGGGCCGAGCCTGGGTAGCGAGCCTGTCAAGATTAAGAGATGGTCCATCCGCTGCCTCTGAAGTTGAAACGTGACCAGCGAGCATAGATGCGAGGTCAGCAGTCTAACATGAGGGGCGAGCTAAGCCGTCATCTTAAAATCATTGAAGGTGATTCAAATTCGATTGAGGATTATGGAAAGAGGCGTTCACCACAGAGACACAGAGAGCGCAGAGTTAGCACAGAGGCTCGCGTGTAAAAAAACAGGGGCGGGAAATATCCTGCCCCTGTTTCCATGTTGATGAGCGTCAGCGTCAGCGCGGTCTGTTATGGAGTGACGTTGACGTTGACGGTGGCGGTGGCGGTCCCGCCGTGGCCGTCGCTGATGGTGTAGGTGAAGCTATCGTTGCCGACGTAGTTTGTGCCGGGCGCATAGTTGACAGTGTTGCTATTGACGATGTTCACGGAGCCGTGCGCGGGTGGGCCCACGCTCGTCACCGTCAGGGCGTCGAAGTCCGGGTCGGAGTCGTTCTCCGAGACGTTGATGCGGACGGGCGTGTTCTGCGTCGTGGTGGCCGTGTCGTTGACAGCCGTCGGCGGCCTGTTGCACTTGCCGGGCTGAAGAGTGTTGGCGACCTCTATGTCGTCAACGGACCAGCCGGTTCCCTGTATGCCGCCGATGAGCAATTGGAAAGTGCCGCCGAGGCGGAAACGAATCTTCGCGCCGCGCAGTTGCGTCGCGCCGTACTTGGCTTGAATAGCCGCGCCCAGATTGACCGTCACCTTCTTCATGGCATCTATGCGGCCCAGGCCCGTATCGCCGTCGCTTGAACCGACGAACGCCGGGCGGCCCTTGAGCGGATTCATCGCAGTGTCGGATACCTTGCCGTTGTAACCGCCCGTCGTGATGAAGCCGCCGAGGTCAATCCAGTTACTGCCGTCTGCGGAGATTTCTATAACGCCGCCGCTCTGGTAGGCGGTGGCCGGGGTGCTCGCCAGGAATCTGGCGAAGTCGTAGTTATGCCAGAAGGTCATGACGCTCGTGGAGGTCAAGTCCTGCGCGGGCAGAGTCAGGCTCGCATCCTTCTGCGTGCCCTGCGGCAGTCCTGGCTGCTCGTCGCCGACGACCCAAGCCTTGCCGGGGCTGTGCGCCGTGCGGTCGCTCGTCTGGGCCCATCCTCCCGTCGTGCGGTTGTTGGAGACGCTATAACCAGGGTTCGCTCCCTCCACGTTATCGAAGAACCTGCCGGTCGCGGTCGGCGCGCAGTCTGGCGCGACGCTGACCCTCACCGTCGCGGTGTTGGTCAGGCCGCTATCGTTGCGGACTGTGTAGGTGAATGCGTCGTCGCCGCTGAAATTATGGTAAGGCGTATAGGTCACGTTGTTGCCGTTGTTGACGACGGAGCCGTTCGCGCCCTGCGTCACGGCTGAGATGGTCAGCGACTGGCCGTTCGGGTCCGTGTCATTAGCGAGCACGTCAATATCAACGGAACGATTCTCATGCGCCTCTGCCGCGTCGTTCTGCGGCGTCGGCGCGAGAATAACCGGGCCGATGACATCGAACCTGGCGAACATACGCTTGCCGTCCGTCTGGCGCACAATCGCGGCCTTCGATGCGAAGTCGTTGTCCTGAGTATCAACTGTGCCGTCGCCGTTCTTGTCTCCCTGGATACAGCCGCTCGTGATGCAGCCGTCCGCGTAGCCGACCAGCACGCGTCCCTTCTCATCTATGGTCGCATCCATGAAGTCCAAGAGGTTGCGCGTGTCGCCGCCGCCGCCGGGGGCTGCGCAGGTCGTGCCGTCCGTGCAGACGCGGCCACGCTGAACGGGGTCGCCCGGCGTGGCGTTGACGGTGGTCCAATTTTGCCCGCCGTCGAGCGTGCTGGCGACGAACATGTACCAGGCTCCCTTAAAGTCACTGGCGTTGTAGTTGCCGCCGGTCGTCGTGCCGATGAAGGCGAAGGCGGCGCGATCCGGGTCTCCCGCGACGACCGCCGAGAAGATGATGTTGTTGATGCCCAACTGCGCGCCGACATCATAGGGCTGCGTCCAGGTCTTGCCCTTATCATGAGAGACCTGCACGCGAGCATGTCCGTCAGCCGCGTCGTAGCCGAAGTAAACGGTCCCGTCGGTTGCGACGCCCACGGACGGATCCCACTGTCCGGTCGTCGAACCCGGAACTTCGCGCACTTCCCAGTTGATGCCGTTGTTCTCACTGACGACGACGGCCTGCTTGCCGCCGCAACCTTTGTTGGGCAAGTATGCAGTGCCGTCGGGCGCGATCTTGATGTGGCCGTGAATGCCGCCGCACTGGACCAGCGTGTACATGGGCACAGCCGGGCCGAAGGTCACGCCGCCGTCCAGACTGATAGCGCAGTTGGCAGCCGCGTCATCCTGTGCGCAATAGTAAACGGCGTTCTTGTAACTGTTGAGGCTGGAGAGGCCGGGCGCGAAGGGACCGCCGCCGAGCGTCTGGTGGTCCACGCCGGAGTTGATGCCTGAGCCTATGCTGACTTGCAAGGTCTCGCCATCGTCGTCCGTGATGTCCATAGTGTTCTGCTTCGTGCCGCCTTCAAGTTGAGAGATGAAGGTGCGGCCCGTCTCCCTGTCAGTGAACAGGATCGGGTCGCCGAGCGCGCGTGGCGTCGCAGCCAGGAGCACGTCCTTCTGTTCCCAGAGGGCACGCGCGGGCGCGACCGTATCATCGAAGGTGACGCGCAGCATGTAAGAGAGAAAGCCGCCATAGTAGAGCACCTTTCCGGTCTTCCAGTTCGAGCCGATGGAAGGCTCGCCCGCGCCGTCTCCGACTCCCTGCGGCGACAGGTAGGCGTTGAAGAGAGGCGTCCCCGGCGGCGGGGGCGGGGGCGTCGGCGTCGCCGCCGGATTCGCATCCACCTTGTTGATGGTGACGGTGGCGTTGAAGGGCACGTCCGGCGCGACATCGTAGGGCACTACGTAGACAGTGTAGTTGCCCGTCGCCGCCGTGAATTGGAGTTCCTGCGGGTTGGCGTTGGGGCCCTGCGACCCCGCGCTCGTGCCCGTTGGCCCACTGGGTTGGTAAACGAACACATCGAAGTCCGAAGAGGTCGCGCCCTGCGTCGTCGCGGTCCCGCTATCGGTCCAGCGAACGGAGACCTTGACGTTATACTGGTTCGTGTCACCGGTCGGAATATTAATCGCCAGCGCGAAGACGCCGCACGTCTGGTCAACGCAAACGGGAGGCGTCGCGCCAATGGGGCTTGAAGGATTCGAGACCGGGAAAGGCCCGCCCTGAAACTGAATCGAAGGATTCGAGGGCGAAAGCGTGCCGCTGGCGGGCGTCGTCGCCGCCAGCCCCATGACGGCACATAGCGCGAAGCCCAGGCCGACCGCCAGGACCAGCAATATTCTCAAGTGTGAAAGGCTCTTTAAATTTCTCTGCTTCCCGATTCTCCGTGACATCTTACTATCTCCTGTAGTAGTTGACTCCACAATCATCAGTCGCCTCTCATTTCCGGCGGCATCCTCTGTTGCGATGTCTACAGGATAAGAATTACCCTTGAGATATTCTTGAGGAATTCTTGACGACCCCCACAAGGGGCCGGATAGACAGCCGTTGAAGGCAGGAAACTTCAATCCTCACAGCCACTTAAAATAAAGTGGACCGCAATACGGAGGCGTGACACTATAGTGACCCAAACGAGTTAGGGGCAGCCCGATGGCTGCCCCTAAACTTATTGAAATAATGGTGGAGCCGAGGGGGATCGAACCCCTGACCTCATGACTGCCAGTCATGCGCTCTCCCAGCTGAGCTACGGCCCCTTTGGTTGGGTGGAAACGCGTCGCGCGCGGGCGCGGGAAGAGACAGAGTAGCGTAGCGCGTGAAAGCGAGTCAAGCGCGTTTCAGGCGCGTCTACGGCGCGCGCCGAAGAAGGCTATGCCCGCGCCGACGACGAGTAGGAGCAGGCCGCCCAGGACGCGCAAAGTGTTCGGGTATTGGTGAACATTCGTGTTGGTGATGACGATGGTCGTGTCTGGTTCAAGGAAGAGCGCGCGGTAGGCCATGACGCCGCCGAGGGCTGCGACCAGAACGCCGATGATGAAGATGACAATACGCATCACTTGCCTTTGAACGAGGGCTTGCGTTTTTCGAGGAATGCTTTGACGCCCTCATCCTTGTCTTGGCTGGAGAAGCAGAGGGCGAAGAGGTCAACTTCGCGGCGCAGTCCTTCATCCAGGTTTGAGCGCGAGGCGAGCTTGACGGCCTCCTTCGCCATGCGTAGGGCGACGGGGCTTTTGTCGGCGATGCGATTGGCTATCTCCAGCGTCTTGCCTTGCAGGTCTGCGGCGGGCACGATCATGTTGACGAGGCCCAGTCGCAGGGCCGTCTGTGCGTCTATGATCTCGCCCGTGAGAATGAGCTCCATCGCCTTGCCTTCACCGACGAGGCGCGTCAAGCGTTGCGTGCCGCCGCCGCCGGGGATGATGCCCAGATTGATTTCGGGTTGGCCGAAGCTGGCCGTCTCGCTGGCGATGCGAAGGTCGCAGGCGAGCGCGAGCTCGTTGCCGCCGCCGAGGCAGTAACCGTTAATCATGGCGATGACGGGCTTGGGAAAAGCGTCAATCGCGGTGAAGAGGGAACGGCCCATCATCACGTCGCGTTGTGTGAGGGCGGTGCGCCCCGCGAACTCCGCGATGTCCGCGCCCGCGATGAAGGCTTTGTCGCCCGCGCCCGTGAAGACGATGACGCCGATTGATTCATCGTCGCGCAGTTCATCCAAGACCGCCGCGCCCTCTGCGCGCGTCTGTATGTTGAGAGCGTTTCTTTTTTCCGGGCGATTGATAGTCACGATGGCGACGCGCTCGCGGCGTTCGACGAGCAGGGTCTCATAAGATTGGGCCATTGGTTTTACTCCAGGCGATATTGATTGAGAAAAACGAATCGTAAAGCTTCGATACTAAACTCGTCAATCGCCGCCGCGAGAGCAAAGCGAGAGACGACGCGGAATTAGTGATGTGTGATTGCTGGTCCAGAACGGATGAAAGATTTATTCCGGCGCGGAAGAATCGCTTTCGGGGTCGGGCGGGGTGGGCTGCTCGTCTGCGACCCAGGAGACGAAGAGGCGCAGCCAGTTCTCTACAGGCTCGCTGATGGAGACGCCGACGCGCGCCGTGCCGTAAATCGCCGGGGCGACGCGCACGACCGTCGCCGTGACTTCGATGGGCGCGCCGTCGGGCCTGTGCGCGCGCAGGTACAGACGTTCGCCGCGATTGACTCGCTGGTTGAGATGAAAGAGCGCGCCACTGGTCGAGATGTCGTCCGTCTCGGTCGGCTCGCTCCAGGCCGCTCCGTCCTCCGCGCGCCCTGAAACAACGACCGGCAGGCGCAACGCCATGCGCAACGCGAAGCGTCTCTCCTCGTTGTTGATCGGTGTGCTCATAAAGTAGTGGTCAGTGCGTGGCCGTCAGTGGTCAGCGATGATAAGAGGCAAGCTGTCTTCTCTCTCTACTGCTCACTGATTCTCGTCCCATTGATAAAAACCCGCGCCGCTCTTTTTGCCGAGCTTGCCCTCCTGTACGAGGCGACGCAAAATCTCAGGCGGGCGAAAGGTTTCCGATTCGAGCGCGCGGTGTAGATACTCCGCGATGTTGAGTCGCACGTCGAGGCCGACCAAATCCGTCAGGCGCAGTGGACCCATAGGGTGGTTGTAACCGAGTTCCATCGCCTTGTCTATATCCTGCGCGCTCGCCACGCCCTGTTCGAGCATGCGCATGGCTTCGAGTCCGAGCGCGACGCCGAGACGGCTCGAAGCGAAGCCGGGCACGTCGCGCACCGTGATAGGCTCCTTCTTCATCCGACGGCCAACTTCGCGCGCCGCCTCAACCGTCTCATCGCTCGTCTCTCGTCCGACCACGATTTCCAACAGGCGCATGATGTGAACCGGGTTGAAAAAGTGCATCCCGACGATTCTCTGAGGCTGGCGGGAGACCTTTGCTATCTCCGTGATGGAGAGCGAAGAGGTGTTGGTGGCAAAGATGAAGTCGCCGCTCGCCTCCGTTTCGACCTCGCGCAGGATGGACTGTTTCAGGTCCAGGATTTCCGGCGCGGCTTCTATGAAGAGGTCTGCGCGGGCTGTTTCCGAGAGATGCACTGTGCCGCGTATGCGTTGGAGAGTTTGGTCCCGGTCATCTTCCGTGAGCTTGCCGCGTTCGATGCCCTTCGCCAGATTGCGCTCGATGGCGCGTATGCCGCGAGCGAGCGAATCCTTATCCAGGTCGCGCAGGATGACCAGATAACCGGCGCTGGCGGCCATCTGTGCGATGCCGTGGCCCATTGTGCCCGCGCCGATGACGGCGATAGTTTGAAGGTTGTGCGGCGCGCGCGTGCTGCTCTCGTTTGTGCTCAAGATATTCCCTGAATGTCTGTTCTTCCGGGCGTTCATGCGGTCGGTCGTCAGTGGAGAATGTGGACGGGAAAGCCCTCATGCGCCGTCCGACCCTCATGCCCTGTTCGACTACCGTTGCGCGAGTAGTTATACTATAGGCGCAACCGAAAAGGCTATATGTTGCGTGTCAGATTATTAAACATCTTGCTCCGTCAGACAAGGAGATTAATTAAACCCCTATGACTCAAGAGACCATCCACAGGGAAGTGGTGATTATCGGGACCGGCCCCGCCGGACTGACGGCGGCCATTTATTCGGCGCGCGCCAACCTCGAACCGCTCGTGATTGATGCCCCCGCAGACACCGCAAAGCAGACGGCCCCCGGCGGCCAGTTGATGATTACCACGGATGTCGAAAACTATCCCGGCTTCGCCAACGGCATAGACGGCCCGAAACTGATGGAAGAGATGAGACACCAGGCCGTGCGCTTCGGCGCGGAGATAATGGAAGCCTGGATTACTAAAGTTGATTTAAAGAAGCGGCCCTTCACGCTCTATACTGACGAGCGCATCATCAAGGCCGAGACCTTGATTATAGCCTCTGGCGCGTCCGCCAAGTGGCTGGGCATTCCCGGCGAAGCCAAAGTGCCGGACGGCTTCGGCGGCAACGGCGTCTCCGCCTGCGCCACCTGCGACGGCCCGCTTCCGGCCTTTCGCAACAAGCGATTGGTCGTCGTCGGCGGCGGCGATACCGCGATGGAGGAAGCGACCTTTCTCACGCGCTATGCCTCGAAAGTCTACGTGGTCCACAGGCGCGACCGCCTGCGCGCCTCGAAGATAATGCAGGACAAGGCGTTCAAAAATCCCAAGCTCGAATTCATCTGGAACACTGCGGTCGAAGAAATCCTGGGCCATCAATCCGAGGGCGTGACGGGCGTGCGCCTGCGCCACCTGCAAACAGGCGAGGAGCGCATCTTCGATTGCGAGGGCGTCTTCATAGCCATCGGTCATAAGCCGAACACAGAACTCTTCAAGGGACAGCTTGATATGGACGAGGTCGGCTATCTACAGACTTCGGGCCATTCGATGGCGACCAACATTCCGGGCGTCTTCGCCTGCGGCGACGTGCAGGACAACTTCTATCGCCAGGCCATCACCGCCGCCGGGACCGGCTGCATGGCCGCCATTGACGCCGAACGCTGGCTCGACGACCTCCCGGTCCCCATGCCCGACGGCGAAGAACTCACCATCGAAGGCGAACACGTCACAAAGGACCACACACACATCATCATGCCCGACGGCGAAGTCGTCTCCAATGAAGCTGAAACGCAAGTATGAAGTCGGAAGGATGAAGGATGAGAGAAAAACT